>CAZOGM010000001.1:0-19029 GCA_964579445.1 uncultured Acinetobacter sp.
AAAAGTTAAAGCTTAATTGTTTCAGATGAATTTAATAATATATGTGTGAGTAATATCTTTGTTAAATCGATATTAAGCAAGGATAATTCATTAAATGAACCATTAACAATTACAGATTTGGTTACAAATACCGAATTAATGAATCATATAAAAAATGCCAATCTTTTAAGATTTAATTTTCACTTTTCTTATCTAAGTTATTGTTTTGATAATATTATTTTAACTCATAAGATTTGAATTATTTATCATCTAAAGAATAAAAACCTTAAACATGAAAACTTTTGCCAATTAAATTTTTAGAATCATTATCAGGATTATTTTAGCAAATAAATCACTAGACAAATCTCTAATTCAGATTCATTGTATAAAAAATGAATGTAAATTCATTAATTATAACAATGCTCACATTTGGAGGTGAGAAAATGACAACACAAGAAGTGAATGTCAATGCTGTTGTAGATAAAGCAAAATTTAAACCCTTCCACATGACTGTGGTTCTCTGGTGTTTGTTTATTGTACTATTTGACGGTTATGATTTAGCCATTAATGGTGTGACCTTACCATTACTTATGCAAGAGTGGGACATGAGTGCGGTGCAAGCGGGAATGCTCGCAAGTACAGCACTTGCGGGTATGATGTTCGGTGCCATGTTTTTTGGGATGTTGGCTGATAAAATTGGTCGAAAAAATGTCATTTTAATTTGTGTCACTTTATTTAGTGGTTTCACTTTTGCAGGTGGATTTGCCTCAAATCCGACTGAATTTGGTATTTTACGTTTCATCGCAGGACTTGGTATTGGCGGTGTATTACCTAATTTGGTGGCGTTAACGTCTGAATACGCCCCTGCAAAATTGCGTAGTACCTTAGTCACGGGAATGTTTAGTGGTTATGCCATGGGTGGGATTATGGCAGCCTTGTTGGGTGCATGGTTTACCCCTACTTTTGGTTGGGAGATTATGTTCTGGATTGCGGGTGTACCACTTTTATTTATTCCCTTGATTTGGAAGTTTTTACCTGAATCACTGACCTTTTTAGTTAAACAACAAAAATTAGAAAAAGCGTCTGCAATTGTTCAAAAATTATCACCAGAAGATAAGATTACTGCAAATACCATTTTAATGTTTAATGAAAGCAAAGTTCCTGCTGCATCTATCTCAGCACTTTTCCAAGAAGGGCGTGCCAGAGGGACATTATTGTTTTGGCTAGCGTTCTTCATGTGTTTACTGATGTTGTATGCATTGGGGAGTTGGTTACCAAAACTGATGATGGCAGCTGGTTACTCACTCGGTAGTAGCTTAATGTTCTTATTAGCACTTAATATTGGTGCTGTAATTGGTACGGCAGGTGGTGGCGTACTCGCAGATCGCTTTCATATTAAACCTGTCATTATCTGCATGCTCAGCGTGGGGATATTGGCTCTTATTGGGTTGGGCTTTAATTCACCGCAACCTGTGATCTATTTGCTGGTGTCTTTAGCAGGTGCTGCATCTGTCGGTTGTAGTATTTTGCTTTATAGTTATGTAGCACAGTTCTATCCATTAGCAGTTCGATCAACGGGTTTAGGTTGGGCATCGGGTATTGGTCGAATGGGTGCGATTGTTGGACCGATTATCATTGGCTACTTGTTGGGTTTGGAACTTCCGCATAAAATGAATTTTATTGCTGTAGCCATTCCTGCAATTATTGGGGCTATTGCAATCTACTTGATTAAACGGGATAAAGCTGTTGAGTCCCCGCAAGATGCGATCATTAAAAATACGAAGGTTGTACTTGATTAATTGTTGATGAAAGTTTTAAAAAAAGCCTCGTTATGAGGCTTTCTTAGTAATAAGAAAAAACAGTATTACAGTTTCGATTTTAAATCCTTTTGATGCTGCTTGACTTGTTTGGCATATCGCTTGCCTTGTTTTTTCATTTTTCGGTTTGTGTTGTAACCCGTAGGTCCTACGTTGTAATAAGCTAATGCTTTTTTCCAATCGCCAGCAGATTGATTGTATTTTGCAATAATATACGTACCACAGTTGATATTGATATTTTCTTCAAACAAATCGCCTGGACAGCTTTGTTGCCAATAGCGTGGAATAACTTGGGTTAGACCAACAGCCCCCGCGTGAGAGACTGCATAATTACGGTAACTGGATTCTTGGCGAATCATGGCAGCAACCAGTAGGGGATCAACTTGATATTGAGCAGCACTTTGAATGATCATCGGAGAAACACGATTAGCGGTTTCTGGTGCAACGGAGTAGGCTTGTTGGATACCTTCAGATAGTTTCGCTGCACGCTTTTGAACAGATCCGCCGCCTAAAGATGAGCATCCCGTAAATGCAACGGCACAAAGGATCACCAAAGAAGATTTGACTGACAAGTGAGGTAGAGCGTTTATTTTAGATTTTAAAGATAAAAAATACTGAGGAATCAACAAAATAAAATCCGTGATGGTTTAGAAATTTTCAATGGATGATGTTAATAATCCATTGATCTGAGGTCAAGCCAGTTCTACTTTTGATTTGATGCATTTTGTTAAATCTAGGATTTTCGAATGGATTTAATTACGGACTGAATTTTGCATTTAATGGAATACCTCCATAAAATTAAAAAAGCTCAATCATCTTGAATCATCTTTTTATATTTAAATTTTTAGCCATTACTATGTGTGATAGCTCAGGTTCTGTTGGATGTACTCATTCTTTATTTTGCGGATTAAGAGCAGCCATTTTTTATATAGCACTTAAATCTGCGTGAGTAGGAATGATTTCATCTTTGTTTTTCAGCCAAAGCATAAAACGCTTAATCAAATGAAATCTTGAATTTAAATGATGATTAAAACCAATATCTGAGAATATGAAAGAAGATAGGGGCTGAAAAGCAGATAGAGTCTATACGATCAAGCATGCCACCATGACCTTGTATGAGTTGTCCCCAATCTTTCACCCCACGATCCCGCTTAATGGCAGACATTACCAATCCACCAAAAAATCCGAACATGCAAATAATGAGACCGATGAATGCCGCTTGAAAATAACTAAATGGCGTAAGCCAAGACATAGCAACCCCTAAAGCAGAAGCTAAAACCACGCCACCCACTAAACCCTCGATAGTTTTAGACGGTGATAATACCGGTGCCACCTTATGTTTACCCCATAGTTTTCCACAGACGTATTGCAGCACGTCAGAAGCTTGAACCACCATAATCAGCCAAATGGCAAGCCAAATGGGTTCACCATCAAAGTTGTTGAGTTTTAAGTTGAGTAGTGCAGGGACGTGTGAGATACAAAATACACTAATCATGAGTCCCCATTGAATTTTAGAACTGCGCTCTAAAAAATGTGTGGTATCTTCTTCTTTTAAACTGGCGATGGGGATAAACAAAAAAACATAGAGTGGAATAAAAATAGAATAAAGCCCATACCAATCGATATAGACCAAATAATATTGATAGGGAATCACAAAATAAAATGCAATAAGTAGCGGAATATAGTCTCCGCGACGTGTAGGTAATAGACTAATAAATTCTCTTAATGCGAACAGGGATATCAGCGCAAATAAAATAATAAATGCAACATTACCTAGTAAAATGGCGGTGGCGATTACAATCAGCATGATCCACCATGCATTAATACGCGCATTTAAATTATCAATAACAGGTGCTGGTTTAACGCCTGCCTTTTGTTTAAGCATAAATCCAACAGTTGAAGCAAAAATTAAAATGCCTGCAAATATGCCAAATAAAATATAGGTTTGGTGTAGATTATTGAGTGTCATTGATTTTCTACCGCTTTCAATTTTAGTAATTCTTGTTGGGCATATTCAAGGAATTCCTTTTTATTGCTGTGCAGATTTTTTTCCAGTGGTGCGCCGAAAATTACAGTAGACAATAACGGTAATGGCACAATCGCCCCTTTAGGCATGACACGTTTTAAATTGGAAATCCAGACAGGAATTAGTTCGACCTCAGGAAATTGTTCAGATAAATGGTAGAGACCGCTTTTAAACGTTAAGAGCTGGACATCGTCCTCTAAATTCCGTGTACCTTCGGGAAAGAAAATAATAGAGCTTCCTTCACTTAATACCTTTTTAATGGGCTCAAGTGGATCTGAATGATCTTCACGATTACGTTGTATGGTCACGCCTGAAAAAGTATCTTGAATTAAAAAACGTCTAAAACGATCTTTCATCCAATAGTCTGAGGCTGCAACAGGTCGAGTTTTACGTCGTATTTCAGGCGGGAGTGAGGACCACAATAAAATGAAATCGATATGACTGTTGTGATTGGCGTAGAAAATTCGCTGTTTCATTTCAGGTTGCGACCCGAACCAGATCGACCGCGCGCCTGTGAGTAATCTCGCGCCTCTACGCGTGAGAAAAGCAATGGCTCTGCCACAGGAGGCCGTCACTTTATTTTTATTTTTTTGATTGGAATCATTTTGTGGAATAACGGGTAGGTCAGTCATGAATTGATCCACATTTTAAATGCTAATCTAAGAATTGAATAAACTAGATACATATCAGCACAAACAACAGTGTCATTTGTATGATGAGTATCAAGGTTTGAATTTTTAGCAGTTTCAAACACCCTTTGAATCTTAAATCCCATTTTCGATTGATTTTCTCTGGTGGCATCAGACCTAAATTTACTAATGTTTGATCTAGCTGTTGGGTCAGTGTAACTTGCGCTGTTGGGTCTATGCTGAATTGTTCATAGAGCATAAGCAGTAAATCAGAATCAAATTTAACACGAATTGAAAGATAGTGATGTAATAAAGCGAGCATGAGAGATAGCGCTATTAAAGTCATTTCAATGGCGTTTAAATTATGGGTCAGAAGTGTATAGATCAGACAAAAACTCAAAATGAAATAGCTGGCAAAAAGTAGATTTCGCGTTGCACCCAGCAGTTTTGCCATGATCAAAAAAGACAGACTCACGGTGCTAGCCCTCTAAGTTTTAAGACATAAAGATTCAATTGTTGAATTTGAACTTCATTCAAAACAATCCATGGGCGTGCTTGTTGAATGAGTTCTATGGCGCTTTGCATATCTGCGACATATGCATTTTTAACCAACCACGCACACAATATTGCTGAGCTACGTGAATAGCCCAAAGCACAAAAGATCAATATTTTCACATGTAGATGATTATCTGTTTTTAGAACTGAAAAGAGCTGATCAAAATTTTCAACCGCTTGCGCCAGTTGATTGGCTTGCAAGGGAATCAAGTCAAGGCTCAGATAATGCTGTCTGATAATTTGATGCTGTTCAGATGTTATATCAGGTCTTGGCAGTTCAGCACAGCAATCAAAGAGGGCTTGATAGGCAATTAAATCCTTGGACGTTGGAATTCGTCCTAAATAGATCTGATAGTGTTGAATCTGAATCACATATGAGTCTTCAGGATGCTTTTTGGTCCACAGCCGGCTATTTACCCATGCAAACACCAGATAAGGTGCCAATAAGATCGTTGCGCCTGCACTCAAATTACCATTGTCTAGCTTTTGAAAAAAATGCGCTCGTGCAAAAAAATAGGCCAGACTGACCAGCGTTAAGGAACATGCCGGATATAAAAGCCATAACCATGTAGATTTAAATATAAATGCAATCAGACTCAATATTACAGCAGCAATCAGGTAATACACCCCGAGTTTAAGATGCTTTGGGGTCAAACGATGGTTTAAGTCTTTTGTAAAAGGAGATTGCACCTGTGTTGGAAATAACCATAAGCAGAATGCTCCGACCAAAAGCCCAGTTGGAATATCAATAAAGTGATGTTGCCACGTGGTTAAAACTGAAACACCAATCAAAAAAGACCAAAAATCGACAGCATATTTGAAGTAACCACGAACATGACGACGATAAAAGTCCCAAAGAATCACCAACAATACAATATGTAGCGAAGGTGCTTGATTAAAAGGTTTATCGAACCCCATCAGTACATCGAACCAAACCCCAAAGAATCCGCTCAATTCAGGTCTTTCAAAGGTAAATTTTAAAGGGAACAATAAAAAACAGCTGATTGATATGATTTGAGCGGAGAGTAAACGCAGTACATGCTGTTTGAGCTCAAATAGATTCCAGCATAGAAGCAATGATAGCCCATAAAATAAATCAATCGACCAATAGGGCACAATTGTCCAAGGCCAAAGTGGAATAAGTCTCTCCCAATCAAAGACTATGAATGCCACATCGCTTAAACCCGCAGCATATTGATTAGCAAAACCATACGTTAGGAAAAAAAACGGGGCAAGAAAAACCAAGCATAGAGCTCCCCATTTCCATGTGCCTGCTTTTCGGGTCAACTCTTGCATGTTGCTTTCCTATTCTTATTATGTGTTGGAAAGATTTAGAACACTAAAACAATAAGCTCAGCGTGATCTAAATCGGATTCATTTTAAAGTTTAAATTTTTTCTGCAACAGATACAGTGAATATGCCAAATTCATCGATGCATTGATCAATTTTTTTGAAACCGGCTTGTTCAACCAGTGCATCCATTTCAGCTTGAGAGCGTAATCGCATTACCCATGCATCACCTTCACGATGCGATGTCAGCGCGCGTGCAATAAACTCTTGTTGTGGATGCCAAATTTGACCGGTGTAAATCAGGTAGCCGCCTGTTTCAATGGCTTGGCTGAGTCCAGTTAAAGATTGATTGAGTAAAGCATTGTCACTAAACAGCTCATATAAGCCCGATACAACTGCAAGGGTGGGCTTCGGCTGTATTTCGGCCAAAGACGCAGTATCGAAAGCATCCGCTTGTACGAACTGGGCAATATCTGAAAGTCCACGTTCCGCAATCAACTGCCGACCTGCTTGCACGTTTAAGTCACTATAATCTCGAAGCAAAATCGATTCAGGGCGTGTCGATAAATGTTCTACAGCATCCAAGATATAGCGACCATGACCAGAAGCGATGTCCAATATTCTTAGCGCTTTAGATTTTTTGTTTAACAGCGTCGCATATTTTTCAACAAGATGTTCAATATTTTGTTTACGCATGCGAATGCCACGCCAACCAATCGCGTTGAGATATTGCCGATCAATGATTTTACCCAATGGATTTGAGCTTTCAGATTGATTTCGGTAGACAAAATCTAAGGTACTGCCCGAGTCATAGCCTGTATCTTCACCAATCTTGAGTCCTTTAGACACCAGACTGCCTATTTTTAAATTCTTTTTGGTGATTCCCCAGAAAGCATTTTTAAACGATTTAGAGGGCAATTTTGCACTTAGATTTTCTGCAGTGGCACAGCTTGAACCTATTTTGTCAGCATGCAGCACATCGGGTGCTTGATAAGGGGTACTAAAACATTGTTCAATAAAACGACGAATTTTATCGATCGCAACTTTACGATTTTTTTCACCCAAGGTGTCGTGAAAAAATCCTTCTAAAACATGAAATTCTTTTTTGGGATGTGGCAGTTTTTGATAAAACTCAAGTTGAGGTTTTTGTTCAACCACAAAGTCTGAACCGGAACAGAGTACTTGTGTTGGAATAAAGATATGCTGTGCGTCATCGACAATTCTTTTTGAGGCATCATACAGTCCAAGTAGCATACGCACTGAAATTGCTTTCGCTATTTTTGGGTCTGTATCATAACTTTTGGCACGTTCAACATCATGTGTAAGCATGCTTGATTTGACATAACTTTGTATAAAAAAATTACCACGAAGTTTTTCTAAAACGCGGAGTCCAGGTTCTGCAAATGGCACATAAAGTTTTATGTCAAAGGCAGGTGAGGCTAAACATAGTGCGCGAATTTTGGGTGCATAATCATGGACCCAAGTGGCTGAGAGTACAGCACCTACACTTTGCCCAATAACAGCGATATTCTGCTCAGCGATGTCATAGGTTTTTTGAATATGTTGTACAAAATATTGAATGTCTTTGACGCAGGCAGAAAAACTGGGCGCATCACCACGATCACCCGGTGACTCTCCATGTCCACGGGCATCCCAAGCGAAAAAATCAAAGTCTGTTAAATTTAATTCCTCGACCAAATGCGCCATACGACCTGAGTGCTCATGCCCACGGTGGAACAATAAAATGGCACGCTTTTCATTAAGGGGCTCAGAACTTGCCCAGTGCTGATAAAAAATAGGCGTTTGATCATGCGTGATAAAAGTGTTTTGTGTGTGGTTATGCATAGGGAGATCCATTCTTTATTGTTCGGATTATTAGATTAATCATTACCGCTACTGAGTATGAGACTCTTTTTAATTCGATTGTACAAGGTTAAGCTGAGCAAAATGCCAATAAATATCAGTAAACCGTTACACAAATAACTGAGATAAATGCTGTTAGAGGAAAAGACAGGAACGGTGACAATGATGACGGCCAAAAGACTGAACCAAAATGCTCGATCACTCTTACCCATAGGGCCATCATAACGCCGTTCGGCGCCAATTAAAGGTGCCATTACACCTGCGTATTCAGTTAAAATTGCAAGGAATACGATGAGCAGTAATACTTCATTCTGTATAAAACCAAAAGCAATAAAGCATAAATACAGCGCCGTGTCTGAAATTACATCACACAACTCATTGTAAAATGCACCGAGTTTAGACTGCTGATGGAACTCGCGTGCCAACATTCCATCGATGGCATTAAATGCCATCCTAATCAGCATCCATAACGGTAAAAGTAATAGCATCCAATGTGGTGGTTGACTCAGAAAATAAACATAAAGAAACAGTGCCAGTCCGATGGAGATAAACATTGTTATGAGGGTCACTTGATTTGCAGTAATGCCAATCTGATAGAGCCATTTAACTGTTGGACGAAGTAGATTCTGAAAAGTGGGTTTTAATTGATAAATAGATGGCATTTTATATTAGATTTCATTCTTTTCCTCGATTTTAAACATGATCAAGCCTGAGACACAAGAAAAATAAATAGCCTAAGCAAATTAACAATTGTTTTTTTATAGGCTTATAATCAGTTTAAATCATCAATACTTAACGCGTATGACACCTGCAATGAAACTCCTGAAAAGTCATAAAATTGATTTTTCAGTGCATGAATATAATCATGATGTAAATGCCAAAAGTTTTGGTTTAGAAGCTGCTGAAAAACTCGGTTTAAATGTAGAGGATGTGTTTAAAACATTGATGGTCACAGATGATAAGAACTTCTTTGTGGCAATTTTACCAGTACATCATCATCTGAATTTAAAGAAAGTCTCTCAAGCATTGGGCTGTAAAAAACTGCATATGGCAGAGCCCAAAGATGCAGAGCGTTTGACGGGTTATTTGGTCGGTGGAATCAGTCCATTGGGACAGAAAAAGCGTTTAAAAACCGTGATTGATGCATCGGCTCAATCCAAAGAAAAAATTTATGTCAGTGGGGGTAAGCGTGGTTTAGATATTGGGTTGAATCCTCATGGTTTGGTTCATTTGCTCAATGCCACATTTATGGATATTGTGGATGACTAGCCTAGAACTGTGATGTGTTTATAGTGTTTTATTTTCTTAAGCAAAGTAGCAATATAGAATTAATTTATGTGTCATTTAAATAACAATGGTCTTTTTAGACCTTGTGGGCATGGTACGTCTTGATTGTGACATTAGAATTACATTTTACTTGAATATAGCTGAATCTAATGATCTAAATTTATAAATTTTAATTTTTTTTAGACTGATCTAACAGGCAGTTGATTTTTATACCCTGCAAATAAAAGCACCCTCAACGGATTGACTTAATCTATAGAGGGTGCACAACTTAATTAATGCTAGATTTAGAAGTCGTAACGCATACCGACTGACAGTCCGACTGCATCATCCCCAGCGCTACCACTGGCAACGTTGCTACGTCCTTGTGCCCAAGGGGTAAGATTCGATTTTTCGTCATTCAGTACCGTGGCAAGGTTGCCGTATACGCGGAATTGATTGTCAAAACGTTGTTCAATGGCTGCTGCAATGAGTGTTGCATTGGCATCATCTGCATCGACATTACGATGGAACACTTGTCCGCGTATATATGTTTTTGCTGCAAGCTTATAGTCAGCAGCGACACCAAATACATGGGCATCTTCATTTAACGGTTTATTACCCGGGTTGTCCAAGGTGGTATATTGGTAAAAAGCACCCAGATTCAAATCTGGAATGATTTTATATGCACCTGCCAAACGAATACCATCACGTTCACCTTTATCGCGATTTTCTTCGTAGTGCTCATAAGCTGCTGCCAAATCAACCGCGCCAGCTTTATAAGCAACTGCAATATCATAGGCTTTATCTTTATCAGCATTTTGATCAGGGCTAGTGCTTTCATGTAAGGACAATGCACCTGTGACTATAATACCAGGACCCAATTTAGGTGATTTGTATTCGATAGTGTTTTCATTACGTTCATCAAATCGAGCATCACCTACACGTGCGACGTTACGTAAATCGCCGACTTGATCGCCAAAGAAATTGACTGGGCCTCGTGCTGCTTTAAATGGACTGTCGAAACGACCAACACGAACCTGACCAAAATCACCTTTGACACCTGCAAAAGTATCTCGAGTTGCGAAATCTACACCTTTAGAATCTTGGCTACCGCTTGAAAAATTCACTTCTTGTTCAATTTGAGCAAAAGCAGTAAAACTGTCATTAATTTCTTGTTCGACTTTGAAACCCAACCGTGATGCATTTGAAGAAAGCCCAACTTCATTGTAGTTATTACCATTGTCTAAATAATCCATTGACACATGAGCGCGACCATAAATGTCAATGTCTGCGGCCATAGCCAAAGCAGGTATGAACAATGTTGCCCCAATTGCCAATGCGCAAAGTGTTTTTTTCATTTGTAGCTCCAGTAAAGACGGTCTTCTTTGTCCGAGATCATCATGAGCAGTAGCATTGTTATTGTGTCTACCGCTCTCTAATGGAGCTAAGTATCGGTGAGCAATAAGTCATTCATGTTAAGGAAATATTGCAAATTGATTAAATCGACTTTTATTTTTTTTGATATAGAAAATAATTTTATTTTAGTAAAAACAGGTATTTAAGTCCATAATCAACTGGATAATTTGTGATGTTCGAATCTTTTTCGAGATGTATTAACTTCTCAAGCTAAAATATATAGACATCAAAAATGGAGCCGAAGCTCCATTTAAGAATCAATCAAATCACGGCGTGAATAACTAAAGTGCTGCTTTAATCTTGTCTGCAAGTTCTTGAATTTTAGCTTGATCACCCATCTTCATGGCATGTTTACCCAGTTCATGTACTGAACTTGGAATCAGATGAAAATGTATATGCGGTACAGTTTGACCTGCAGCAGCACCTGATAATTGCATTAACACAATCCCTTTCACATCGAGCGCTTTTTCCATGGCTTTTGCCACTTTTTGCACAACTTGAATGGTATAAGCGGCAACATTTGGATCTAAATCAAGTAAGGTCACAGCAGGTGACTTAGGAATCACAAGTGTATGACCCTCAGCTTGAGGCATGATGTCCATAAAAGCTAAAACTTGATCATCTTCATAGACTTTAATCGCAGGAAGTTCATTGCGTAAAATTCGTGCAAATATATTTTGATCATCGTAAGTCATGTGTATTCCTTGCTGTCAGTCGTTGAACTTTTATTTACAGTTCAATTCTTTCTGACGATCCTTAATCGAGTCAAGTTTTTGTTGCTCTCTTTCACTAAACTTTGGCTTAGTAGTATTACAGTTAGCATCACCAAATTTTGCTTTGGCTTCAGGATCTTTAAAACAGAAACCTTTAGCTGCGTAAATGACGTTGTAATCATCTTTTAATTTTTCACATTCTTTTGCAGTATCTGCAAAAGCACTTACCCCAACTGACATAGAACATGCAGCGATAATCGAAATTAAAAATTTATTCATGAGAAACCCTCAAATGGACATTTTGTATTGTCACGTAAATTATTATACGTCCAAATAAAGGGTTTTCAATGGCGAAAAATTATTCTAAGGTAATTTTACTCCATGATTCGTACATTTTTACTGCCGCGGAAAAGTCACTGTCAGCATCTAATGTGTCACTTGCTGCTTGGATTAAACTTTGAGTTAATGCAATAACAGGGGCAGAGAGTTTGGCATCTCGAACCAAGTCTAAAGCAATTCCGGTATCTTTCGCTAACAAAGGCAGGGCAAAGGTATTCGGGAAGCTTCGATTAAATATACGCTGATTGAATACATTTTCAGTCACCCCACTTTTGCCACTTGAAGCATTGATGCAATCGAGGGCTTCATTTAAGTTTACGCCGTGAGCTTTGAGTGTGGTAAAGCCTTCAGCTGCTGCACACAAATGCACAGCAAGTAACATATTATTTACAGCTTTAACAGCAAATCCTGCACCTGATTCACCCACATGTTTAATCAGTTTTCCCAGTGCTTGCATCGCAGGAAGGGCTTTGTGGAAAGTTTCAGCGTCACCACCAACCATAAAAGTCAGCGTCGCATTTTCCGCACCGATGGTTTGTCCACTGACTGGGGCATCTAAAAAGGATACATTTTTAGATTTTAAGTACGTGGCTTGCGCGCGTGCAGTTTCAGGAACGCCACTGGTGCAGTCAATCCAAATTGCCCCAGCTTTAATCTGGACTTGATGAATAATCTCATCAACTTGTTGGCTGGTAGGTAAACATGAAAAAATGATGTCGGCTTGCGCAGCTTCAGATAGCGTAACGGCTTGTGTTGCAAACTCAGCTGCATGTTGCTTGGCTTTATCAAAATTTCGATTCCAGACCAAAACGGAGTCAAAATGTTTGGGTAAATGTGCTGCCATACGGTAACCCATTGCGCCTAATCCAATAAATGCAACTGTTGTCATGTGATTTACTCTATTGATGTTTCGTCGTGTACGGTTAGATGTGTTGATCTTTTTGCGAGCCATTCGGATAGTACTGGCCAAAATTCTTCAGCACTTTTTTGGCTCGACATTAAGCCCAAATGTCCACCTGGAATGAGAGTAAACGTGACATCTTGGCTACTTGTCAATTCAGTCAATGGTCTAACGGCATCGGCAGTGACCATTTGATCGCTACGACCCGCACCAACAAAGAGTGAGCAATCTATATTTTTTAACTCGATTTTCTTGTCTTTTAATTCAATATAACCTTGATTCAGCGGATTTCTTAACCACACATTAAACAGCATGTCTTGGTTGACACCTGCGGGGTAATCAATCATGTGATTTAAAAAATAACCTAAGGTCGCATGTTCATGTAATAGTTTTTTATCATCCAAATTGCTGAGTAATTGTTTATGACCTTCATACCAACCTTTTGGATCTAATATTTTAAAACCAAATGCATTGAGTCGTCCTGATGTATGGAGTAGGCGTTTAGGAATATCACCTGCATAAATTTTACGCTGTAAATTTCGATTACCATCTAAATAACGATTGACGCGCGCATACAGCTTGCCGATCCCGCCCGAAGCATAGCTGTCAATCGGACTGCCCAAAACCACGAGATTTTTAATATGATTCGGTTTTTGTAATGCGGCATACAGTAAAACGAAAATGCCCGACATGCTCCAGCCATGCAAAGAAATAAGATCTGATTTTGAATGCGCTCGAATTTGATCAATGCACTGTGGAATCGCATCATCAATGAAGCTCAGAAAATCCAAATCACGGTCTTTATAACTCAAATAGCCCCAGTCGATTAAATAAACATCAAAGCCTTGATCTACATAATATTTAATTAAAGATCTGTACGGATACAAATCATAAATATCCATTTTGATCGCAAGGGGTGCGACAAACACTAAAGGTTCTAAATACTTTTTTTCAGGCGCAGCGTAATAGCGAATCTTACTGGAATTATAAGTCCCAATGACGTCATAAGCTGTCGCTTGAGATAAAACCAATGATTTACCATAGAAAATTCGTGTGATTAAATTTTTTAGTTTGCTTTGTTTATTGAATAAGCTGTTTTTGAATTGTTGCATGAGCTGTGAATTTCTCATAATCATCTGATTTGTTCGAAGTGTAAGCGATATTTGTATATTTTACCTTGACCTTAAATGCTGTAGGCGCTCAAAATGTTGGCAATTATTTACAAAGGCAGTCTATCGACTGAGTCAACCCCATGAGCCAACAAAACGACATCGAATATCAACTTGATACATTAGCACTTCGTACAGGTCATACACGTAGTTTTGAGGGTGAGCATGCAGAACCTATTTTTCTCACTTCATCTTTCGTGTATGCAAATGCTGCTGAAGCTGCTGCTAAATTTTCAGGTCAAGAATCTGGAAATATTTATTCGCGATTCACCAATCCGACGGTTGCCATGTTTGAAAAACGTTTGGCTGCAATGGAAGGTGCTGAGCGTGCAGTTGCCACAAGCACAGGTATGGCTGCGATTATGGCAGTTGCGATGTCATTTTTGAAATTGGGCGATCACGTGATTTGTTCACGTGCTGTATTTGGTTCAACCGTTGCCTTATTTGAAAAATATGTGTCTAAGTTTGGTGTAAGCGTTGATTTTGTCGATTTAACAGATTTGGACGCGTGGAAAAATGCGGTACGCCCCGAAACCAAATTGCTTTTTGTAGAATCGCCGTCAAATCCATTGTCTGAAATTGCAGATATTCGTGCTTTAGCTGATATTGCACATGCCAATAATGCACTCCTTGCCATTGATAACAGTTTTTGTACCCCAGTATTACAGCAGCCTTTAAAATTAGGTGCAGATCTTGTGGTTTATTCTGCTACTAAATATTTAGATGGTCAGGGCCGCGCTTTAGGCGGGGCAGTGGTGGGTAATGCACAACTGCTTGAAGATGTATTTGGCTATGTGCGTACGACTGGGCCATCTATGAGTCCATTTAATGCATGGGTGTTTTTAAAGGGTTTAGAGACACTACGTATTCGTATGAAAGCTCACTCAGAAAGTGCACAGAAAGTAGCAGAGTGGTTACAGACTCACGATAAAATTGAAAAGGTTTATTTTGCAGGTTTGTCTGATCATGTTGGTCATGAGCTGGCGAAACAACAGCAAACAGGTTTTAGCGGGATTGTCTCTTTCGTGGTTAAAGGTGGTCGTGAAGGTGCATGGAACGTCATCGACAATACTCAATTTATCTCGATTACAGGAAATCTAGGTGATGCAAAATCAACTATTACCCATCCTGCGACTACAACACATGGTAAATTATCGGATGATGCGAAGAAAGCTGCAGGAATTTCTGAGGGCTTGATACGTTTATCTGTTGGTTTGGAAGATGCAGATGATATCATTGCAGATATTCAACGTGGTTTAGACCTGATCTAACTCATCATTTGGTTTTAATTTTTTTGTTCGGAGATTTTTTATGAACATCAATATGCTTATGCAACAAGCACAGCGCATGCAAAAAGATATGGAAGTGAACGTTAAGAAAGCGAAAGAAGAGCTTGCGCTAACTGAAGTTCATGCAGAAGCAGGTGGTGGCTTGGTTAAAGTCACCATGACTTGTCGTAACGTGGTCAAGCGTATTGAAATTAGCCCTGAGCTTTTACAAGATGATCCAGATATGATCGAAGATTTAATCGCTGCTGCAATGAACGATGCTGCACGTCAAGCTGAAGCGGTGTCTGAAGAAAAAATGAAAGGCGCGAACTCAGGTATGGGTTTACCGCCAGGCCTTGCAGGAATGTTCTAAGGAAGTCTATTTGTGTTTAGTGATCGATTTGATCAACTGGTGCAAGCCTTAAGAATTTTGCCAAGCGTTGGGCCTAAATCGGCTCAACGGATGGCATTGCATCTGATTATGAAAAATAAGCAAGGCGCAATTGGCTTAGCGCAAGCCCTCAATGAGGCGACGTCTTACATTCATGAGTGTAGTGTATGTCACTCTTTGACAGAAAATGAAGTCTGTAATATCTGTTTGTCCCATGATCGAGATGCGTCATTGCTCTGCGTGGTTGAGTCACCTGCGGATGTCATGGCGATTGAACAAAGTGGTAGTTTTCGCGGTAAATATCATGTTTTAGGTGGGCATTTGTCTCCCTTAGATGGGATTGGTCCAGAGGAAGTCGGGATTCCATTTTTAATTCAGCGTTTGGCACAAGGCGAAGTTGAAGAAGTGGTACTCGCGACCAATGCCACGGTAGAAGGGCAGGCAACTGCGCACTATCTGGTTGAGGCTACACGACATTTACCTATTCGTATGACCAGAATTGCACAAGGTGTTCCGCAAGGTGGTGAACTTGAATATGTCGATAGTCATACCTTAAGTCAAGCGGTCCATAATCGTATGCAAATGAAATAAGCACTTTAAGTGCTTATTTTTTTCAAAAAAATAAACCAGTAAATATGTGCGTTTTCACGTTAAAATACACATATAAAGAAACATTAGATTTTGCCTAGCGAAATTTTATTTTAGAATGCGGTTTTTAAGTCTTTAAACCTCTTAAGGTTACAATTTTATAATAATTTTTAATTAATAAACATGACTTTGTGTGGCAGTTGTATCTGGAAGTTATATTTAAAATTTATATATTCGGTTAGAATATTCAATACGAAATGTAATACCTGATCCAGACAGATATGTTCCAATTTATTAGTCAACAAAGTGAATTAGAAAGTGTTTTAGCTTTGATGAGCCAAGCCACAATCTATGGTTTAGACACAGAATTCATAAAGGTAGATACTTTTTGGCCAAAACTTGGTGTTTTACAAATTAACGTGAATAATCAAGTATTTCTGCTGGATGGCACATCTCTGGATTTGACTGCATTTTGGCAAAAAATTTTTAAAGCCAAGCAAAATATTTTTCATGCGTGTGGTGAAGATATTGATCTTATTTATCATTATTCAAATCAAGCTCATTTAGATAATGTGTTTGACACTCAAGTCGCTATGTCATTTTTGGGACATGGGTTACAAGTGAGTTATCAAAATGCGCTCAAACACATCCTTGATATTGATATCGATAAAGGGCAAACCCGTTCAGATTGGTTAGCACGCCCGTTAAGTTTAGAGCAAAAAAAATATGCTGCAAATGACGTGCTATATATCATGCAACTCTCAGATAAACTTCAAGTAGAATTGAATAATAAACAACTCTATGACTATGTGCTCGAAGACTGCTCAAATTTAACTTTAGAAATTGCAACCGATACGCCTAAAGAAAAACTCTATGCAGAAGTGGGAAATTATCGACATTCACGTAAACAGTTAATGCAGTTGCAACTGCTCAGTGTATGGCGTGAGGAAATGGTCAAAGCACTGAATCAACCCCGCAGTTTTGTGCTGAAAAATGCCACTATGATTGATCTGGTTGAAAAAAACCCGAAGAATACTTTTCAGTTATCGCAGATCAAAAATATTCGTCCAAATGTCGTGCGTGAATTTGGCAAAACTATTTTAGATATTATGCAGACTTTACCTGCACCGGATGAGTGGCCGCTTCGTATTGCACGACCCATTCGTCATTCTTCAAAAGATGTCACTCAAACCGTGGATGATTTGATCGAACAAGCGGCAGTGGATATTCAGATTCCAAAAGAAGTGATTATGCGCAAGAAGTGGCTCAGTGCATTATATCAACATGTGGTTTTTCGAGGGGATGAACAAGATTTGCCACAGTATTTACTGGGATGGCGATACGAGCTGCTAACACAGCCATTGATTCGACTTTTGCATCAAGATGCTGAATATTTGACTGCGCAGATGAAAGTGATTGAATAAACATTTGATATGACAAATCATGGCTCAGCACGCCACTGGTTAAAGAACTCTCAGTTGTCTAAAAGGCGACTGATGCGTTAACAAAGGTTAATGTTTCCAACATTATTTTAATGTATGCTTTGCATTATGTTTAATGGGTGTTGTATGCAAATGTGGTGTGAAATCTATAAATCGAGCAAAAAAGACGAAATGTATCTCTACGTTGCTCGTGTCAATTCTTCAGATGATCAAGAAGCGGCTGACCCACTTGCTGTATTGTCAGATGCGATGAAAAGTGCGTTTGGACGTGCGACCTTTGTCATGTCACTTGAATTGCATGAAGGAAAGAAATTAGCACGTGCCAACGTCATGCATGTAATGGATTCTATTCAAAATAATGGCTATTTCTTGCAACTACCACCAGAGGGTTTAATTAACCCGAATGCTGTAGAACCAGAGGGGTTACGCGGTGCGTGAAGATCAATCCGGAATATGGACTCAATTTTTATCAGTACTCGATTCAATTCCAGAAGACAGTATTGCCATTACAGTTTATGTTCTTGGCACTTTGATCATACTGTGGTGTTGGTATGCGATCGCTAAGCGACTGCCTTCACCACTGGGTGGAATCACATGGATTGTGATTTTTGCAATTCTGGCGACTCCGACAATCTCGGAAGGTCCCAATTCTGCTATTGCACCTGCTTTTTTTGGTTTGGTTTTTGGTGTACTAACCAAAGACTCACCGATCATTTGGTCCAACTTTTCTCTTATTGCTTTTGTGATTGGAGTCGGACTTTGCGTAGGGTATTTTTGGTCTAAATATCAGGCCAATAAAAATACAAAAAATTCATCCGTAGATATTAAAACAACATCACCACTTTAAGAAAAATAAGGCTTTAACATGTCAGTAGATACTCAACAATTTTCGGGTACAGATCAGTACATCGCAACAGACAGTTTAAAACTTGCTGTAAAAGCAGCACGTGCATTACAAAAACCACTTTTGGTCAAAGGTGAGCCCGGTACAGGTAAAACATTATTGGCTGAACAGGTGGCTGAAAGTCTGGGATTAAAGCTGATTACTTGGCACATCAAGTCGACCACTAAAGCACAACAGGGCTTATATGAGTATGATGCCGTGTCCCGTTTACGTGACAGCCAGTTGGGCGATGAGCGTGTCTACGACATTAAAAACTATATCAAGCCCGGTAAGCTGTGGGATGCGTTCACCAGTGAGGAACGCTGTGTTTTATTGATTGACGAAATTGATAAGGCAGATATTGAGTTTCCAAATGACTTGTTGCATGAACTGGATAAAATGTCATTTTTCGTTTATGAGACAGGTGAAACGATTACGGCAACACAGCGTCCTATCGTGATTATTACCTCAAATAACGAAAAAGAATTACCTGA
>CAZOGM010000001.1:19129-47369 GCA_964579445.1 uncultured Acinetobacter sp.
AAAGCGATTCCACCGCTGTACGGTGCGCTCATTAAAAATGAACAAGATGTGCAGTTGCTTGAACGTCTTGCCTTTATGACACGCCGATAGTAGGGTTCGCGCATGTTCGTAAGATTATTTTATACCTTGCGAAAATACGGGATACCCGTTACCACACGTGAGTTGGTTGATTTAAATCAAGCCATTGCTCAAGGCTTGGTGTTCGCAGATCAAGACGAGTTCTATCAACTGGTGAAAACGGTCATGGTCAAAGACGAGCGATACTTTGATAAATATGACCGTGCCATAAAAGATTATTTCGAAGGGATTCAGACCTTTGATATCGATGATTTACTCAATAAGATGAATCATCTACCGAAAGATTGGTTCGATTTAGAATTGTTGGAAAAGCATTTAACGCCTGAGCAACGTCAAGAATTAAAAAAAGCAGGTTCGCTTGAAGAGCTCATGAAAATGCTGGAAGAGCGGTTACGTGAACAGCATAAGAAGCATCAAGGTGGTAATCGTATGATTGGCACGGGAGGAACATCTCCTTTTGGTGCTTTTGGTGACCATCCTGAAGGGGTGAGAATTGGGGGTCCTGGACGTAAAAAATCGGCAGTTAAAGTCTGGGAGCAGCGTAAATATCAGAATCTTGACGATGAGCAAATTTTAGGAACCCGTCAAATGCAATTAGCGCTGCGTCGGTTACGTAAATTTGCACGTCAAGGTGCTGCTGAAGAGTTAGATATTAATCTGACCATTCGAGAAACGGCGAAGCAGGGTATTTTGGATGTGCAGTTGGTGCCTGAACGCCGTAACCGCGTGAAAGTACTGATGCTGTTTGATGTAGGCGGTTCTATGGATGCCTATATCGCGCAGTGCGAAAAACTTTTTAGCGCCGCCAAAACTGAATTTAGGACTTTAGAATATTTCTATTTTCATAACTGTCTCTATGATTATGTATGGAAAGACAATCGTCGTCGCTCATCCACCAAGATGAATACGCAAGATTTGTTCAACACCTATGCTAAAGATTACCGTGTGATCGTGGTCGGCGACGCCAGCATGGCGCCTTATGAGCTGCGTTCGGCAGGCGGATCTGTTGAATATATGAATGAAGAATCAGGTGAAGTTTGGCTGCGTCGATTACGCAATCATTATGAAAAAACAGCATGGTTAAATCCTGAGACTGAAAACTATTGGAATTACACCCAAACCATCGGTTTAATCAAACAATTGTTTGATGATCACATGTATCCAATGAGTCTCAAAGGTATTGAAGATATGACCAAATATCTAGCTCGCTAATTTTTATTTAAATTTTTACTGGTACACCAAGAGGAATCACGCATGGAACATCAAATTCATGGTATTGCGCTTCCAAATGAAGAAGGTTTTTTTGGTGTTTATGGTGGTCAGTTTATTCCACCGCATCTTAAACAGGCGATGGATGATATTAATGTTGCCTATGAAGAAATTCGCCACAGTGAAGCATTTAAAAATGAGCTTACAGATTTATTTACGCATTATGTAGGTCGACCAAGTCCACTGTTTCATGCAAAGCGTCTGTCAGATCAACTGGGTGGCGCGCAAATTTATCTAAAGCGTGAAGACTTAAACCATACGGGTGCACATAAGATTAACCATTGTTTGGGTGAGGCTTTACTTGCCAAATATATGGGCAAAAAGAAAGTGATCGCTGAAACGGGTGCAGGTCAACATGGTGTTGCTTTGGCAACCGCGTGTGCGCTCGTGGGAATTCCATGTGAAATTCACATGGGTCAGGTCGATATTGAAAAAGAACATCCCAATGTGGTCAAAATGAAAATTTTGGGTGCAACTTTAATTGCGGTGACTCGCGGTACAGCGACTTTAAAAGATGCTGTAGACAGCGCTTTCGAAGAATATTTAAAAGATCCACAAAGTTTTATCTATGCCATTGGTTCTGTGGTTGGACCGCATCCATTTCCAAAAATGGTTCGTGACTTTCAAGCCATTATTGGTGATGAAATTAAAGTCCAAGCGAAAGCACGTTTTGATCAGCATCCAGATTATATTGTGGCATGTGTTGGTGGTGGTTCCAATGCGATGGGTGCATTTACTGCATTTTTAAATGATCCTGAGGTAAAGCTTGTCGGTGTGGAGCCAGCAGGACTTGGGTTAGACACCAATCAGCACTCTGCGACATTAACGCTAGGTAAGCCTAGTCAATTACATGGTATGGCGTGCTATGTTTTGGAGGATGAGCACGGTGAGCCTTTACCTGTGCATTCGATTGCATCAGGTCTTGATTATCCGGGAGTGGGCCCGCAGCACAGTTTCTTAAAGGATTTAGGCCGCGTTGAATATAGTACAGCTACAGATCAAGAGTGTCTGGATGCATTTATGCGTCTGTCACGTGTGGAAGGTATTGTTCCTGCGCTTGAAAGCTCGCATGCGGTTGCATGGGCAATTCGTGAAGCACCAAAAATGTCTAAAAATATTAATATTGTGGTGAATTTATCGGGTCGGGGCGATAAAGATTCTGACTATGTCGCTGAAAAATTAGGCTTAAACTAATTTAGATATCAATATTTGGTGATTTAGTGATAAAGAAGCCCAGTTTGAACTGGGCTTCTTATCATCTCAGATTTTTATTAAAAAATATTCGGTACTGCAATGCTTAACCCGAAATGTAGTGTTGTAGTTGATCAATTAATACTTTTTGATCTTCCATAGTCGCTTTGACCAAATCTCCAATCGAGACAAGTCCAACCAGTAGATCATTTTCAATGACAGGTAAGTGGCGAATATGACGATCCGTCATCAGGTTTAAACACTCATCTACGGTGTTGGATCGATTGACCGACAATACCGTACCCGTCATAATTTCTGCGACAGTGGTGTGATCTGAAGTACGTTGCATCAGTGCAATTTTACGGGTGTAATCACGTTCTGAGAGTATACCGACCACCTGAGTATCTTTGACCACCACTACTGCACCTATGCCTTTATTGGCCATCAGCGTGATGGCTTCAAGCACAGTTGCGGCAGGTTCAATGGTCGAGATTTCGATATTATTCTTATTTTGAAGTACTTGCGCTACAGTTGTCATATTCTTTTCTCACTTCACTCTTGCTGTCCATTCACTATTTTAATAACTGATATTTCATCATATTACAATTGGTTTCAAGCATTTGTTGAGACTAATCCTGCTGCATCATTAAATATCTTTGATATTCCAATATTTTAATAGTTCCTTAATATTCCAAAATCGTATATCAAGAGGCAATCGCGATTTGGGTTTTGTAACCAAAAAACAAATGTTTCATTTGCGCGGTAGAGAGTTTGAAGCGACGATTTTTGTGATTAAACAATGCTGGTGAAACCTCTAAACGCATCAAGGTTGGTAATAAGGAGAGTTCAAAATCTTGAGGGGTAATTTTTTTGGGCACATAGTTTGGCCAGTGGATTTTTGCATATTGAATGGCTTGAAAAGCATTCATCCAAAAGGGAAAAATATTTTCTGCGTGTTCAGATTTAATGGCCCATCCTTGGTGGTCAGGGTGATACAAACCCCATAGCACGCCACAGTACATCATGGTTTTTAGAACAGAGATCTTGAAAATGAAATCTTTAGTTGCTGGTTGTAATTTAATATATGTTTTCATGATAATAGTGCCACAGACAACGAATAGATCTTGTAGTTATTTTAAATGAGCTTTATGAAAGTTATGTTTAAACATTGCGTTATATCGTAAGTAAATATAATGTTGTAAAAAGGAAGACCAAAAAAAACGCCACCTCGGTGACGTTTAATTATGCTTGCATGGTGGCCATGTCTTGCCAATATTGTGCCTTCAATGAGTCACGTTCAACGCGAAAACCTTGTAAATAAAGTTCTGCTAAAAACATGGCAGCTTTGCCATGACCTGCACGTGCAGCATTTTCGAGTTCTACTACAGCATCCGAAAAATTCATTTCAGACTGAATGGTGTTTACAGCATTTGAGTAAATAAACTCTAGATCTTGCTGAGAGATTTGATTAATCATATCAAGCTCCTTATTTTAATTATGATTAGTACAACTATTACATATGACCCAGTGGGTCCAAAGTCAATATAACGAAGTAATGTTAAACTAATATTACAAATTGCTGGACTTGTCAACGAATATACAGTGTTTTTCTAGTGTTACATTCATTTACATGATTAATCTTTAAACGTTTAGATGATTGATTAGAATCAAAGAGTAACTTGTAACAACACAATAAAAAGGAGATTTAATATGTCAAATACAATAGATGGATTTAATTTTGATATCCCTCCAGTACCGTCTCAGATTGTGGCATTGGCACAATTACACCGTAAACAGCTGGATGAAGCTGTTTTTCATCAAGAAATTCATTTGGGGGAATACTGTCTTTCGCAGCGAAAACGGGTTTACGATTTTACCCGAACCTTAGATCCGGCACAAAAAGCAGAATTTTACCGTTACTATGACGGTGAACTTAAACGTATTGCAGACGATGATGAGCTTCATCCACCCCATGCTGAAGGTGGGCTTAGCATGTTTACTATATTTTTGGCTTTGGGTTTGATTGCGCTGATTCTGTATTTTGCAGTAATCCGATCCGTGATCAGTTAAATATTCACTG
Source organism: uncultured Acinetobacter sp. (assembly GCA_964579445.1). Taxonomy (GTDB): domain Bacteria; phylum Pseudomonadota; class Gammaproteobacteria; order Pseudomonadales; family Moraxellaceae; genus Acinetobacter. Next base: position 23,748 of record CAZOGM010000001.1, read on the forward strand.
AATCAAAATTTCAGCTTTGCTTTTCTATGTTCACTTTTTGATACTCATGTGATAATTCACATTTTAGGCCTGATGTTTCTATTTAAATATGATTTAAATCTATTTAAAAGATTGATCAGGCTTTCAATACTGTTCTTTTCTGCGCATCGAGATTAAACTACCTTGAATTCGAGGTCGTACATGCTCAGTTTTAAAGAATATCGCTTAAAGTTTCAATCAAAATTCCCATTTGATTTTACTCAAAATTCAGTCTTGTTGGTGTTGATTAGTTTTATCATGCTTTTATCCAGTTATGCCTTATTTAGACCCATTAATTCAATGCAATATCAACAGGTTCAAGATCTTTCTGTTCAATATTCTTATCCAAAAACACAAAAGATGGCAGCAGAACTTAGGGCGCAAAATATAGTCAGTAATGCAGAATATTTTCGTTTGATGTACGCGGTCGATTTTGAATCTTCTAGAATCAAGCAGTATCCTGCTCTAAATATTGAAGATATTCGTTAGTTAACGGTTACTGTATTTTAGTGATAGGATCTTTCAACACTTGAAATGCTCTAAGCTTCTTAATTTTTCTTCTTTCGAAGATTGAAGCATAAGATGCTTTGATCGATCACTCGTACATGAATAAAACAGAAATGTAAGTCATTGTTTAATAGTTGAAGTGTGAAGAATGATTTTAGATGAGTGTTGATGAATCTTATTAAAATAAAATCATCACTTTTTTACGATTGTGTGCAAGTAAGTTTTATCTATAGCAAGAAAAGCAATATACGTTTTCTATTGGTTAACCGCAAAATAATGCATGAGTGCTTTAATTTTAAATGATGGCTCTTATCTTTTTCCTTTTGATATTTTTATAACGAGAAGTTCTCTTTATTCGTATTTCTGTTGCCTTGTTTCTGTATTATTTGAAGCCAAATTCAGTTGTAAAGCATTTCTAAGTAAAGTTTGATCTAATTCTTTTGACACGACGACTATCGTGAGCTTATCTGCATGCAAATGTTTTTTTATGGCACGTTCAACATCTTTGGTGCTTAAACGGTCTACTTGCTGCTGATATTGATTTAAATAATCGGATGCTAAACCATAAAATCCGATTGAGGCAATTTGAGCATTAATATTAGCATTGCTACTCAATGTCATGGGGAATGCACGAAGGATTCCTTCTTTATTTTCAATCAGTTGATTTTTACTGATCGGCTTCTTAATAAAATCCACTAGACTTTGATGTGCGACACGAACGCTGTCTATAAGCTGATCTTGTTGGGTGGCATAACTCAAGCTAAACACCCCTCGTGAAAGCATGGCGCTGATATTGCTGCTGGCATTATAGGTATAACCACGTTTAACCCTTAATTCTTTGGACAGTAAAGAATTAAAACTTCCCCCACCAAAAATTCGATTGGCCACTTCAAGTGCAATACGATCAGGATCATCGCGTCGAATGCCCAAATGTCCAATCGTGACATGGGCTTGACTTGAGGCATGTACAATATGTTGAATATTAAAATCCGAAGCCTCTAGAGGTTCAATTATTTCGGATGCTTTATGACCTTGTTTTAAGCTTCGGCTTATCTGCTCTGAAATTTGGGTAGCGAGTTCAGTGCTTAAATTTCCAGTGAGTGCAATATTGGCATTTTGAGCGACCAACAGTTGATCACGGAACTGTTGTAGCATGGCTGGACTAATTTTTTTAATGCTGGCTTGGGTGCCGACACTGGGTTCTGCATAAGGGTGCTGACCATATAAAGCCCGATAAAATTTGATATTCATCAAACGACTGGGATTTTCTTGAACTTGTTTTTGCCCGACTTTGGTATTGCTCAATACCAGATTTAGACCAGATTGATTGAAATTTGCATGATTAATGGTGTGTAAAAAAAGTGCCAGTGCGGGTTCAAGCTTTTGTGGATCTGAAAGCACACGCAAGCGAACAGTAAACATATCGCGATACGCATTGACGCTGAACTTTGCACCCAATGCATCGAAGGCAGTACTGAGCTGTTTGGCAGTATATTGATCAGTTCCTTCTGGCATCAGGCGAGCCGCCATATTTGCCATACCAAAAAGTCCTTTTCCTAAAGTTTCGTCTTGTGCAGAACCTGCATTAAAGGTCAGTTGAATATCAACAATAGGTAAGTCTTGTGCAGCAACAAATAGTGAGCGCACCTGTAAGGTATTATTCAGCTCTTGTACGAAAGGGGCTTGATACTGCTGACGATGATTTAGCTGATTCAGACTGTCGAGCTGTTTAAGGCTGTTGAGTTGGGATAATGATTTAAGCGGGCTTTGATCGGGGATAAGCGCTGCATCAGTTTCTAAATACTGTTCAAACTCAGCATATGCTGGATGAGTTATTAATAATACAGCACTTAAGCTCAGCCATTTTTTGTTGTGCATGTACGACATATAGATTCCTGTGTTCTTGTTTGCTACTACTCTCATTCAAGTCATGCATCAAAGGTGTATAGGATTATAGAAGGGGTTCTGGTATTAAATGCAGTACACTTAAATTCTCACGCACAAAAAAAATGTTGGCAATCCGTTGAATATCTTGGGGTGTGACCTTGTCGTAATGTTCAGCCAGTTGATCAATCATACGATAGTCCAAGTCATTAACTTCTAGTAAGCCAATCATTCTCGCTTGTCCCATAATGTCATCTTGGCTGTAAATAAAATTGGATACAAAGTTGGCTTTCACGCCATTCAATTCGTCTTGCTGAATCAGTTCTGTCTTAAATAAATCTAACTCAGTTTGAATAATGTTCTGTGCTTGCGTCAAACTGACACCTTCAGCGGGGAGTGCGGAAATAGTAAATAAACTGTCACCACGATTATAAGGGTCATAACTGACACTAATCGAAGTGAGCTGTTTACGATCTCGCACCAGACGATCTTGTAACCTAGACGAAATACCGCCATCCAATAGACTTTGAATCATGGTAAGTGCATAGGCATCTTGTGGATTTTTGGCGGTTTTTAATGATTTCACATTCCATGCCATATATAAGTTCGGCACATGTACCGCAGAATTCATCTCCATTTGACGATAACCTAAACGTTCAAACTCTAAAACGTCATTACGTTCTGGTGTGGGTTTTTTAGGAATCTTGGCAAAATATTGTTCGACCTGCTTTAAGGCAACTTCTGCATTGACATCACCCACAATCACAAGCGTGGCATTGTTTGGGCTATACCACGTTTCATACCAGCGTTTTAAGTCGGTCAATTGAATATTTTGTAGGTTTTTCATCAGCCCGATAATGGGTTGACGATAATGACTGGTGGGGTAGGCAATCCATTTAAAACGTTCAAACGCTAAATTTCTTGGGTTATCTTCTGTGCGCTCACGACGTTCTTCCATGACCACTTTAATTTCAGGCTCAAAGTCTTGTTGGCGTAGGCGTAAATGCTGCATTCGATCTGCTTCAAGCTCTAAAGCCAATGGGAAATATTTTTTGGGATAAAGCTGATAATACTGCGTGTAATTTGTAGAAGTAAATGCATTAAAGCTACCGCCGTACATTCGATTCAAGCGGGTAAATTCGTCATTAGGGACTTTATTCGTGCCTTTGAACATCATATGTTCGAGCACATGCGATATGCCCAAAAGCGATCCAGATTCGTCACTACTGCCGACGGCATACCAAATTTGAGTCATAACTATGGGTGCACGATGATCTTCGCGAATAATCACCTTTAAGCCATTTTTTAATGTGGATTCAACTGTATTGCGTGCAAGTTTAGTTTGGTTGTCTGCCCAAAGCGAGGTACTTAAAGCGGTTAAAAACATTAAACTCATAATACGTATTGCAGATCGAATCTGTGACTTTAAAACTGTAGTTAAGTTCTTGTTATGCGTCACAGTTCATCCATAGTGATTGGGTCTTTATTCTATTTTTTATAAAATGTGGCTTGAAAGCAAGTGAGCTGTGTTGCATTTTGGTTGATGCTTTTAAAAGCGTCTTTACAGCACGTAAAATAAGGAATCTATGCTAAACTTCTTTCTTTTAATTCTATGCTTTTCAAGGAATCGGCATGCAAGAACAGCAAAATAAATTCTTGATTGATGCGGATATCGGTGATGACGATGTCACATTACCTAGTTTACCAGCCGTAGATGTGCCTATTGTTGAAAATAATAAAGTTGATAGCGCTGTTGCGCCAGCCGTGACTTCAATAGCTGTAGAAGAAAGCAGCACTAAAGGCGGTTTTTTTAGCCGTATGAAAGAAGGTTTAAGTAAATCACGCAAGAACTTAGCAGATGGAATGGTCAACATTCTCATCGGTGGTAAGGAAATTGATGATGAATTACTTGAAGAAGTAGAAGAGCAGCTTTTGGTTGCAGACATTGGTGTGGAAGCCACCAAAACCATTATTACCAATTTAACTGAACGTACTGCACGTGGTGATTTGATTTACTCTCATTCACTGTATAAAGCCCTACAAGAAGAATTGGTCGCATTACTCGCGCCACGCGTTAAAGCCCTACACATTGACCCCAATAAAAAACCCTTTGTGATTTTGGTGGTGGGTGTAAATGGTGTGGGAAAAACCACCACCATTGGTAAATTGGCAAAGCGCCTGCAAGGTGAAGGTAAATCTGTGATGTTGGCAGCAGGCGATACTTTCCGTGCAGCGGCAACTGAACAGCTAGAAATTTGGGGTGAGCGTAATAACATTCCAGTGGTGTCACAAGGCAATGGTGCGGATAGTGCATCTGTGATCTATGATGCTTTTGAAAGTGCACGTGCTAAAGGCATCGATGTTTTGATTGCTGATACAGCAGGACGTTTGCATAACAAAGGTCATTTGATGCAAGAGCTGTCTAAAGTAAAACGTGTGATGCAAAAAATCGATGCAACTGCGCCACATGAAGTGATGTTGGTGGTAGATGCTGGAACGGGTCAAAACGCAATCAATCAAGTCGAAATGTTCGATGAAGCAGTAGGCTTGACAGGTTTAACCATTACCAAGCTTGATGGTACTGCAAAAGGCGGTGTTTTGTTTAATATTGCCAGTCGTACCCATGTGCCGATTCGCTTTATTGGTGTGGGTGAAAAAATTGATGATTTACGCCCGTTTTCAGCGAAATCATTTGTTGCTGCACTGTTTGAAACAGATAAATAAAGAATCTATTTCCGCTGTTGATGAATTGAAAATAAAGCTTCATTCAGTTTTAAAAAAACCCTACATTAAGTAGGGTTTTTTTGGATATTTTGATGGATAGCGCTTACAAGCGGCGACATCACTCAACACTCAATTTAAATGCCGAAAAAGATATATGCAGGTATATAAAATAGTGCCCCAATAATAAAATTCTTGAAAAGAAGTTGCTTCTAGCCGTGCTTTTTTATCATTTAATTAAACAAACACTGTCCTATTGTTTTTCCGCACTTAATTCTTAAAGCCTGCGTATGGATACTTTAATGGACTATGCATATTTTTCTTTTAAAAACCGAATGAGTATTTAGCTCATCATGTAATTGCTTGAGAAAAAGATTAGCCATCACTTTTCTTATGTTTTTGAGCTTTCAATCAGTTTTAAGTCAATAGATGGCTAAAATTGCCTGTATGCGAGTCTATTAAACTTATCAAAAGTATCTTTGGATAGGACTATATTTTCAAATCTGCAAACTCAGTTTTGAAGTTATTTTGGATATATTTAATCTATAAAACAAGCAAAGCGTTGGTTCAGCAGTTTTCGTTCTAATTTTGGAACACATTGTTATAAAGATCGGGCTGACACTGTTCAAAAAAATTTATATGATTGCTTCATCTTATAAACAAACACCTATATCAAAATAAGGATTTCAAACATGTCATTTTTAGATCAAATTAAAAAACGCCGTTCAATTTATGCGATTGGTAAAAATGTTACTTTAGACAATGCAGCAATTGAAGACATCATAAAAAATGCTGTTAAACATAGTCCATCTTCTTTTAACTCGCAAACCTCTCGTGTAGTGACTTTATTTGGTCAGTCGCATGAAGATTTTTGGAATATTGTGTTAGAAACATTACGTAAAATTGTGCCTGCGGACGCATTTGAAGGCACCAGCGGTAAAATTAGCAGCTTTAAAGCCGGCCATGCGACTGTATTGTTCTACGAAGATCAAGACGTGGTCAAAGGACTACAAGAGCAATTTGCGCTGTATGCAGACAACTTCCCAGTGTGGTCAGAGCATTCTTCAGCAATTGCACAGTTTGCAGTGTGGACAGCGCTTGCAGAGCAGGGTGTTGGTGCATCACTGCAACATTACAATCCGATTGTAGATGCAGAAGTGGCTACGAAATTTGATATTCCTGCAAACTGGAAGCTTCGTGCCCAGTTGGTATTGGGTTCCATTGAGGCACCAGCAGGCGAAAAAACCTTTATGGATGATGCATTGCGCTTTAAAACTTTTAACTAAAGATCTTAAGGTGTTTAAACATTAGTTAGCTTTAAACACCAGATTTTAAAATGAATAATTTATTTAAAGAGGGTGCTTAGGCACTCTTTTTTTTGCCTGCTTTTTTAGTGAGTTTGAATCAGTTCATTTGATTTAACTCATGTAGGCGAGATGTCATAAAGCTGTCATCGGCTCGTAGCATAGTGTTGGCTAATTTAAATAATTGTGAATTTGAGTCGAAGAATGAAATTTAAAATGACGTGCTTGGCTTTGGGGATGTTTATTCATGGCTCTGTATTTGCAGCAATTACGATTACTGTTCCTGAAGAGCTGGTGGTAGTCTCAATCAATGGTCAAAAGATAAAATCAGGATTAATTAAAAGCCAAAAAGACTATCAGGTTGACGCTGGAGCAGTACAACTTAACGTACGCTATCAGCAGTATTTTGAGCTACATAATGCCCGTCATGAGATTATAAAGTCAGGCATTATTTCAATTCAAACACCAGAACTCAAAGACAATCAGCGTTATCATTTAGCTTTAGTCAATCTGCCACAAGAAGTAGATGAAGCCAAGAAATTTGCAAATGATCCAGTCATTGCTGTTTATGATCAGAACAATACATTGGTATCACAACAGTCGACATTAAATGTAGACGCTAAACATGCGATTGGATCAGGGTTATTTGGAAAAACCATTGACCTGACTGATACACAACTGGTTGCTCAAAATCAAGCACAACCTGTGGTTGCATCAAGTCAAACGCAATTCAAAAAGATTCATAAAAATACGAATATATCGACATTTGACAGTGTGGATCAGCAGTTGATTCAACTTTGGCAAAAGGCTTCTAAAACCGAGCGTCAAAGCTTTATGTCTTGGCTTGCCAATCAATAAAATATAGAACAGAACGTATAACAAAGCCTCCATTAATGGAGGCTTTGTTACACAAAGGTTTGAAAGGCTGAGCTACGCTAAGAGAGTCAAATTTATGAGATAACTTTGGTATGAGGGCGACTTAATTCTGTGAAATTATTTAAGACTGCTACACTTGCATGAATCTCTTTCACTGGAAAAGGGAAACTCCTCGCTGTTAATTTATCCCTAATAATTTAATGCAATCCATCTTGTTTTTCAGCAAACTTCGAAGGTGATAACCAGACCACTTTTCCAAAGATATCTTCCTAGCCGATTGAATTTTTTCAATAAATAATTACGCTCACCATACCTCGCTTGCTGATCTTTCCAATGTTTTGCATTCTTTCTGGATGAAACGATCGCATATGCATCTCGATCTAAAATGAAGTGTCAGCAGTGCTTTATGTCATAAGCACCATTTGTATGAATAGAATTAATTTGTTCATCCTAGGGAATTTGAGCAAGTGAGTCTTTGAGAATCACTGACATCATTTTTGGTGAGTTCTAGCCCACTTATTTACACGGTTTCAGCATCTATAGCAATATGGAGCTTACGCCATTGGATTGGCGATGGTATTCAGATCCATATTTCTTGCGTTTCCATTCGACTTCACCTAAAAACTTCAAATCAGTGGAATCCACAAATAGATGGAGGCCATTGCTAATTTTTTGATAGCTAATTGCAATTTCAATATGCTTTTATATACGATAAAGGGTGGAATACGAATATCATTGCTATTCGGGGCTGCCCATCCACAGAGTTTAATCAGACTTTGAACAAAGTCTATGACCATACGTAAAGACAGTCGAAATAGAGATTTGATCATCAAACAGGATTGAATAGCTGTATTGAAGTAGGTTTGATTCCGACTTTGCTTGTCTTACGATTGTGCATAGCACTGAGTTTTTGGATCAAAGTAAATTGATGAATAAGCCTTTTATGCTAGGTCTGTGCAACAAAGCCATCAACGGTTAAAAATGATCAGCATTAAATAATTGGTTAGTATGTGCAATTTTTTTTGCAATATAATGGGTTTTTCTAAAACGAATGAGCAGAATTTGCGACTGAAATTCCAGTTCACCAAACTCAGGTTCAACTTGAACATAGTGTAGTTGTCCAAACTCGTCACGCACTCGTGCTTGAGCTGAAAAACCGGGTCTGGCATTGCCACTCGAAATAGTCGCTAAACGTCCAAGCAAATTTGAACGTGTTGATTTAAACTGAGGTTTAATCACTTGGTCTAAGCAGTGAATCATAAATACGGTAAAGAAAATGGCGATAACCAATGCAGGTAAGATCGCGTAATACCAAGCTAAAAATTGTTTTTGTGAAGCAAAGCTAATCAGTTGTAAAAAATAACCTGCAAAACTAAAATTCAGCAATAAAAAAACTAAAATCAAGACTTTGGAGAACTTCACTTCTAATAGAGGGGAGTCCGCCAAAGAGCTAGGTGCAATTTTTTTTATAAAGGTGCTGGGTCGAAGCCCAATGTAGTAACCAAAGGTTTCTGCCATGCTCAACATGATCAGTGTCAAAACACATAAATGAAAAGGCATTAAGTCGTATTCGAATAAAAATGCGAGCATGGATGAATTCCTAAAGTGAATTGTTTAAGTAAATTCCACCATCAGAATGAACTTTAATCTCGACTTTATTGAGTGACTCTCCTTGACATGGACCCGACACACACAGCCCCGTTTCAACTTCAAACAATGCGCCATGGGTTGAACATTCAATAAATTCTTGATCGCCATCTAAAAATTTGTTTTCCAAAAACTCGAGTTCAGTTTGTAAATGTGGGCACAGATTTTGATAAGCGTAGAAACAACCATCACGTTGCGTGATAAAAATGGTTTCACCGTCAATATTTTCGAATGCGCGAGCTTCACGCTCTGGAATATCTTCCATCATGCAGATTTTATTCATGTTAAGCGACATCCACTTGGAATTCTTTTAAGCGTTTTGCATAATCCGCTACATCGAGACGGGGACCAAATTGGGCGACAACTTGGCTTGAAATTAAAATAGCCAATTCAGCTGCGCTGTGCAAATCCAGATTGGCATTTAGTGCATACAGGAAGGATCCTGAAAATGCATCGCCTGCGCCATTTGTGTCCACTGCAACCACTTCACGACCTGAAACTTTAAAGCTTTGTTCGGCTTCAGCAATTAGTGCACCTTGCGCACCCAAGGTAATGACCACAATACTGCTTAATGTTTTGAGTTTAAGCAATGCATCATCAAGTTTTTCTGTTTGGGTGTACATCAGTGCTTCTTGTTCATTACACACCAAAAGGTCTACACCATCATCTAGTAGTTCATCTAAACCTTGACGAGCGTATTGCACCATGGCTGGATCTGATAAGGTCAGTGCAATTTTAACGCCATGGTCACGTGCAATTTGACGTGCTTGTTTTACTGCTTGGCGCGCCGTGTCACTGGTGGATAAATAACCTTCTATATATAACCATTTTGCTGTTTTAAGCGGGGTAAAATCGATTTGAGTATCGGTCAGTTCAGCAGTGATACCCAAATATGTATGCATCGTGCGTTCTGAATCAGGGCTGACCAAAACCATGCAGGTACCGGTTACACCATCACTGATGGATCGAGTTGATGTCTGGATGCCTGCATCATTTAAACCCTTTAAATAAACAGAACCAAGTTCATCATTACCCACGCGGCATGCGTAAAATGCAGAGCCACCCAAAGCACTGAAGGCAACCGTTGAGTTTGCAGCAGAACCGCCTGAAGCCTGACCTTTATAGGTCTGACTGTTTTTTAGATTTTGAAAAAGCTGAGCTTGTGTTTCACCATCAGTGAGTTGCATGGTGCCTTTTTGCAAATTTTGTTGAATTAAAAATTCATCGGAAACTTTAAATTCTTGGTCAATCAGTGCATTACCAATTGCAAAAAGGTCAACAATAGCCATGTTCTCAATCACATTTATTTTAAAAAGATAAAGTTTACACGATTCATCAGCTTTACTATAGATTGCTGAATAAAATTCATTTTTCACGTTTAAAATGCGGAATAAAAGACAGCTGTAACAAATATTAAAAGCACCTCTATTTTTAATTTGAAATTAAGACTTGTTGGTCAAAATAATTAAAATTTCAAATAAGTCTGCGTATGTCATGAACCATTCAGAAATAGCATCACAGATCATTAAAATACCTCAGATTACGGCATTGTTTTGGCTAACCAAGATTTTCGCGACGACCTTTGGTGAAACAGCAGGTGATGCACTGTCTATGTCACTCAATTTAGGGTATTTGGTCAGTACATTTATTTTTGCTGCGATTTTTATTGTCTTACTGATATTTCAGATTTCCTCAAAATCTTATCATGCTTATTTGTATTGGTTTACGATTATCGCCAGCACAACAGTGGGTACGACACTTGCAGATTTCGTCGATCGCTCGTTAGGCATTGGCTACGTGGGAGGAAGCACCCTATTGCTGAGTCTAGTAATGGGATCTTTGTGGATATGGTACAGGGTCGAGGGAGACATTTCACCACATAGTCTATATTCAAAACGTGCAGAAATTTTTTATTGGCTTACCATCACTTTTTCCCAAACATTGGGTACAGCTTTAGGCGATTGGTCAGCAGATACGGCTGGTTTAGGTTACGTTGGCGGAATGTACTTGTACCTAGGACTTATAGCTGTTATTGCAGCACTGTATTTCTTGAGCAATATTTCTCGAACATTGTTGTTCTGGAGTGCATTTGTTTTAACGAGACCTTTAGGGGCTGTGGTCGGAGATTTTCTGGATAAACCCATTGATCATGGTGGTTTAGATCTAAGTCGATTCACTGCTTCGGCTGTGCTTTTGATCGCAATTTTAATATGTATCTATTTTTCAAAGCGATTTCGAAAAAATAGAGCTGTTTGATTTTATATTTGAGTTCTGCAAAACCCGATGAGGGAGTTTTGTTTCAAAGGATTTTTATCATCATTGATTCATCATACGGATGGGGGTGGGGTAAATCCTTCAATCAAAATAGCCTAAGCAGGTTAAAATTTTATTACACTTTAAGTCGACTCAGCTCTTTTCGAAATAAATACAATCCATTTTTCTACATCGAATTAAAAACATATAAAATTTAGTACAAAGTAATTCTGATCCAAATACTCGGTTAATTCTGTCCTTGCACTGCGATTAAGCAAGGAATTATTCAGAACAATCGGTATAATGTCGAATGACAAAAAATTTACATTTAGGAGCTCACATGACAGTAGATGTTACTGAAACCATTTCCCACACCGTTCATCCTGCGTTTCAGTTGGTACGTCAACACCATGTAGCCGCATTAGATATTTTAGTATCTGAATATAAACACAAAGTGACCGACGCTATTCATTATCATTTAGCTACAGAGCATGATGAAAATGTATTTTTGGTTGCGTTTCGCACTCAGCCTATGGATTCAAAAGGTGAGGCGCATATTTTAGAACATACTGCTTTATGTGGATCTGAAAAATTCCCCGTACGTGATCCGTTCTTCCTCATGATTCGTCGTTCTTTAAATACATTTATGAATGCATTTACTTCGGCGGACTGGACTGCATATCCGTTTGCAACACAGAATAAAAAAGATTTTCAAAATCTACTGTCCGTTTATTTGGATGCGGCATTTGCTGCCAATTTGAATCCCCTTGATTTTGCTCAAGAAGGCATTCGGATTGAACTCGAAAATGGTGAGCCAGTATATAAAGGCGTAGTTTTTAATGAAATGAAAGGGGCAATGAGCGCACCTTCAGATCAGCTGTATCATCAGCTTGCACATCATTTATTTCCAAAAACCACCTATCACTACAACTCGGGTGGTGATCCTAAAGATATCCCAGATTTAACCTATCAAGAATTAGTTGATTTCTATAAATCTCATTATCACCCAAGTAATGCCATCTTTATGACTTTTGGCAATCAATCTGCTTATGATCTCCAAGAGCAATTTGAAACTTTGGCTTTGTCTAAGTTTGAAAAGGGTGAAACGCTTTATTCGATTGCAGAGCAACGTTTAGAAGCACCGATTGCTGTCACTGAAACTTATGCAGTCGATGCAGAAGATTTGACAGACAAAACTTATCATGTGCTGTCTTGGTTGTTGCCTGAATCGAGTGATATCAAACTTCGTTTAGGTTTACGTTTGGCTGAAGGTATTTTACTTGAAGATTCAGCATCACCTTTACGTCATTACTTAGAAACCTGTGGTTATGCGCAGTCAACGGGTCCAATTATGGGCTTGGATGATTCTAACTTTGAAATGACTTTTTATTGTGGTATTCAAGGTTCCAATCCAGAACATGCAGAGACTTTTCAAAATGGTGTGATGGGTATTTTGCAAGAGGTCGCATCTAAGCCTGTTGACCCTGCCATGGTAGATGCAATTTTGCATCAAATTGAACTGCATCAGCGTGAAATTGGTGGTGATGGAACACCGTATGGTTTGAGCCTGATTTTAAATGGTTTAAGCAGCACGATTCATCACAATGATCCAATCGATGTTTGGGATGTAGATTCAACCATTGAACAAGTTAAGCTTGAACTTCAAGATCCAATGTGGCTTTCAAACCTAATCAAAACGCATTTGATCGATAATCCACATCGGGTGCAATTGACATTGGTGCCAGATGCAACCAAATCAGCAAAAGAAGCGGAAGCAGAAAAAGCACGTTTGGCGGAAATTGGTGCAAATCTGACTGAAGCGGATAAAGCAGAAATTATTAAACAAACCGATGCTTTAAATTTACGTCAAGCCACACCTGATAATTTAGATTTATTACCTAAAGTGGGATTAGAAGATATTCCTGCTGAACTTGCTATTGTTCAGGGGCAGCTGCGTGAAATTATATCTAATCAAATGGATATGCCGTTAAATCTGTATCACGCTGGCACGAACGGTATTTATTACCAGCAAGTGATTATTGATATTCCTAAAGAAATCGTGAGATCGCCTTATTTTAATCTATTGTCTATTTTAATGGGTGAAGTGGGTGCAGGTCAGTATGATTACTTAGAGTTGCAACAGTTGCAAACCGCAGTCAGTGGTGGTTTAGGTATGGGCGCTTCACTGCGGAGTAAAGTGAATGATAAAGGTCAGATCAGTGCGTTTTTAACTTTAACCACCAAATCTTTAGCAGATAAACTCGATACGATTGAATTATTAAAGCTTGCGTTCGAACAGCTTCGTTTTGATGAAAAAGACCGTATTATTGAGTTATTACAGCAGCGTAAAACCCGTTGGGCATCTCGCTTGTCTGGTTCTGGTCATAGTTATGCCATGCAAATCGCCTCACGTAACATGAGTGCTTTGGCTGAGCGTGATTATCATATTACCGGTTTAGGTGCATTAAATTGGCTGGGTGATTTGGTGGCCAAAATTGAAAAAGATGATGACGCTTATGCAGCCTTAATTGAAGAGTTGCAATCTATTCATCGTACGTTATTACGTGCGCCGAAACAGTTCTTGTTGGTGTGTGAAGAGCATCATTCAGACCGTTTGGTAGAAGAAATCCAAAATGTTTGGGATAAATTAGCGATTGATCCAAAACCTGCGAATATCACTCAGGTGGAGTTTGAACATAGCAGTGCTGACCAAGCATGGTTGATTCAAGCCAATGTACAATTCTGTGCAGCAGCTTATCCTGCTGTGGATGTATCCCATCCAGATGCTGCGCCACTTATGGTATTGGCAGGTTATTTGCGTAATGGTTTCCTACATAGTGCGATTCGTGAGAAAGGCGGCGCTTATGGGGGGGGGGCGAGTTATGACGGCAATGCATGTTCATTCCGTTTCTACAGTTACCGTGATCCACGCTTGGCTGAAACCTTCCAAGATTTTGATGCCAGCATTGAATGGTTGTTAAACACCGAACAATTGCCACATCAACTTGAAGAAGCAATTTTAGGTTTAGTGTCAGGAATGGATAAACCTGGGTCACCTGCAGGTGAAGCGATTACGGCATGTTATTCTTTATTACATGGTCGTACACCAGCCTTTAGAAAAATGTTGCGTGAGCGTCTGTTAAAAGTCAATTTGCAAGATTTGCAACGTGTTGCGAAACAGTATTTGGTTGAACAAAAGCCGACAAAAGCTGTGGTTGCACCGATTGCGAAAAAAGAAATATTAGAGCAATTAGGCTTCGAAATAAAACAAGTAAATTAAAACGATTGGGGAGATTTTTATGGCGTTCAAAATAATTGAACGTGCTCCATTGAAACTGAGCATCCTAACGGTGCTCAGTTTTTGGGGTATGAATAGTGCATTTGCTGTTGATGAAACACCTGCAAATCCGTCTAGTGCTGAGGCATGTGCGGCTTTAGAGTCGAATGCAGAGCGTTTGGCATGTTATGACGTTTTATTTAAAGCACCAGATGCTCAGCGTCCAATGCTGGTTTCAGAGAAACAAGCAGCCAATGAAATTGAGAAATCAATGGCAGCGCCTGAAACGTTAAAAGCTAAAATTGAGCAGAAAGTCGATAAGATATTTGCGATTGAGGGGCCTAAAATTACCCCAAATACTTCATTGTTAGACAAACGCTGGGAATTGGCAGCGGACAGCAAGCTGGGAACATGGAACATTCGTGCGCATGAACCTGTTTACTTATTACCTGGTTTTTGGACCACAGATAAAAATGAAAAACCTGAAAGTCCGAACGAGAATAATATCGTTGCGGCTGATCAGAATTTAAAATCGATGGAAGCTAAGTTTCAGCTTTCGTTAAAAACCAAAGCACTGGAAAATCTGATTGGCGATAATGGTGATGTTTGGTTGGGTTATACCCAGTCTTCACGTTGGCAAGTCTATAATGAAGAAGAGTCGCGTCCTTTTCGTGAAACCAATTATGAGCCAGAAGCCAGTTTAATCTTTCGTACCAATTATGAGCTGCTCGGCTTAAATGGACGTTTATTGGGATTAACTTTTAACCATCAATCGAATGGTCGTTCAGATCCGCTATCAAGGAGTTGGAACCGTGTGATGCTAAATGTAGGTCTGGAGCGTGGTAACTTCGCCATGATGATTCGTCCTTGGTACCGTATTGAGGAAGATGCCAAAGATGACAATAACCCCGACATTAAAAATTATGTTGGGCGTGGTGATTTAACTTCGTTTTATCGCTGGAAGGATCATGAGTTTTCATTGATGCTTCGTCACTCTTTAAAAGGTGGTGATGACTCACACGGCGCTGCTCAATTTGATTGGGCATTTCCTATTAGTGGTAAGTTACGTGGACATTTTCAGCTGTTTGATGGCTATGGTGAAAGTCTGATTGACTATAATCACCGTGCCACGTATGTCGGCTTGGGTGTGTCCCTAATGAATTGGTTCTAAGCCAGCAAAAAGCCATTCTTAAGAGTGGCTTTTTTGTACAAATCTTTGAATCATTATTGTATGATTAGACAATCAATGTGGGTATGCTAAGATAGATCTGCATCTTTAAAGATGTGAGCGAGGTGATTATGTCAACGTTTGTGAAGATGAAAACAACAGTGCTTGAAGAGGCTCAAATACCGATGCTTGCTGTTCATGCATTTCATCAGGCTTTTGCACATGCCTTAATGACGCATGAAACAGTGGTGTATGCTGAAAACAATCAATTGTTAAAAAAAGCAGAAAATGGCGATGTGATTGTTCTTAAAGGTCTGCACCATGCTTATAGCACCTTGACTTTAAAGCACGATGTATTGAAACGTAAAAGAAAATCAACTGCTATGGCTTAAGTTTTGCCAAAACCACGCATTCGAATGTTTGCAGGTCCAAACGGATCTGGCAAAAGTACCATCATTCGCTATTTATTGCCGCATCAGGTGGGCATATATTTAAATGCCGATGATTTAGAGCAACAGTTACGACTGAATCCACAGCTCGATCTCACAGCTTATCATTCTTCTTTATCTGCATCAGCGTTAATTCAGTTCTTAAAATCTAAAAGCAAACTCAAAGAGGGTATTAAAACGCCTTTATTGAGTGTAAATCCTACTTTGACCGCGACACATACACTTCAATTTAGCTTAGCCGACATAGACTCTTATTTGGCAGCACGAATCATTGATTATATTCGTTTTGAGTTACTGAGTCTTAGAATCAGTTTTACCTTTGAAACCGTGATGTCTCATCAAAGTAAAATTGATTTCTTAGCAGCGGCTCAGGCACAAGGCTTTAGAACGTATTTATATTATGTGGCGACTGTTGATCCTCAGATTAATATTGGGCGTGTGCACTATAGGGTGCAAACAGGTGGGCATATTGTGCCAGAACATAAAATTGTAGAGCGTTATCACCGAAGTTTGAGTTTGTTAATGTCGGCAGTGGAACATAGTGACCGAAGTTACTTTTTTGATAACTCTAGCAACGGTCAAGTCGCTTCATTTTTGGCAGAAATCGATTCAGCCGAAATTTTAAAACTCAATCCAGATCTGACCCAGTACCCTATGTGGTTCGTGGAGCATATCTTGTCTGAGTTTTCAGATTAAACGCTAAAACTCTTATTTAATTCATGTTTCAAATCAAGATTTATCCTTTAAGTCATTAACTTGTTTTAAGAGTAAATCTGCTTTAAACGTACCAGTCAGCCTAAGTTCTCTGATTTCTTGAGCCTGAGGATTGATAAAAAGTAACGTCGGCGGGCCTAAAATTTCAAATGTCTTTAAGATTGAATCTTGAGATGAGTCATATTTAGATAAGTCGAGCTTGATCAGATAAATATCTTTTAACGCCGTTTGGACATCAGAGCGAGGAAACACTTCTTTTTCAATCGGTTGGCAAGCGACACACCAATCTGCGTATACATCAATTAAGCTTGATTGCCCCAATTTTTTCGCATCAGCCAAAGCGTGTTCAAGCTGCTCTGGTGTAGTAACTCTTGTCCATTTGAGCTGACTGATATTATTTTTTTGAACTTGCATGTTTTGGTAGCTTTGCTGTACATACCAAACAGTAGAAATTAAACTGATGCAGATCAAAACGCCAAAAATAATTTTCAAAAATAAAGACTCAGAGTGACTCAAGATCTTAACAAAATAGACGCTTAAACTCAGGAAAATCAAAGCAATTAAAGCGTAATAGAGCATGTGACTAAGTAAGGGCTGAATAAAATAAATCGCCATACCGAGCATCATAAAGCCAAAACCTACTTTAAGATGGTTCATCCACATGCCGGGTTTAGGCAGAAGACGTGAGCCAAATACACTGGCAATGAATAGGGGTAGACCTAAACCTAAACCTAAAATAAATAAGTACAGCCCGCCGAGAATGCCACTTTGACTCTGTGACACAAACAGCAGTGCACCTGCCAGTGGCGCACTCATACAAGGACCAATAATCAGCGCAGAGAGTGCTCCCATAATGATAGAGCCAAGAAAAGTACCAGCTTGCTGTCGGTTCTGAAATTGATTGAGTTTTTGTGTGATAGCATAAGGAAGGGAGAGATTAAACAGTCCAAACAAATTGAGTGCGAAAATAATAAAAAAAGCGCTAAATATGGATAAAACAACGGGACTTTGAAACCAGCGCTGGAAACTATAACCAATCTCTGCAACAACAATGCCCATGAGGCTATAGACCAAAGCCATACTGAGGATAAAGCTTGCAGCAACCGCTACAGCTTTTAAACCAGACTGACGTTGAATAATCAGTGTCGATAAAATAGGAATTAAGGGTAATGAACACGGAAGAAATGCAAGCAAAATGCCTAACCCAAAGAAAATTAGCAAATTTAAAAATAAATTATCTTTATCTAATAAATTAAAAAAAGAGCGATCATCATTCCATTGTAATGACGTTGTGTCTTCAATTGAATCGGTACTCTTATTTTCTTGGATAAAATCCTCATTCAAGCTGGGAGAATCTTGTGGCGTGAAGTCATTGACCAAATCGTTTGAATTAGATTGAGCGCTATTCGATAGTGAGCCTGAACTCAAAGGTTTTAAAGGATTTGTATTGTCTCTTTCATAGGAGGAATGAGATTGAGGGATTAAACCCTCGGCATCTGTCGCTAAAGTTTGACGTTGTAAAGGATAGCAAAGCCCATCTTTTGAACAGCCTTGCCACTGAATTTGATATTTGGTATTTGGCTGAACCTGAAATTCAGCAGTCACTTGACCATAATGAACTTCGGTCAAACCGAAAGTTGGATCTTGTTTTTGTTCACCGACAGGAAGTTGTAACTTTATTTTTTGATTTTCTGTTTCAACAATAAATTGATCGTGATAAAGATAATAATGCGGAGCGATATTCCATTTTAATTGTACTGATTTTTTGGATAGGGATTCTGATGAAAATTGAAAGGCTTGTTCTGCGCTTAAGAAAGCGGGATTTGCATAGCTTAATGAACTAGCCAAACTGCCGATAGCAACAGCGCTCAAGAGAATTAAACCGGATGTAGCTAAAGTACGCAAATTTGAAAAATCCTAAATCAAAAGTAGTGAGTCATATCACCATCACAAAGTATAAATATATGCTCAAATCACTAAAAAATAAACCACTCACTTATCCAGGGAAAATTTTTCGCGAGGGTTATTACGTATCTGCTTAGTGTTTTTAGTAATGAGACTAAAAATTGGAAATGCGACGAATACTGAGATAAGTAATCAATTGGTGTGATTTTCAACCACTTGATCAATATATTTGAGCTATTATTTGCTTTTTTGAAGTGTAAAGCGTATAAAGGCTCTATTGATGCGGGATGGAGCAGTCTGGTAGCTCGTCGGGCTCATAACCCGAAGGTCGTTGGTTCAAATCCAGCTCCCGCTACCAATCTTAAATAAAGTGTTTAAGGTTGGAATTGGTATAGAATGGTCAATGTATAGTTGTTTTAAGCTTTAAATTAATGTTGAAAGTGGTTTTACGTGATGTATGCCATTGAAATGAAAATGAAATATTGCTGTTGTTAAACAATAAGACAAATTTAAATATCTTCTCTTTAAATATTGATCTCTAATTCGTAATGAAATGTTTTTTTATAAATTCTAATTTTGGAATTTGTATTGTCGTATATTATTGGTGTAAATGTTGATTAAATTCGAAAATGTAATTGCAAAAGCTGTAAATGGTCGTGAAATTTTAGTATCTGTTGTTCCATCAAAAAAAATGCAAAGTACCCGTGACGGGTTCGAATGGGTTGAAGTCGGTAAGAAAGTGTTACTTCAATCAGGCGTAGAAATTGAGCTTAATTTGGATGGACGTAGTTTCTATACAGGTATTCATGAAATGTTCCGTTTAGAGTCTAGAGTGTGCTAAATCACTTAGCCCTTTAGTATTCCTTTGTGTTAAAGAAACCGCCTCAATAGGCGGTTTTTTGTATTTGGAATTTAATCATTAAAACTCAAGTATTAAAATACGGGTGGTGTATAGGTTAAGCTGCGACCGAGGATCCAGAGTAAAAATAATACCAATGGAAGGTGAAACACCAACTGCGTTACGGTGAATCCAATCACATCTTTTGCTTTCAGTTTTAAAATGCCCAGCATGGGTAACATGAAAAATGGATTAATTAAGTTGGGTAGTGCTTCAGCTGCATTATAAATCTGTACCGACCAACCCAAATGTACTTTTAAATCTTGAGCAGCTTGCATGACATATGGTGCTTCAATGATCCATTTTCCGCCGCCAGACGGAATAAAGAAGCCTAAAATGGCAGAATAAATCCCCATCACAATCGCGAAGGTTTCTTTTGAAGCAATCGATACAAAGAATTCGGCAATATAATGCGACAGCGACAGGTCTGCGCTGTTCATCGCATTGGTCATGATAAAGGCAATACTACCGTAGAGCGGAAATTGAATTAGTACGCCAGACACCGCAGGCACTGCTTTGGACACGGCATTTAAAAAATTACGCGGCGTTCCATGCAGTGCAATGCCTAACATGAGGAAAATGAAGTTGTAAGTATTTAAACTTGAGATCGCAATAATGGGATTACTTTTACCAAACTCATTAAACATCCACAGTAAACCCAAAACCACAATTAAAATACTGAGTATGGGAGAGTTTTCTAACCAATCTCCCGGGCGTTTTGGTGCGTTTAGATCTTTCACCTCCTTTTGTTGATCAAGCTGAATATCAAACTGATCGATAGTTTTAATGCTATTGCCTTTGGGCGCAGACCAATAGCAAATCGCAATAGAGGCAACGATCAAAACCGCAGTCATAATCATCGACTGAGGCAGAAAAATGGTTTCTGTAAATGGAATCACGCCAGTTAGGTTATAAATCGGCTCAGGAAGACTGGCTTTATTGGCTTGAAGCTGCGCTGCAGACGAGCTAATGCCCAGTGCCCATGTTGCGCCCATTCCAATAATGGCAGCGGCAGCAGCGGCACGATAATCCATATTCAGCTCTTTACGATTCGCGAGTGCAATCACCAGTAAAGCAGTCAATACTGTGCTCATGGCCCAGTTAATAAGTGAGATCAATAAACTGACAGTTGCGACCAAAACAATGGCACCGCGTCCAGAGTTTGGAATACGTGCCATCTTTTGAATGAGAATTTCGACAGGTTTAGAGACTGAAACCACATAACCCACGATAATCAGCATACACATTTGCATAGTGAATGGAATTAGGCTCCAAAAACCGTTTCCAAATGAGTTGGCAACATCCTGAACTGGTGCACCGATACCAATTGCAGCAATGGCCACAATCAGCACGCCCAATAATGCAAAAATATAAGAGTCAGGAAACCATTTCTCTGACCAATCACTCACTTTTAAGGCAAATCTTTGTAAGATATTTTGAGAATTATCCATAATTCTACGTCCTGTATAGATGGTTTGAATTACTTTTTTTTTACTGAATTTGGCTTTTACTCGATTTTGACCTTCATGTTGAAGTTGATAAGACCTTAAAACACTTTAGGCTTTAAGGTCTTTAATTATTTTTAATGGAGCGGATCAATTCATGCTGCTATTGAATATTTAACCCATGAATCAACGGGACACCTGTTACTTTTTGAATCTCATCAAAAGTTACGTCTGTTGCAAGCTCCACCAGTTTTACGCCTTGAGACGTAATATCCAACACCCCGAGGTCAGTAATGATCCGATGCACTACGCCTTTACCAGTCAATGGTAGGGCACATTGCGCTACAATTTTGGGTGTACCATCCTTAGCCGAGTGTTCCATCAGGACGACAACTTTTTGTACCCCTGCGACCAAGTCCATCGCACCGCCCATACCTTTAACTTTTTTCCCTGGAATCATCCAGTTGGCAAGATCACCTGCTTGCGACACTTCCATTGCACCCAAAATTGCGATATTGACATGACCGCCACGGATCATGGCAAAGGAGTCAGCACTTGAAAAAAATGCAGCGCCTTTACGTGCAGTCACGGTTTGTTTTCCAGCATTAATCAGGTCGGCATCGACTGTATCTTGCGTTGGAAACTCACCAATTCCAAGTAAACCATTTTCAGACTGTAGCCAAACATTGATATTTTCTGGAATATAGTTCGCCACGAGAGTTGGTAATCCAATGCCTAAATTGACATAAAAACCGTCTTCAAGCTCTAACGCAGCGCGCTGCGCCATTTCATTTCTTGTCCAAGCCATAATCTAAGCCTCCGCCTTTAACGTCATTTGTTCAATACGCTTTTCAGGATTTTGATTCAACACGATACGGTTAATATAGATACCCGGTAAATGAATCGAGTCTGGATCGAGTTCACCAATTTCCACAATTTCTTCGACTTCAGCGATACTGATTTTTCCTGCCATCGCACAGACTGGATTGAAATTTTGAGCTGTTTTTCGGAAAATTAAATTGCCCGCTTTATCTGCTTTGTAGGCTTTGATGAGTGCCACATCAGCGGTGAGAGATTCTTCTAAAATGTACTCTTTACCATTAAACTCACGGACTTCTTTACCTTCAGCAATGAGCGTACCCACCCCAGTTTGGGTAAAGAAAGCGGGGATGCCTGCACCACCTGCACGGAGTTTTTCAGCCAGTGTGCCTTGTGGTGTGAGTTCAACTTCTAATTCACCATTTAAAAACTGACGCTCAAATTCTTTGTTTTCACCGACATATGAGGCGATCATTTTTTTGATTTGTTTGGTTTCAAGCAGTAAGCCTAAGCCAAAACCATCTACGCCAGCATTGTTGGAAATACAGGTTAAATCCGTTGCGCCGGTATCTTTTAATGCGGTAATTAAGGCTTCAGGAATACCACATAAACCGAAGCCACCAACAGCAAGAGTATGTCCGTCCTGAACAATCCCTTTTAATGCTGCTTCAGCAGATTGATATACTTTGTTGGTCATTGCACACCTCATATCTCAAGTTTGAGTTCTTTTTGAGTTTTTAGCCAAATACCTGTTCAGCATTCGGTGTTTTTTTGATTCTATTGAAAGCAAACCCAATACGGGATTTGGCTTAATAGTATTTATATTTATCGCCAACCTTTAAAAATTAGGCACAGCGGGTTTGCCAATAGGCATTGGCATAGTTTGAAGGATTATTGCGTTGAAGCACTTCACTGATATTCTTCGATGCCAACATCAGCGCATCTAAATCAATACCCGTTTCATATCGCATTTTAGACAATAAATAAAACAGATCTTCAGTGGAGACATTGCCCGATGCACCTTTGGCATAAGGACAGCCACCGAGTCCTGCAATGGATGAATCAAAAATTCGAATACCTTGTTGGAGTGACTGATAAATATTTGCAATCGCCATGCCATAGGTATTATGAAAATGTCCTGCCAAATATGTAGAATCCATTTGAGTAAGGCATGCATCCCAGACTTTTGCAACCCGATCAGGCGTTGCAGTGCCAATAGTTTCCCCCAAAGACACTTCATAACAGCCCATATCGAGTAAGCGTTTTGCCACATCAGCCACTTTTGCAGGATCAATCGCACCTTCATAAGGACAGTCGACAATGCATGAGACATAGCCACGTACTTTGATATTATTGACTTTGGCTAAAGTCAGAACATCGGCAAATTTTTCAAAGCTTTCATCAATACTGCAATTAATATTTTTTTGAGTAAAGCTTTCAGAAGCTGCGGTAAAGACCGCAACCTCTGTGCAGCCTACAGCAAGGGCAGATTCAAAACCTTTTAGGTTTGGCGTGAGTAAGCTAAATTGGATCTCAGGATCTTGAGGCAGTTGGCTAAATAGCACATCGCTGTCTGCCATTTGTGGCACCCATTTTGCGGAGACACAAGAACCCACTTCAATATTTTTGAGTCCCGTTTTCATCAAGTCTAAAATCAGATTTTTACGATCATCCAAAGTTAATGCTGTCTTTTCATTTTGCAGCCCATCGCGTGGACCGACTTCAACGATTTTGACA
>CAZOGM010000001.1:47469-51253 GCA_964579445.1 uncultured Acinetobacter sp.
CCATCAAACGGCGCTCGAATGGCATATTCCATTTTCATGGCTTCAAGGGTGAGTAACACCTCGTCTTTTTTCACAGATTGATTTGCTGTTACAAAGACTTGAGTGATTGCACCTGGCATCGGCGCTTTTAAGTTTGCAGCTGAACCTTGATCTTCCTCGGTATTGAAATTATTTTTAATATAGTTAAAGGTATAGGTTTGACTATTTTTAAATATCGTCAAAGCATGACTGGATTGGCTAAATGCCAATTTTTCTTTTTTGCCTTGAATTTCAATCTCCACTAAATTTCGATTGAGCAGTTCACCACTCAGTTGAATGTGCTCAGCATTGACTTCTGCGCTGAAAGATGGCGGTTGAGATGAATTATTTTGAGCAGTTAATCGAATCGTATGATCTTGATCGTCCAATCGAAATTTAATGGGATAGATGCTCTTTACATTACTACGCCAAAGAGGATTGGCTTGCCATACTGGATTGTTCGCTACTTTGTTTTGTGCAGTGCGCAGTAAAAGTTCTGTGAATGCAGCCGAGGCAATCAACTCATTTGAGGTCTGCTGAGCTGTATTAAATAAATAATCTTCCTCACGGTGAATTAGATTGGTATCCAAGTTTGCGTTAGTGAATGACTCAGTTGCAACCAGACGATCTAAGAATGCGATGTTATTGCCCAGACCTTCTACATGAAATTGGCTGAGTGCATGATGCATTTGCACCAAAGCGGCTTCACGGTTTTCGCCCCATACAATCAGTTTTGCGATCATCGGGTCATAAAAGCTAGTGATTTCATCACCCTCTACAATGCCGCTATCAACACGGACAAAATTATTTTGAGTTGGATAATGTAGATAGTTGATTTGCCCAATGGCAGGCATAAACCCTTTTTCAGGTTCTTCTGCATAGACACGCGCTTCTAATGCATGACCATGAATTTGAAGTTCATGTTGTTGCTTTGGTAATGATTCACCATAAGCGACGCGCAGTTGCCATTCGACCAAGTCTTGTCCTGTGATCATTTCAGTTACAGGATGCTCAACTTGCAGACGGGTATTCATTTCCATGAAGTAAGCTGTACCGTCTTGTTCAACGATAAATTCTACGGTACCAGCACCGACATAATCGACCGCGCGAGCAGCATTAATGGCAGCTTCACGCATTGCTTCTAACTTTGATTCAAACATTTTTGGCGCAGGCGCTTCTTCAAGCACTTTTTGATGACGGCGTTGAACCGAGCAATCACGCTCAAATAAATGCACATAATTGCCATGCTTGTCGCCAAAAACCTGCACTTCAATATGACGTGGATTCATGACATAGCGTTCAATCAGGACATCATCATTGCCAAAACTTGATTTGGCTTCAGATTTACAGGATGTAAGTAAACTTAAGAAATCTTCACTACGTTCGACCAAACGCATGCCTTTACCACCGCCACCTGCAGAGGCTTTGATCAAAACAGGGTAGCCAATATTGTCTGCCTGCTGTTTAAGAAAATCAGCATCTTGATTGGTGCCGTGATAACCCGGTGTGAGTGGCACACCTGCTTTTTCCATAAGAGATTTTGAAGTCGCTTTTAAACCCATGGCTAAAATAGCCGCGACAGGTGGTCCAATAAACGTAATCTTATTTTTTTCACAGGCTTCTGCAAATTGGTCATTTTCAGACAGAAAGCCATAGCCAGGATGAATTGCTTCTGCGCCCGTATCTAAAGCGGCTTGAATAATTCGATCGGCTTGTAAATAACTTTGTGATGCGGGGGATTCACCAATATAAATCGCTTCATCGGCTAATTTGACATGTTGCGAATTTCGATCTGCATCAGAGTAAACAGCAACCGTCGCAATTCCCAATTTTTTGGCACTACGAATCACGCGACAGGCAATTTCACCACGGTTTGCGATTAAAATTTTATTAAACATAACAATATCCTTATTTTTTTCATGCTTTTAAACCGCAGGTTTTATCCAGTCGGGAGTTTGCTTATTTAAAAAAGCATTTAAGCCATGTTTTGCTTCATTCCCTTGGCGGATATGCGCAATATGTTGTGCTGTATCAAGTAATAATTGTTCAGTGACTGGCTCTTGATCGACCATTCGAATGAGTTGCTTCGATGCGGCTTGAGCCTCAGGTCCACCCAGCAATAACGCTTGAACAATCTCATCGACTTTGGCATCTAATTGATCCATATCACTCACTTCATGCACTAAACCAATGCTCTGAGCTTGCTGAGCAGAAATGCGTTCAGCTGTTAAGAAATAGCGTGAAGCCTGACGTGCGCCAATGGCACGAATCACATAAGGACTAATCGTAGACGGGGCTAAACCCAAACGTACTTCTGAGGTTGCAAATTTAGCATCAACACTTGCCACACAGATATCACAAGCTGAAGCCAGTCCCATACCGCCACCAAACGCGATACCATGCACACGGGCAATGGTGGGTTGCTTTAAAGTCGCTAGGCTTTGCAACATTTTTGCCAGTTTAAGTGCATCAGCTTCATTGTCTTGCTTAGATGCTTGACCTGCTTGTTTCATCCAATTTAAGTCTGCACCCGCAGAGAAACTTTTACCACGTCCCGCCAAAATCACTACACGAATATCATCCCGTGTATTGAGTGCTGTAAAACAAGCATCTAATTCTTCAATCACTTGAGTGTTAAAGGCATTGTGTAGTTCAGCACGGTTCAACCAAACGGTTGCCACTTGGTTATTTTGTTCGATTTCTAAATATTGATAGCTCATATTTTTATCTCCAATCTTTTTCCCAAGCATTACATGCGGAACACGCCGAATTTGGTCGGTTGAATTGGCGCATTCATCGCGGCAGCTAAACTTAAGCCCAAGACATGACGCGACTGTGCAGGATCAATCACACCATCATCCCAAAGACGAGAAGAGGCATAATAAGGATGACCTTGTTTTTCAAATTGATCACGGAAGGGTTGTTTGAACTGATCTTCTTCATCTGCAGACCACGCTTCGCCACGGGCTTCAATTTGGTCACGTTTTAAAGTAGAGAGTACACTTGCAGCTTGTTCACCGCCCATCACAGAAATACGTGAATTCGGCCAAGTCCAAAGAAAGCGAGGAGAGTAGGCACGCCCACACATACCGTAGTTACCTGCACCGAAAGAACCACCGACCACTAATGTCAGTTTAGGTACATTCGCGGTTGCTACTGCCATCACCAGCTTTGCACCATTTTTGGCAATGCCTTCATTTTCATACTGACGACCAACCATGAAGCCTGTAATGTTCTGAATGAAAATGAGTGGGATATTGCGCTGGGTACACAGTTCAATAAAGTGTGCGCCTTTTTGTGCAGACTCAGAAAAAAGAATCCCATTATTGGCAATAATTCCAACAGGCATACCGTACAGTGTTGCAAAACCTGTAATTAACGTTGTGCCAAAACGTGCTTTAAATTCATCTAAACGTGAACCATCCACGATACGCGCAATGATTTCACGAATATCGAACGGTTTACGTGCATCACTTGGAATCACACCATACAACTCTTTAGGGTCGTAAAGCGGTTCTTCAATCGCTTGTAGCGGAGGATTTGCTTTGATATTTAAGTTTTTGACAATGTTACGAGCGATCGCAATGGCATGTTCATCATTTTCAGCCAAATGATCCGCAACCCCTGAAAGGCGTGTATGCACATCGCCACCGCCTAAATCTTCAGAGCTAACGACTTCACCTGTTGCGGCTTTAACAAGAGGAGGACCACCCAAGAAAATCGTACCTTGGTTACGCACAATAATAGTTTCATCAGACATGGCAGG
>CAZOGM010000001.1:51353-84404 GCA_964579445.1 uncultured Acinetobacter sp.
GCCACGATCATGCAGGTTATGCCATGCACTTGACCAATGCCCGCAACCACACCCGCAGCAGGAACGTCATCAGCATAGACTTGATATGCTGCCAGCTGGCCAATTTCTAAAAATGCAGTACCTGCATCGACCAGTTGATCAATACGCTCACGTGGCAGCAGCTTGCCACGATCAAGATGTTTTTGGCGTGCCTTTTCACCACCACCCAAAGCGATGGTTTGTGCTTTCTGTGTAAGGTCATCAACCAAGGTCAGCATTGCTGCCTGATTGATTTTAAAGTCTTCCGATCGAACATTGATTTTGCTTTGGATTTCGTTCATCTGGTACATCCTTGTATTACTATTTTCTAAGCTATCCATGCATGTTTAGTCATGCATGCTTATCAATGCTTGGTTATTTTTCTTTCTTATTTGGTTTCATTAAACAATTCACGACCAATCAGCATACGGCGAATTTCTGATGTGCCTGCACCAATTTCATAGAGCTTCGCATCACGCCATAAACGACCTGTGTCATAGTCGTTGATATAACCATTACCACCTAAAGTTTGAATCGCTTCACCTGCCATCCACGTGGCTTTTTCAGCAGAGTAGAGGATGGCACTGGCTGCATCCTTACGTAAACCACGATCATGATCTGCCTTGTCACATGCTGCACCCACTGCATAAACCAGGGCTTTACTTGCCAGCCAAGTCGAATACATATCTGCAACTTTACCTTGCATGAGCTGGAATTCACCTAGAGCTTGACCAAATTGTTTACGTTCATGAATATAAGGAATCACAGCATCGAGGCAGGCATCCATAATGCCGAGTGGCCCACCACTTAAGACTGCACGCTCATAATCCAAGCCACTCATGAGCACTTTGGTGCCATTACCCACACCACCCATCACGTTTTCTTTCGGGACTTTGACATTGTCAAAAAACAGGGGGTAAGTGTTCGAACCGCGCATACCGAGCTTATCTAAATGCGTGCCATGACTAAAACCTGGCATGCCTTTTTCAACCAAGAATGCAGTCATGCCTTTAGCACCAGCAGTTAAATCTGTTTTGGCATACACCACCAGTACATCGGCATCACCACCATTGGTGATCCACATTTTTGAACCATTTAAAACAAAATGATCACCCTGATCTTCAGCTTTAAGTTTCATGCTGACCACATCAGAACCTGCGTTGGGTTCAGACATTGCGAGCGCACCGACATACTCACCAGAAATAAGTTTGGGTAAGTATTTCTGTTTTTGTTGTTCTGAGCCATTACGGTTAATTTGGTTAATACATAAATTAGAATGCGCGCCATACGACAAGCCAATAGAGGCTGAAGCACGTGAGATTTCTTGCATCACAATAATATGTGCAAGATAACCCATATTGATGCCACCATACTCTTCGCTTACGGTTAAACCCATGAGTCCCATGTCACCAAACTTTCTCCATAAATGGGCAGGGAATAGGTTGTCTTTATCCACTTGTGCGGCAATCGGGGCAATTTCTTTGGCACAAAATGCGGCCACTGAGTCACGCAGTGCAATTAAAGTTTCATCTAGTCCAAAGTCGATGCTCTGTAAATTCATGTTGATTCTTCCTTAAAGTTTTATTTTTTTCCATAAAGCAGTTTAATGATGCTTAAGAAATACAATACATTTATTTTTTTAAAAAGTGAACCAATATTCACAAAATGATTTATAATTCATTTTAGTTGATTAGGTACACGATTATGAGCTATAAAAGATCATCTTTAATGCAAGAGCGTATGGCACAAAACAGAAAATCAATCTTGCAGTCGGCTCGTGAGTTGATCGCTGAAGGTGGTTTTAAAGATGCACAAGTGCAAGCAATTGCAGAAAAATCTGGTGTTTCAAGTGGTCTGGTTTATCGCTATTTTGAAAACAAAAATCAGATACTCATTGAAGTACTGTCCAATGCCATCACTCGTGAAGTTGATATTTTAAATACTATTGCACAAAGTGACCTAAGCAGTACCGAGAAATTACTTAAAGCGGTGACCACCTTTGTAAAACGTGCTTTAAATAGTCCGCAGTTGTCTTATTCGTTGATGTTTGAACCGATTGATCCGACTTTGGAGCATGAACGCTTTCGAAGTAAGCAATTGATTAAGCAATCAATTAAAGAGATTCTGGCAGAAGGAAAAACCAGCGGAGAATTTGGTTTTGAAGATTTAAATACAGCAGCACTGTGTGTTGTTGGTGCTATGACCTTTGTGGTGATTGAACCATTAAATCCATCACGTAATATAATGTTCGATGAGAGCTATAAGGGTTATTTTATCAAACAAATTGCTGATTTTTGTGTGAATGCAGTCCAGCCCAAGGCGAATATATAGTCGTATTGAATTGCAGACACATCGGAATGTGAATGTTTGAATAATATGTAAAACTAAGGTCGAAGACCCATAATTTAAATGTGAAAAATACAGAATTAGAACAGAATCAAGGAGTGAGATTCAATGACACAGTTACGCCTCAGTTATGCCTATGGCACCAGTCAGCAACCCTTACTGGGTATGACCATCGGTGATAAATTTGATCAAGCCTGTATGCAGTATGCAGAACAAGATGCCGTGGTCAGTGTTCATCAAAATGTTCGACTCAGCTATGCTCAGTTACAGCAGAATGTAAATGCATTGGCCTGTAGTTTGCTGAGGCTTGGACTAGAAAAAGGTGATCGACTCGGAATTTGGTCACCCAACTGTGTGGAATGGACCATTGCCCAGTTTGCAGCATTTAAGGCGGGCATTATTTTGGTGAATTTGAATCCTGCGTATAAAAGTAGTGAACTCGAATTCGTTTTAAATAAAGTCTCTTGTAAAGGTTTAATCATTGCATCAAGCTTTAAGACCACAGATTATCAAGAGATTTTGACCAAAATTGCGCCAGAACTTCTCCAAGCGCATGATAAAGTGCTAAATGCCGAAAAAATACCGCATTTAAAAGCCGTCATTAAAATTGACGATAACGAACATGTAGGCTTTCATCGTTTTTCAGACTTAATGCCTGAACCAACCGCTGCAGAATCACGCCACCTTCAAGAGATTGCCCGCGAATTACAGTTCGATGAAACCATCAATATTCAGTTTACTTCGGGAACGACAGGTAACCCGAAAGGTACAATGCTGACCCATAATAATATTTTAAATAATGGCTATTTTGTGGGTGAGGCAATTCATTTAACCCCGCAAGATCGTGTCTGTATTTCTGTGCCCTTATTTCATTGTTTTGGTATGGTCATGGGAAATCTAGCTTGTATCACACACGGTTCAACCATGGTTTATCCATCGGCTGTGTTTAATCCGCTTGAAAGCCTCAAAGCGATTGAAACTGAAAAATGCACCGCCGCTTATGGCGTACCGACCATGTTTATTGGAATGCTGGAACATGAGCAGTTTGATCAATTCGATTTAAGCAGTCTTAGAACGGGCATTATGGCGGGAAGTCCATGCCCACGTGAAATTATGCAACGTGTGATTGACCGTATGCACATGCGAGACATCACCATTTGCTATGGCATGACAGAAACAGCGCCTGTCAGTGCACAAAGCTCTACCTCAGATTCTCTAGAACAGCGTGTCAGCACGGTTGGTCGAGTGCATCCGCATATTGAAATTAAAATTGTCGATGAACAAGGCAAAGTCGTCCCCCGCGGCAAATTGGGTGAACTCTGTGTGCGGGGTTATTCGGTGATGCTGGGTTATTGGGAAGAAGACGAAAAAACCCGTGAAGTGGTGGATGTCGCCAAATGGATGCACACTGGTGATATTGCTGAAATGGATGACTTTGGCTTTATTAAAATTAAAGGTCGTATCAAAGATGTCGTGATTCGGGGCGGGGAAAACCTTTTTCCGAAAGAAATTGAGGATTTCTTATATAAACACCCCGCAGTCTCTGATGTACAAGTGATTGGTCTACCTGATCCGCGTTATGGTGAAGAACTCTGTGCCTGTATTATTTTGCATGAGCATAGTGCAGGATCTCATGAGGAACATAAGGTACTGGATCACGAGGCAATTGAAGCGAGTATTCGTGCTTATTGTAAAGAGCATATTTCACACAATAAAGTACCTCGCTATGTGCATTTCTTAAAAGAATTCCCCATGACCGCATCGGGTAAAGCGCAAAAATTTAAGCTGCAAGAGCTGATGCGTCAAGAGCTGAATATATTTGAAGAAACCACTTAAGTTTGTCACTGATGAAGAGCCTATTTCTGATGAGATTGGCTCTTCTTATTTGAAAACTAAAACAGAGGAGTACCCTAATTGGCAAAAGATTTTAGCCATCCTCAAGTGGTGGAGAATTATGACGAGCATATTCGAAAATTGATTCCAGGTTATGAGCTGGTACATTTACAGATTCAGGCGATATTAAAAACACAGCTCAAGCCCAATGCACGGATTGTGGTTGCAGGGTGCGGAACAGGCTATGAACTTGAATATATAACGAAAATATTACCAGAGGCTCACATAATTGCATTTGATCCCTCTGAACAGATGATTGTAAAAGCTCGGCAAAGATTCAGGCATCGAAACGATTTAAATCAGATTGAATTTCATGTGGCAGATCATTCAATTTTGGCAGAATATACAGATGAATTTGATGCGGCACTTGCGATTTTGATTTCGCATTTTTTAAATCCAGCTGCAAAAAAAGCTTATTTTAAGGCGATATATTCAAGTTTAAAGGATGCAAGCCTTTGTCTTAGTTATGATTTGATGCAATTTCAACATCAAACGCAAATTGTACAGCTACAAGCTTTGACTCAACATTTAGGTTTAGCTGAAAAGCAGAGCCAAAGCATGATAGAGCGTATAGGTGATGATTTTGATTTAATTTCAATAGATGATATGCAACAGTTACTTCGAAATTGTGGCTTTAGCCAAGTGGACTGTTTTACGCAAATTTCAAACTTTTATGCAATTCAATCGATCAAATAAAGCAATCAATAAATCGATAGATGACAGTATTTGTGGTATTTCATTATTTTATATAAAGATAGTCCATAATTTTATATTGAATCTTTACAATTGTTTATATATCCAAAATGAAAAAAGACTATGATAAAAGCATAGTTTTAAGAATATATAAGGAATAATCATGGCAACTGATACTCAATTTCCCCAACCAGAAAATTTAGGCATTGCGGTTTACGCAAACAATGCAGAAGCGATTGGTAATACGCCATTGGTTCGGATTAACCGTTTAATTTCAGGCGGTGCAACTGTTCTTGCAAAAATTGAAAGTCGTAACCCTGCATTTTCTGTGAAAGACCGTATTGGTGCTGCACTCATTGCAGATGCTGAAAAAAGTGGAAAACTTAAAAAAGGCATGCACATTGTAGAGCCGACCAGTGGTAATACAGGGATTGCGTTGGCTTTTGTTGCAGCTGCAAAAGGTTATGATATTACTTTGATCATGCCCGCGAGCATGAGTATTGAACGCCGTAAAGTACTTAAAGCTTTAGGTGCAAATTTAGTGCTTACAGAACCTGCAAAAGGCATGAAAGGTGCAGTTGAAGAAGCGGTACGTTTAGCCACTGAAAACCCTGAGCTTTACTATTTACCGCAGCAGTTTGAAAATCCAGCCAATCCTAAAATTCATGAAGAGACGACAGGACCAGAAATTTGGGCTGCCACAGGCGGAAAAGTAGATATCTTGGTTGCGGGTGTGGGTACAGGCGGTACGATTACTGGTGTTTCACGGTATTTCGAAAAAGTAAAAAATCAAGCGCTTTACTCTGTAGCAGTTGAGCCGGCGGATTCACCGATTATTGGTCAAACTAAACGTGGTGAACCTCTTACGCCAGGCCCACATAAAATTCAAGGCATTGGGGCGAACTTTATTCCACGTAATTTAGATTTAGATTTGGTGGATGAAGTGATTGCAATATCTAATCAAGAAGCGATTGATGTTGCGCGTCAGTCGGCAACGCAAGAAGGTATTTTCGTCGGTATTTCAAGCGGGGCTGCACTTGCTGCTGCTGCCCAATTGGCAGCACGTCCTGAAAATGCAGATAAGACCATTGTGGTGATCTTGCCTGATGCAGGTGAGCGGTACTTGTCATCTGTGTTGTTTGAAGATATTTCTGCAGATTGATTGTAGTGCTTTAATGAACTCGAAACCGGCTCAATTGAGTCGGTTTTTATATTATTTCCCCATAACTAATTCTACATGCATTGTATTGAGGTTAACTCAACAGAAGATATCAATAATTTGATCATTCTGGATGGGGAATGTGAAAAATTAATAAAGAAGTTAATTATAAAAAAGCTACTACGAAAATGAGTGAATTTTGAAAATTCGGGTTATTTATAGAATTCAATCGGAGTGGAATTTAGTTTTTTCACAAAGTATAAAATACTTACTTGAAACTATCCGAATACTCTCCAAGCTCAATATTTTCTTTAACTATTTTTAAACTTCTTGATCTCTAATATTCAATTTTAAACCAAATACCACGCCCTTGGGGGTGTTGCATGCATTTGCTTCTCCATTATGTAAGATCATTATAGACTTAACGATTGATAATCCTAAACCACCAGTTTTTGCTTTAAAATGTCGACTACTATCAATTTGATAAAAACGTTCAAACAAATGATTCAAATGTTGTTTATCAATAAAGATATTTGGCGTAAGCACTTCTATGTTGACATAATTTTTTAGAGATTTTGTCGAAATCACAATATCTTGACCATCAAGGCCATAATCAATTGCATTAATTATAAGATTAGAAAGCGCTCTTTTTAACAGATCAACATTTCCATATATTTTAATTCCCTTTTCTAAATTTAAAACAAATGTCATTTTCCTGTCGTCAGCTAAGAATTCAAAATAATGAACCAATTCTAAAATAAGCTTGGTTAATTCAATATTTTCTTTTTCAACAACATAATCATTGTGCTCAGAACGAGCGATGAACATCATATTGTCGATCATCCCACTTAATCGTTCATATTCTTCAAGATGAGAATATAAAAGCTGTTCTAGTTCTTTTTGTGAACGAGATTGCATGAGCATAATTTGTGTTTGACCCATTAAATTATTCAAGGGTGTTCTTAGTTCATGCGCAATGTCTTCGGAAAACTGAGCTAATTGATCATAATTAATTTGAATTTTTTCTAGCATACTATTCATTGCTGAACTGAGTTTATCGACTTCAATACTCTTAATTTTTACTTCTATTCGCTGATAGGGCTGAGTACCTTGAATTTTATATGTTTGCTCAATCAAATTATTTAACGACTTCAGTAAATATGAACCCACCCAACGTCCGAGTAGGCTTGCCATTGCAATTCCTAATAAGCTATAGAGAATTAATTTCCATAAATATTGATCTAAAATAGACTGAACTTCATTGAGTTGTGTACCAGCAATGAGTTGATAATTTTTTTGATTAAAGGAAACCGTTTTATAAGCTATACGACTTTCAACTGTTTCAGATTGATTATTTACAAAAATAATCGTTTGTGAAGGTACCATATTTGGAATATGAACCTTGACTGGATTAATCTCAATTAAGGTATGTTGCGGATTTTTTAAGATTAAAAGATTATTTTGATTACCGAGCATATTTTCATATAAATGCGGATGTTGAACCAAAATTTTAAAACTTTCTTGATCTTGTAAAAAAAATTCAATCCGTTGAATGCGTGTAGTTAAGTTTTGATCTATTTGTTGAGCTAATAAATGCTGCATATTGTAATAAGATAATAATCCTATAGCAAAAAACACGCTACAGCATACTAAACTAAATGCCAGACTCAAGCGTGTGGTTAAGTTCATAGGTGGAAGTGGGTTTTTCATGGATTGATACTTAAACAGTAGCCCATACCTCTAATGGTATGGATGAGCTTGGGTTGAAAATGGTCATCCATTTTGGCCCTTAAACGACGAATTGCGACATCGACGACATTAGTATCTGTATCAAAATTAATGTTCCACACAGCCGAAGCAAGTTGCGAGCGCGTTAAAACTTCATTTTGATGTTGTATCAATACCAGTAACAGTGAAAACTCTTTAGTGCTGAGATCGATTTTTATTTGATTTCTATACACAGCATGCTTTAACCGATCTAAAATAAGGTCTGCCACTTTGTAATACTCAGATTCGATTAGTACGGCACGTCGCAACAAGCTTTTTACACGTGCCAATAATTCAATATAAGTGAAAGGTTTAATTAAATAATCATCTGCACCCAGTTCTAAACCTTTCACTCGATCGAGTACATGATCTTTGGCAGTTAACATAATCACAGGAATTTTTGAAAAAGTTCTTAATGTTTTTAACACTTGCCAACCATCTAATTCAGGTAACATGACATCTAAAATCACCAAATCAAAGTTTTTTTCTTTGAGAAGAGTAATAGCTGTTAATCCATCATGCGCATTGGTGCATAAGTATCCCGACTCGCTTAAACCTTTTGCCAGAAATTCTGCAATTTTAGTTTCATCTTCAACAATTAATATCTGCATATGGTTAATTTTATTCGAATTCATCAATGGGTAGATTACAAATTCGTAATGTAATTGTCATGAAATAATGACTTTATTTTAGATAAGCTAAGTCAAATTCTCATTTGGCTTAATCGAAATGATAAAAAAACTGCTATGTGCTTCAATAATTTTATCGAGTTCAATGAGTTATGCGGCACCAAAAGCCAGCTATGTCATGGATTTAGATCTGGCTAATCAATTGGCAAAACATGTAATGCAAGCTTGTAGCACTACTGCTAAACCAGCGGCTGTGGTGATTTTAGATCAAGGTGGCAATATCCTAGCAAGTCAACGACATGAAACAGTGGGTATTCATAATCTAATTGCTGCTCAACGTAAAGCATTTACCGCATATTCAACTCAAATGACTACCTTAAAATTTATGCGTAATGCTCAGAAAAATATCGATTCACAGAATCTAACCACTTTACCAGAATTGCTGCTTTTAGGTGGAGGGATTCCTGTTTTTTATAAAAACCAATTAATTGGTGCAGTCGGCGTAGCAGGCGCAGGAGGGTCATTACAAGATGATCAGTGTGCTCAGCACGGCTTAGACATCACGCTCAAAACAATTTAATACACCATCATTTTATCGAGGACGAATTGCTATGAAAAAATTATGCATATTTGCAAGCAGTATATTACTTTCAACTTGGAGCATGGCGCAAAATCCTTTAAGCGTGCATGTGCTTAACTTAGAAAATGGCTTACCTTCATCTAACGTCAATGTAACGCTAGAGGAGCAAAAAAATGGAAAATGGATCCAAATTTCACAAGCTAAAACCAACGAGCAAGGACGTGTAACTGCATTATTTCCAGAAAATAAAAAATTCGACAATGCTATATATAAAGTTACCTTTAAAACAGGTGAGTGGTTTAAGAAAAATAATCAAAATTCTTTCTTTCCTGAAGTTCCAGTAATTTTCCAGACAGATGGTTCGGTAAAGCACTACCATATTCCCTTACTCCTCAGTCCTTATGGGTATTCAACCTATAGAGGTAACTAACTAAGCTAAGAAAGGGATCAATTCTAACTCTTATCAGACTAGAGTTTTTGCCTGAATATCAACCAGACTCACTGTAAAAACACTTAAGTGGAATAATTAAAAGAGATTTAATTATTCCACAGCCTTTCACGGCACCTCAAAATATTGTAGAAAAATTCGTTTTGTTATAGCTTTTTTTGATCTATAGCTCATGGCATAGATGATAAAAAAGATAAAGCTCTGACAGTAAAATCACTGTTAGATTATTGGCTTAATAAACCACAAACTAAACATTTTCCTCAAGCAAGACCGAACCAAAGTCTTCACGTAACTTACGCTTTAACATTTTACCCGTACCACTGAGTGGAATGGCATCCACAAAAATCACTTTATCTGGCATTTGCCATTTGGCAATTTTGTCATGATAAAAACTAATTAAGTCATGTTCAGTCAGCGAGCTATCCTTGGCTTTAACTGCAATTAAAACAGGACGCTCATCCCATTTCGGGTGTGTGGCTGCAATCACTGCCGCCATTACGATTTCAGGATGTCCCATAGCAATATTTTCAAGTTCAACCGATGAAATCCATTCACCGCCAGATTTAATTAAATCCTTGGCACGATCACTAATATGCAGATAACCATCACGATCTAAAGAGGCGATATCACCGGTGTCAAACCAACCATCTGAAGTAAGACTACTTTCAGTTTGAGCGAAATAACGCTCAATAATCCAGTGTCCTTTAATTTGCAAATTACCAATGGTCTCACCATCATGCGCTAAAGGCTGAGTCCCTTTTTCGCCATCGACCAGTCGTACCGCAACGCCAAAAGGCGGTCGACCTTGTGAGAGTCGAATTTGGGTTTGTTGCTGCGTGTCCAAGTCTTTGTGTTTGGCTTTAAGCTGATTGGCTGTACCCAATGGGCTTGCCTCAGTCATACCCCAAGCATGAATGGTTTCGCAGCCATATACGTCTCTAAAGGTATTGAGCATGGACGGTGGGCAGGCAGAACCGCCAATCACATTGCGTTTCAGCGAATTTAAAGAACTGGCCAATTTTTTGGCTGAAGCTAGGAGTCCTTGCCAAATGGTCGGTACACCTAAAGCAATAGTTACTTGGTATTCATCAATCAGCTGAACCAAGCTATCACCATCTAAACCGGGACCCGGTAAAATTATTGAAGCACCGACCATCGCGGCAGCGTACGGTGTACCCCAAGCTTGGACGTGAAACATCGGTACAACGGGTAAAATGATATCTTTAGCTGACAAATTCATTGAGTCTGGCAAGCTTGCAGCAAAACTATGTAATAGGGTTGAGCGGTGAGTATACAAAGCGCCTTTAGGGTTGCCCGTCGTACCCGAGGTATAACACAAAGAGCTTGCAGTGGTTTCATCAAATTCAGGCCATTGGTAATCTACAGCATAGTCTTTGATGAGTTCATCATAAAACTTCACTTCAGGCAGCACTTTACTGATTTCTTCATCATAGGCATCTAAACAAATAAACGATTCAACCAATGGAATATGCGCTTTGATGGCATGAATTAAAGGTAAAAAAGTTTTATCAAAGAGAATCGCTTTGTCTTTGGCATCATTAATAATAAATATAAGTTGTTCAGGAAATAGCCTTGGATTGATGGTATGACAAATTAAACCACTTCCAGAAATGGCATACCAAGACTCTAGGTGACGATGATTATTCCAAGCCAGTGTCGCAACGCAGTCACCATGTCCCAATTTTAAGTCAGACAGCGCTTTGGCACCCCGTTTGGCATTATCTGAAATATTGCCCCAATTGGTTTGAGTGATTGTGCCGTCGGTGTTTTTAGAAATAATGGCGGTATCAGCATGATAGGTCGCCGCATGTTCCAATAAGCTACTGATAAGAAGGGGTTGAAACATCATACGTCCGTGCATGTAGCGCTCCTGATTTATTTTTAAATGTTAAATGATCGGAATTTTGTTGTTATATCCATTCATTTTTTAAATTTTTAAGGTAATGGCGAGATAGAAGTATCTCGCTGATTCAAATGAATACACTAATTTTGCAGTAGAGTAAAGTTTTAAGCAGTGACCAAAGATTTAAGTAATTTTCTCATACTGACGGGCGGTTTTCGCTCTGGAATATGAACACCTGCGGATTTTAAGTCAGACACCAGCTCGGCTCTAAAGTCATTATAGTCCACTTCAACAGCATGGCGCTGTCCACCTTCAAAATGATAATGTGGATGATCCATTTCATGTTGTACCGCTTTGAGCATGTCTTTTGGTCGCTTATATTTGCCTAAAATTTCCTGACAGGCGAGATTGGCTTGATGGTCAGAAGCCGGCCAGATACAGCCCAGCGGTTGAAATAAACCTATAAAGTACAAATTTTCATGTTCAGCATGCATCATCTTGCGATACAGCGGAATTTTTTCTACATGTTGAAAATTGATAAAATCTTGATCGAAGAAAGGAAAGACCGTCCAGAAACCCGTACAACAGCACACGATATCAAAGGCTTCAACACTACCATCAACAAAGTGAATATTTTTACCATCAAGTTTTTGAATGGCAGGTTTAGGCTTTATTTTTCCATGACGAATATAGTCAATAAAGTCTGAGTTTGCAGTTGGATGCTGAGTCAGCATAGGCTTGGTATTAACAGGTAAGCCAAAATCGGCATAGTTGCCTGTAAAGGCTTTGACCATTTTAGTGAGCAATATTTGACGCATTTTGGGAGACAGTTTTTCTAATGATTTTACTAAAATATCAGCAGGGTAGCCCAGCATAAATTTAGGCACGAACCACTGCGGGCTACGCATGGAAATAAAGACCTCTTTGGAAACTCGAGCAGATTCTACAGCGACATCACAGCCTGAGTTTCCAGCACCAATTACTAATATTTTCTTGCCACGCCATTCGTCATTCACGCCTTTAAAATCATGTGAATGCATCCAAGTGCCGGTAAAATTACCTTCATATTGGGGGTATTTCGGCATCCAGTGATGGCCATTGGAGACCATTAAATATTCATAGACTTGAGTATGTTTTTGACCTTGATCATCGGTATATTCAACGTTCCAATGACCTTCAGTATTTTTACTGACATGGTCTACGCTATGATGAAATTTGATCTGTTCATAGACACCGAAGTGCTTGGCGTAATCTTCGAAATACGCTTGTAAGTGGTCATGTCGTGGGTAATCGGGATAATCCGCTGGCATGGGATAATCTTCATATTCAGACATGGTACGTGAACTGATAATGTGGGTATTTTCATAGACTGATGAATGCCCAGTTTTGGAGTTGAATACCCAATTGCCACCCACCTTGTCATTTTTCTCGAAAATATCGTAAGCAATTCCATTGAGTTGACAGTTTTTTGCTGCGGTGATGCCAGAGGGACCTGCACCGATAATACATACACGATTCATATTCTTGTCCTTGAATATTTATTTTTTATTAAAACCAACTATAGTTGGTTTTACGACTATAATTGATTTATTTTTAATCAGCAAGTTTAAGGGATCATTTTAATGTTGTTCAATGAGATCAAACTTCCCGTACAAAAAAGAAGTAAACAGCGCCTTGAGTTGGTGATTCAATCGACCATTCAAATCTTGGAACAAGGGGGGATTCATGCCTGTACTATTCCAGAGATTGCATCTCGGGCAAATTTACCCAAAATCAATATTTATCAATATTTTCCAACGGTAAATCATCTGTTTAGTATTTTGGTGAAGCGGTATTTAGAGGAATTACAGGGCTATATGGAGGTAAAGAGTGAGGCTTATATTCGTTGTTCAACGCGTCACATTACGCATGATTTAATCGCTAAAGTAACCCAGTTTTATAATGCCAATAAAGCTGCGAGCTTGCTAATCTTAGGCGGGCCTGTACATGTGGATGGCTTCAACTTACAAGAAATGGTGATCGAGCAAATTGCAGATGACTTAAAGCATATATTTTTAATAAAAACCCATGCACTACATTTTAAGCATCCAGCTGAAGCGATTTATTTAATTGAAATGGTCTTTGCGCTAATGAAGCATAGTTTTTATAAATTTGGTTCGATCACAAGCGATATTTTACAAGAGTGTATTATGGTCAGTGATCTTTATCTCACTGCAAAAGGTTATTCATTAGAACACTAAATTATATGTTCAGCTTTTAATCGAGCGCCTGAAGAAACTGCTGATGTGCCCATAAAATTTCATCTTGAAATGGTGCGTGGAATAAATCAAAGTGCCCACAATCGACTTCTAAATACTGACCCTTTTCAATTTTATTCGCCAGTTTACGTGTGGCTTTAATCGGAATGAGTGAATCTTGTTTTGCCCCCACCACAAGCGCTGGAGTGCGAATTTTGTGTGCTGTGGTGGTCGGGCGATATAAACCAATCGTGGCAACAATTCGTGCGGGTACGGTGTTTTCCCACTGCACATGATCTGGAATAATTGAGTGATATCCGGCATAACAATCCTCACCCGCCAAGACTGCAAATCCATCTTGGGACACGACAGGCATGGTTTTGACTTTACCAAAGGGAGCTAAGGCTAAATCATGTAAAGCCAGTAAAGTTGCAGGCAGTAGATATTTTTTGGGATACAAAGTCAGGCTTGCCAAGCCATCAACATGCGGGAAGTTAGAGATAATTGCTTTATAATTTTTTTGAGCAGCGAGAGTCAGGACATGACCGCCACTAAACGAATAGCCCCATAAGATCATTTGAGTGTGTTGAATATTAAATTTGTCAGCTAAATATTCAATCACGGCAGTCCAATCTTGTAATTGACTGGTTTTATCCACCAAATGCTTGACTGATCCTGTACTTGCGCCATAACCGCGATGGTCAAATACACAAACCCGATAACCCAACCCATGATAAAACTGGGCAAAATGATCAAGCCCACATGCTTTTTCTCCGCCTAAACCATGTGCCATGATCAGCACATTGGTTTGAGTAGAACGGAATTCATCATATAGATCTACTTGAATCTGATCTTGCGCTAAAGGAATGTGTAGTGACCTAATATTCATGTGACTCTTCCTTGTCATCGAGCGTTGAATTTCAATTTTTTAAAGCAACGCCATTTCATTTTTGTTTTTAATATGACTGTGTTTCGATTTTTAAAAATATCACTGATCTTGTGAAAATGTCTAATGATTTAAATGCAGTAAAATTTAAATACTATTTTTAAGCGGTATTTAAGGAAGGCTAGATATGTTAGGAAATATTTTACATAACATTGTTCAAATATGGAAAAACATCATAAATTTGTTCTGACTCAATCCATTTTGCTTATTTTAGCGCTTGTGCTATTACTTCATTTTTTTCCAGTCCATGGGCGTATTGATTTGGATTTGATTGAGCCATGGATTGATCCACAAGGTCAGTTTTACTTAAGAAATGACTGGGCGCTAAATGCACTGGCACATCACTATGTTAAATATATATTAATAGCGGTTTATACCTTTTTTCTCTTGTCGTTTATTGCATCGTATAAATCCAAAACTTTTGAAAAAAATCGTTATCGATATTTATATTTTTTTGTAATGGTTATTGTAAGCACCAGCTTGATTGGGGTTCTCAAATCACAATCAAACTATGCTTGTCCATGGAACATGATCAATGCCACGGCAACTGCCTATACTTGGAATGCTCATCAGATGCATGGACATTGTTTTCCAGGCGGTCATGCATCGACAGGTTTTGCTTTGATGGTGGGTTATTTTATTTACCGAATATCTGAGCCGAAACGGGCTTTGTTTTATCTAATCAGTTCACTGATATTAGGTTTTGCCATGGGCTGGACGCAGATGATGCGCGGGGCACATTTCTTTAGCCATAACGTATGGACATTTTGGATCATTTGGCTACTCAATGTAGGGGTTTATGCAATCAGCTATTCAACCTTTAAGTTGACTGTATTTGGCGTCAAACAGGAGCAAACTCGACATGAGGGCTAAGATTTAATGCTAATGGCAAACGAACGCTGACTTTTAGTCCACCCAATAACGGACTTTGGCTAAATTCAAGTTCCCCACCTAAGCGCTCAGTGGCTTTATCGACGATGGATAGACCCAAGCCACTTCCCATTTCTAGGTGTTGGTGTACTCGGTAAAATCTTTTCTTGATGTGATCATACAAATCAGGAGAAATTCCGGGGCCACTGTCTTCAATCGTAATAAATGCGTTTTGACCTTGCGCAAAAGTTGAAACGTTGATTATTCCATTTGAAGGGGTGTATTTGATCGCATTATCAATCAGATTATAAATAATGGAATGCACGGCAGATGCTTGGCTAAGTATGGTGATGCTTTCATGTCGCTCCATGCCGAGATCAATATTTTTTGCGATCGCTAAATGAATCAGTTGCTCAATGCAATTAATCGCCAATTCATCCACTTGAAAAGTGGAGTTTTGCTCATGATTCAAGACAAACGCATCTTGCTTGGCTAGATTCAGTAATTGGTTAACGAGATGTTGGATTCGGACTAAGCCTTGGTTAAGTTTAAGCAAGGATGAGTGATTTGGAAATTCATTTAATAAAATTTGCGTTTGAAGGTTTAACGCTGTAATGGGGGTGCGTAGCTCATGCGCAGCGTCAGCGATAAATTGTTTTTGTTCAAGCTGTGCAGTGCAGATACGTTGAAAGAGCGAGTTGATTTCTTCGATACTGGGAACAATTTCAATAGGATATTGATCATGATGAATTGGGCTAAGCTCGCTCGGTTTACGTTGCATCAGCTCAGATTTAAAATGCTCAATGGGTTCAAAGCTACGCCGAATAATATAACTCAAACCCCAA
Source organism: uncultured Acinetobacter sp. (assembly GCA_964579445.1). Lineage (GTDB taxonomy): Bacteria > Pseudomonadota > Gammaproteobacteria > Pseudomonadales > Moraxellaceae > Acinetobacter. Next base: position 67,649 of record CAZOGM010000001.1, read on the forward strand.
ATCGCAAATGGCATAATAATCAAATAAGGCAAAAACATATTGATCGCCAGTTCAATGGCTAAATTTTGACGAACTGATTTCTGCTGGCTCACTTGAATCTGCAATTTTTCTAATGGAATAATATAGGTTTGCAGTTCACCATGGGTCGTGAAATGATGATAAAACCCCATCTCTTTTACTGGATCCACCAATAAATTTAATGGATGAGACAGGTTGTCCTTATTATCATAATTCCAAATATCAACGAATAAATCTTCTTCTTTGTAATGCTCTAAATGGTCAAATTGGCTTTTAATGGTTTTAGGATTAAATTTAGCAACGCGTTCCGCCAAATTCTTCATTTGTGCATCTAATATTTCATTGGTTTCTTCTAAAGCAATGCGATAGGCTGAAAAAACCAGCACACAACCCATCAATATACTAAATAATGAGGTATAAATAATCAGGCGTTTTTTTAATGAATAGTGCATTTGGCTCATACTGATTCGGTCATTTCCTTACTTATTGTCCGAGTCTGTATCCCAAACCACGGACATTTCGAATAAAGTCTTTGCCTAATTTGGCACGAATATGATGAATATAAACCTCGATGGTATTGCTGCTAATATCATTATCGAGATCATATAGTTTTTCTTCTAAATTACTTTTAGAAAAAATTTTGTTGGGATGACTAAGTAGGGGCATGAGGATCGCCCATTCGCGGTTAGAAAATTCAATGGACTGACCTTTAAACTCAGCAAGATGTAAATCAACATTCAGGCTCAAATCGCCGTAGCTCAATATTGGATGGGTTATATCTGTTGAAGAGGAGGCTTGCTGCGTTCGTCGAATTAAAGCACGCACGCGCGCCAGTAATTCTTCAAACTCATACGGCTTCACCAAGTAGTCATCTGCACCTTGATTTAAACCTTGAATACGATTTTCGAGCTGATCACGCGCTGAAATAATCAATACCGGAACTAGAGCATGTTGCGCTCGTATGTGTTTCAACATCTGCATACCGTCCATCATGGGAAGTCCCAAATCGAGCAAAACAGCGGCATAGCTATGATCATGCATATATTTCAAACCATCTAGGCCGTTATTTACCCAATCCACTTCAAACTGGTGATATTCCAATAATGTTTTAGTGGACTCTGCAATCATAAAGTCGTCTTCAATCATGAGTATCTTATGCATGTTTAGGCTCTTGTGTGACTTTGTGCTTGGCACTGGTTGGCAATATTTAAGCGTTCTTGAATAGTTTTGGTTTTAATGTCCAGTAAATTTAACAGAGTCGGAAATAAATTGTCTTGGGAAAGATGAGTATTTTTTTGCTTTTCAAAGCAAGCTACCTGATCTGGTGTGTTTTTTGTCCAGGCTTTAGAGAACCACATAAACATAGGGATATGTGTTTGTTGGCTGGGTGCAATAGAATATGGTGAACCATGCAAATACAAACCATGCTCACCTGTAGATTCACCATGATCCGACAAATACCAAAATCCGGTCTGATAATGTTCAATATTTTCCAAAATTTGAATGATCGAACTCAGGACATGATCGGTATATACAATCGAATTGTCATAACTGTTGAGCAGTTCTTCAGTAGAACAGCCTTGAATTGATTTGGTATTACAGGTGGGTTGAAATGGCTCAAAGGCAGGAGTAGTGCGTTTGTAATATGCAGGTCCATGACTCCCCATTTGGTGAAGTACGATTAAGTGTGGTGTTTGGTCATGTTGATCTAAATGTGCTAAATAGTGCTTTAAACTGTCCACCAAAATCTCATCTTGGCACTCATCTTCAGCATTGCACCATTTTTGCTTGATAGGCTCAGGAATTTGAAATTGTTCAACACGATCGCACACGCCCTTACAGCCAGAATTATTATCAATCCACGTGACTTTATAGCCAGCACGCTGTGCGATATCGAGTAATCCTTCACGATGTTTGGCTAAATTTGCATCGTAGTCATTACGCGTCATGCCAGAAAACATACAAGGAACAGATACTGCTGTTGCAGTACCGCATGAACTGACTTCGCTAAAGTTGATGAGGTCAATTTTGGATAATTGAGGATTGGTGTTCTTGGCATAACCATTGAGTGAAAAACTCTCTGCACGTGCAGTTTCACCTACGACTAGAACCAAAATTTTTGGATGTGATGCAACATTTGTACGTTGAACGATATGTGCATCTTCACCATAATGAACCAATGCTAGATTCTTTTTAGGTGCTTGTTTTTTGTAATAAGAAATGGAGGAAGCAATAACATTTTGAGGTGAAATCATCGTTTTAAGTTCGCGATTCTCTCGAAAAATAGCGGCATAATCCACATAATAAATAAATAGTAAACCGCCAATAATTAAAAATGAAATGAGCACGCTGATGCATTTTTTTAACAGTAAGGCTGGTATTCTTTCAGCTCGAATCGGAAGTAAATACAATAAAATGAGGGGAGCAATAATAAAAGCTACAATCCAGATCAGAAACTTGAAGTTCACGAGATCCAACGCTTCTCTGGTGTCCGTTTGAAGCATGTTTTGAATTTGATCAGGAGTAATCATAACGCCCAAACTATTCACAAAATAAGCGCTTAAACCACCTAGAACAATCCAAATGGCCATCAATATCTTGACATTAAATTTCCAGTGGATTGCCTGAAAAATTAGGTAATATAGACTAAAAACAATGACAGCAGAGCCCGTAATAAATAGAGCTGAGCTTATTCCGTGATAGGGCGTCAACGCTAATAAATGCTCATAAAAACTGATATTTAGTGCAATAGAAAGCCAAATGGCAAAAATAGCATTAAAAAGACCAAGTGAAACCCTAGGAAGTTTTTGAGATAAAAAATGAGCGTTAACCATGCTTGAATACTGTTATTTTTAGACGAGTCAACAGCTTAAATTTTAAATCTTAAAAAGCACTTAAATAACATATTCATAAAACTGAGAAAAAAAAAGCGCATTGCGCGCTTTTTTTTAATGATTGAATCTGTATCAATATTTACGTTGTTTTGTGACCCGTATGAACTGTGTGAATCAAATCAGTTAAATCATAACCCAAGCTTTGTGCATACTGTAAATATTCATTTTTAACGTGCTCATCAAGCACTGTGTCACGGTGCAAAATCCATAAGTATTTTAAATCAGGTTCACCCACAAGCGCGGTCTGATAATTCGCGTCAATCTTGAGTACCCAATAATCCCCTTTAGTAAAAGGAACCCAGCGAAAACCTTCTGGCAAGAAACTCACCTCCAGTTTACCCTTTGGACCATCAACAACAGTTGCTTCACCCACAGATTCATCAAGTTGCTTGTTTTCATCAAGACAGCGGTTTTGAACTTTTACATTGCCATTTTCATTTAATGAATAGTGCGCAGAGACATCGGTACTGTCTTCGGGCTGATGTTTCATAGGTAGACGTGCAATTTCGTACCACGTGCCTAAATAGCGATTTAAATCAAAATTTGAAACAGTTTGAATATCAGTCATAGTGAAATCCTATAATTATAGTGTTTAAACGATCTTAATCTTTCTAACTAACTATTGATCTATTGATATCATGGAGTTAAAGCGGCAATTGAATATTATTTGTCATGATATGTTGCGACGATTTACAATGCTTAGCAAAAATAAATTGACAAAACTAAGGCACATTTCATTCGCTCTGTGTCTATAAAAATAACTCGCAGTACTTTTCATACTACTCATACTGCGAGTTATGTGTACTTAAATTTTATCCCATGCATCTTTAACTGCATGTTTAGCATGTTCCCATTTCAAACGAGAATCCGCTTTAAAACTATCCCATTTGGATGCTAAATCGTTTTCAGAGTCTTCAAATCGAGCATCATTTCCATATTCAGCACGTGAATTACGCCCAAACTCATAGGCCGATGAAAGATCACGGTCATAATCAATATCGGGTAAATCACGTTTTAAATCATTATAATATGGGCGATCAGTGTGGCTGTCGCGCCAGTAATTGCTAGATTCTAAATGGTTAGGTTGAGTCATGATCTGATTCCTTATTTTTCAATGAGAATATAGTGATTAATCAACAATTGTTTGATGATTGAACTCACTTCACTATTTTTAAATATGTAGAATCTGAATTACTCAGACACTATTATTAGTAGCAGAAATTTTGATATAAAATATTTTTGAATGTTATTATTTGTATTGGATTTAATGCCATTAAATGGGTTTAATGAAGATCTTTATGGTTTAAGTAACTTTATTTATTTTTCTGATACATCAAGGTTATTTTTTTAATCCACTGTTGAAAATTTATTTAAAAGCTATTCAATAATTTGAATAATTCTCTTACAAATCGAAATATATAAAGATTTTAATTTTTGTTTCTTTGATCCTTTTACGCAGATCTCGAAGTTATAAATCTCATCTAGATAATAAATGCAATAAAAGAAAGTGCCCACCGGTTTCTCTTTAGTTTCAGAACCGCCTTTTTTAAGTAAGCCGGTACACGACACAAGAATATCTGCTTCAAATATATTCTTGGCTTGAATCACCATCTGTTCTGTTACTTGCGGAGATTCTGCTGTGTGCTTTTTGATGAGTTTCTTGTCTATTTTTAGGACTGATTGTTTAACCCCCAGATCATAACAGACCAGACTACCATACAAAATTTTTCCTGAATATTGACTTTGAGAGAAACAATAAGCCAAGTATCCCGCAGAGGCACTTTCTATAAAAGCGACATTCAAGTTTTTTTTGACCAGTAACCGATAACAGTGATTTTTCATAAAAGAAATCTCCATTTTTTTAATATGTAATAAAATTTATTGTGAATTAGGTCGCATTATTTTTTAGATGCGTTAATTGAAGCATTTTTGATTTTTGGAATTAAAGTAAAAGTTTACTTATACAGAACGAAATATAACAACTTTAAAGTTATTGTCTGCCTATATTTAATATCGATTTGAAAAAATTAAAGACTTTTATCTACGGTTTAATCGAGGAGGTTCAATATCAAAAAATGTTCACGTGAGTTAAACGTCATCTTTGTAACATGTTATTCGTATAAACAATTTAAATTCGTGCATGGATTGGATGAGTTTAAGTAGTGGTAAGCCAATATTAATTTTTCACCGAAAAATGTCTAAATATATTCAATCATTTAATAGGTATATACATGAAAAATAAAGCAAATAAGAGCGAAATGGCTGGAGCCAACCAAGACAACAAGCAGAATCACTCTGCAAAATCTGATCAGCTCGACAGCTTTCGAAGTGATGCGACTCAGCAAGACCTCACCACCAATCATGGCGTGAAAATTTCAGATAATCAAAATAGTCTGAAAAGTGCGACACGAGGTTCAACCCTATTAGAAGACTTTATACTCAGAGAGAAAATCACCCATTTTGACCATGAACGCATTCCTGAGCGAATTGTTCATGCGCGTGGTGTCGGTGCACATGGTTATTTTGAAGCGTATCCGGGTAATGAGAAATTTACCAAAGCGGGATTTTTAACAGATCCGACTATTCAAACCCCTATTTTTGTTCGGTTTTCCACAGTACAAGGGCCTCGCGGATCTGCGGATACCGTGCGCGATATACGCGGCTTTGCCATCAAGTTTTATACCCAAGAAGGTAACTATGACTTGGTGGGCAATAATGCCCCCGTCTTCTTTATTCAAGACGGGATTAAATTTCCAGATTTTGTTCATGCAGTGAAACCTGAACCACACAACGAAGTGCCTACAGGTGCATCAGCGCATGATACTTTCTGGGACTTTGTGTCATTGGTACCTGAGTCTGCACATGCGGTCATGTGGGCGATGTCGGATCGTGCGATTCCACGCAATTTAAGATCGATTCAAGGTTTCGGTGTTCATACTTTCCGTCTCATTAACGCAGAAGGAAAAGCCATTTTTGTGAAGTTCCACTGGACACCAAAGCAAGGCTTGGCACAGTTGGTTTGGGATGAAGCGCAAAAATTGGCTGGTAAGGATCCAGATTTCCATCGCCGTGATTTATACGATGCCATTGAAAATGGGTTTTATCCAGAATGGGAATTGGGCATTCAAATTGTTGAAGAAAAAGATGAAATGAATTTTGACTTTGACTTGCTGGATCCCACCAAAATCATTCCAGAAGAGTTAGTGCCCGTCACACCGATTGGTAAATTTGTGCTGAATCGAAATGTCGATAATTTCTTCGCAGAAATTGAACAAATCGCATTTTGCCCAGGTCATGTCGTACCAGGCATTGACTTTACCAATGATCCACTGCTTCAAGCACGATTGTTCTCTTATACGGATACTCAGTTAAGCCGTTTGGGTGGTCCGAATTTCCATCAGCTGCCGATCAATAAGCCAGTCTGTCCTTTCCATAACAATCAGCGTGATGGTATGCATCAGTCTTTGGTGCACAAAGGGCAAGCTTCTTATCAGCCGAATTCTATAGACAATAACTGGCCTGCAGAGGTTGCACCTGCTGCGCAAAATGGTGGATTTGAAAGTTATCAAGAGCGTATTGATGGTCATAAAATTCGTCAGCGCAGTGAATCGTTCTCGGATCATTTCTCACAAGCGCGCTTGTATTATCAAAGCTTAGCCCCACATGAGCAAAAACATGTGGTCGATGCTTATACCTTTGAATTAAGTAAAGTGAAGCGTCTGCATATTCGCGAGCGTGAAGTACAAGAGGTCTTGGCCAATATTGATTTTGATTTAGCTAAACAAGTGGGTGATAACTTAGGTATTAAAGTTACTGAGCTCAAAAATCAGAAACAATCTAAACTTCAAACCTCTAAAAAATTATCGCTTGAAGCCTTCGCGCCTGAAGATATTAAAGCCAAGAAAATTGCCGTTCTGGTTCATCCTAAAGTCAATGCACAAAATGTGGATGCAATTTTAAAATGGGCAAAAGCTGAAAACGCAATTGCACATATTTTAACGCCAACACCAGCTGCAGTACCTACCTCGAGTAAAACTCAAGTCGGTTCTGATGGAATGCAAAAAGGGGAGCCGTCTATTGCCTATGATGCAGTGGTGATAGTTGATGGTGATAACCTTGATGTAGTTCAAGCAGATGGTGTGGCTAAACACTATTTGCAAGAAGCGTATAAGCATTTGAAGCCAGTGGTTTTCTTGGGTGATAAAGTCCAATTAATCGAGGGCTTACAATTGACTCCAGATGAAGGCACTTTACAAGCTGAAGATTTTAACGAAGTCAAAGAGAGCTTGAAAACCTTACTGATCAAACATCGCGTTTGGGCGCGAGAGGCAGTCGCTGAAAGCATACCTGCATAAAATTTTTCGTCAAAGAAAATATGCGGGCGCATATTAAGTGCTTATTAAATATGATAAAAGGATACAGGTTTAAGTCAATTAAGCCTGTATCTCTTTACTATATTCATCGTAACATTGCATAAAAGACAAATACATAACACTAAACTTACTACTTCATAAAATAAATGAATCATATGCACTTTAAATATAGGGAGCCTTTATGATCAAAGCCATTACGACTGTATTAGAACAATTCGAACAATCAGATCTAGATGAAAATGCACGTTTGGAACACGCGATTGGGCAGCTCTTACCGTTTTGTAATCAAATCCCGCATCCTGCTCAAGGTCAGACCTTGTTACGCTGGCAAATTTTGGCACAAGTGGCAGCGACCAATTTAAATTTGGTCAAGTGGTTTGAGTCGCATTTAGATGCGCTGAGTATTCTCAATGAGCTGCACTATTCGAATGTGAAAAATGGGCTTTGGGCGGTATGGGCAGCTGAAGGTAGCCCGCAACCTTTAAAGTTTGAACAGGGCTTCTGTACTGGGTTAAAACACTGGTGTTCTGGAGCAAGTTTGGTTGATCATGGTTTAATGACCTATAAAGATGAAAACAATCAATCTCAGTTACTCATTGTAGATATGCGTGAGCTAGGGATTGAGATAAGACCATCAGGTTGGCATGCGCTGGGTATGCAGTACACCCAAACGGGTGCAATTAATTTTGAGCATGTGAAAGCTGAGAAGGTAGGACAGCCCAATGCTTATTTGAATCGTGCTGGCTTTTGGCATGGTGCAGCAGGGGTTGCGGCGTGTTGGTTTGGCGCAGCACTTCGTTTGGCACAGTATTTGATTGAAGCCGCAAAAACCAATTCACACGATTTTAAACTCATGTACTTGGGTGAAGTTATTACAGCAGTTCAAACCACCCGTCAGTTTTTTTATAATTTAGCTGAAAAAATAGATGAAGCACCTCATTTAAGCCATGAATTAGATATTCGAATACTTCGAGCACAAACGGAATCGGCTGCGGAACTCATTTTGAAAAATGTCGGTAAAGCGTTGGGCGCACGTCCATATTGCGAAGACAAGTTATTTGCGCAGCTTTCGACGGACTTACCGGTATTTTTAAGACAAAGCCATGCAGCTTTTGATTTAAAAAGCATTGGGGAGTTGGCAACAAAGGAGTCTGATGCATGGCAACTTTGAAAGCAGCGGATAAGCCATTGGATACTTTTTCACATGATGTCTCACCCGATTCAGATAATAAGCAAAGATTGATTTATGGGAGAGGTACCAGCAAACAGCAATGGCTGGATTGGGACGGTTTGCAACAGATGAATATGTTTGATCTTGAACAGCACTTTCCAAAAAGTAGTCGTGTCTTAATCTTAGCACCGCATCCAGATGATGAAATCTTAGGCTGTGCTGGGCTGATGCAGAAATTATCTACATTACAACGTAATCTGGTTTTGGTTGCGATTACCAATGGAACAGGCAGTCATCCTAACTCTAAGCGTTACACGCCAGATCAGCTGAATCAAATCCGACCTGCTGAGTCTAAAGCCGCACTCAAGGTTTTAAACATCCAAAATACTCAGCGTGTAGCGTTTAATTTGCAAGATGGTGCAATTGGGACATTATATGGCGATTTTTACGCGCAGCTTGAACAATTGCTTGAGCCGAATGATATTTTAATCACCACCTATGAAAAAGATGGACACCCAGATCATGAGCATAGCGCCAAAGTGGTGTTTGACCTTGCTCAAAAACATCAACTTAAGCATTTTCAAGTCTTGATTTGGGCATGGCACTGGGCAGAACCCAATAATGCACAAATTACATGGGAGCAGGCTTATCGTTTAGATTTGAGTTCAAATGAACTGACACTCAAGCATCGTGCAATTCAGTGTTTTAAAAGTCAGTTAGAACGTGATACTTCCACAGGGCAAGCACCGATATTATCGAGTGAAGCGGTCGACCGAATTTTGATGCCTTATGAGGTGTACCTACATGGACAGTAAAAGCCAATATTTCGAAGCGATGTATGAAGAAAGTGATGATCCTTGGGATTACGCCAACCGTTGGTATGAAAAACGCAAACGTCAGATTTGCATGTCAGTGTTACCCAAAATGAGTTTTGGACATGCATTGGAAATTGGTTGTGCCAATGGTTTTTTGAGTGAGCTGTTGGCCGAACGTTGTCAAAAATTACTGTGTATAGATGCCAATCCTAAAGCGATTCAGTTGGCAAAGCAACGCTTAGAAGACACTGACCATGTTGAACTTCAACAGCAGCGCATTCCAGATCAATTTCCAACCGGTGCATTCGATTTGATTGTGGTGAGTGAAATTTTATATTATTTAAGCAAAAGCGAAGTGATCGCATCTTTAGAGAAAATAAAAGCATCGTTAGCTGTGGATGGTGTGGTGTTAAGTTGTCATTGGCGCTATCCGATTGATGGCTTTGAGCTGAATGGTAATACCGTACATGAGCTGTTAAAAGCCAAGCTGAATCTACATCATTGTTTGAGTTTAAACGATCCAGATTTTGTATTGGATGTTTGGACACATCATCCTGCAAGCGTGGCAAAGCGGGAGGGCCTATTATGATCATAGGTGTGGTCATACCTGCTTATAATGAAGCGCAATATTTAAAAGCCTGTTTAGACTCGATTGACACTGCAATTGAGCAAATTTCGATTGATCAAAAGTCACGCCATGCTCAACCTGTCTGTATAGAATCAATTTTGAAAAATGCAGTTCAATCTGAAAATAAGATCGAGGTACATGTTTTGGTGGTACTCGATACCTGTGATGATGACTCGCTTAATATCGTTAAACAATCAAATGCGAGTTATCTAGAATGTGACGTGAATTCAGTGGGAATTGCACGTGATTTGGGGGTAAGACAGCTCATTGAGCAAGGTGCAAACTGGATTGCCTGTACAGATGCAGACTCAACGGTTGATGCTTTATGGTTAGTTGAACAAATTCGAGCACAGCCGACAGATGTGATTTGTGGGGTGGTAGATGTTGACCGCTGGAATACTTTGTCTGATAAAACCAAGCTCGCCTATATGTCAAAATATCAAGACTGTATGAATCATAGGCATATACATGGTGCAAATTTGAGTTTTTCGGCAGCTGCATATATGGCGTCTGGTGGTTTTCCTCCCGTTGCCTGTCATGAAGATGTCAAGCTGGTTAAAAAAATGCAGGCGATGAATGTGGACATTACTTGGACGAATCGGGTGCGTGTCACGACCAGTAGTCGTTTGGATGCCAGAGCACCAGAAGGATTTGCCCATTTTTTAAAAGCGATTGAAGTCAATCAGCGCTAAAATCAACTATTCATCCTGTATGATCGATTTAAACCTTAATTTTAGATGCAATCACATTTCAGCTAGGAAGATGTTCAATATAAAATAACGATTAATGAATGGCTGTTCAAAGCTTGAAAGTTACACAAATATGAACAAATAGAATCAATTATAAAAAATGCTTTAAAGCAAATAGTGATGAGAGAAATTTGCGTTACAAAACTTTTTGTCTCAAAGGAAAACAGCGCTTTTCTTTTTAAATTTAGTGTATATAATTTCGCCAAATAACCCCTATACAGTTTTAGCTACGGCTATAAACACATAGGGGTTTTTCTATGGATTCAGATTCTGCATGGATTAAATTTTTACCAAATATTTTGTGGTAACACAGCGATGATCATCACCAAACCCAATGTAATTGAACGTGCCTTCAGCCAAAAGTCAGACCACTCTCTTGCGACATTTATCAGTTTCTTTTGCCTTGGGCTTTGTACCGCGGCTTGGGCACCTTTAATTCCGTATGCCCAACAAAGACTGAGCCTTAATCATGCCGATTTTGGTGGACTTTTGCTTTGTGGTGGCTTGGGTTCCATGATTGCCATGCCTGCGACAGGATACCTCATTCAAAAGTTAGGCTGTAGATCTATCATTGCTGTATTTCTGTTGGTATTGATGTTGACATTACCCTTGATGACACTTGCACTCAGCGCTGCGATGTTGGCTATTTTGTTGTTTGTTTTTGGAAGTGCAGCAGGTGGGCTTGGCGTAGTGATCAATTATCAAGCTGTGGTGGTGGAGAAAAAGCTGACCCGAAACTTGATGTCGAGTTTTCATGGGATGTGTAGCTTGGGTGGCTTAAGTGGGGTAATGGCAGTGACTTTGCTCTTATCTGTTGGTCTTTCACCTTTTGTAAGCGCCGTAATCGTGGGTTTTATTCTTCTCATTTTGCTATGTGTTGCAGTCCCACACAGTTTGAAAAAATCTGAGATTTCCGATTTGAATACTCAAGAGTTAGATAAATCTAGAAATAGTTTAGATGCCCCTCATGATGTAAACGTGTCAAAAAAATGGATGCTGCCTCAACCCTTGATTTTGGTCTTTGGTTTAATGTGCTTTATTGCATTTTTAATAGAAGGGAGTGCTATGGAGTGGAGTGGCATTTATTTGGTCGATCAATATAAAATTGATGCGGCCTATGCAGGTTTGGCATATACCTTTTTTGCAATTGCGATGACCATAGGGCGTTTGACTGGGCATTGGGTATTGAGATTTCTGGGAGAAAAGCAGACCATTATTTATGGGGCAATTTTGGCTGCGATTGGGCTTTCAATTGTTATCGTGGCACCTGTTTGGACAGTGGCTTTGTTGGGCTATTTATTCATGGGTTTAGGCTGTGCGAACATTGTTCCGATTATTTTCTCTCAAGTCGGGCGTCAAAACCTAATGCCAAAAGCAGTTGCTTTGTCTTATGTATCGACCATGGCGTACAGTGGGGTATTGCTTGGACCGGCATTTATTGGATTGGGCAGTGAAATATTTAGTTTGACCGCTGTATTTACTGTGCTTGCGTTGGCTGTGATTTTAATTCCATTGCTGAATGTATTTACGCGCTCAAAAGTGATGGCTTAACGACCTAAGCAAAAACCTATTTATTCGATAAATGATTGCTAATTTTTATTCTCTCAATTTATTACTCTATTTGAAAAAACGCAGTGTGTTGGACTGCGTCTCTTTTGCTGTATAGATCCATGCGTTAACTTCTGTATGGGGCGCGAAGAGCAGGTGAGTCTGATTGCTTTATGGTAGGAGGCGCAATTGACTTTAAGTCATTTAAAAATGCATTGCGCCAATCGGTTATATCAAAATGTTTTAAGCCTTTAATCAAGTATTCATAGCGTTCTATACGTTCTGCTTTGGACATCACTAAAGCTTTTTTTAAAGCATCGACCATACTGCTCGGTGACTCAGGATCCACGATAATGGCCTCAGGCATTTGCTCCGCAGAACCCGCATATTTAGATAAAATCAAAATGCCCGGTTGTTCAGGGTCTTGCGCAGCAATAAATTCCTTAGCCACCAAATTCATTCCGTCACGAAGTGAGTTGACCCAGCAAATATCAGATTGGCGATAAATCTGCATCAGTTGATCATGCGCAATGGTGTCATGAGTACACTGAATCGGATTCCAGTCGCCTTGAGAAAATTGATGATTAATGGCTTCAATTTTAGCTTGAACTTGATTGAATAAATCTTCATAGGCGGGAATGTCCATACGACATGGACAAGCAACTTGTAAATCTGTGACCAATTGATGATATTCTGGATATTGTTTCAGAAAATCAGCAAAGGCATTGAAGCGCTCAATTAAACCCTTTGAATAATCAATACGATCGACTGAAATAATGGTTTTTTGATGACTGATCTGATCAAAATTAAAAGCGGTATCTGCCTTTAATTTTTCAGCTTCTAAAGCCGCTAGCTGGATCATTTCAGGGTTTACACCAATCGGATAACATTGGATTTTAACTTCTTTGTTCTCCAGAACCAATGTTTGCTCTGGGGTAAGCAGACCCCCTAAATAATACTGTAGAACATCGACACATTGTTTTTGATCATGCTCGGTTTGCAAGCCCAGTACATTATATTCAGATAGATGCTGAATCAGTTTTTCGGAAACCTCTAGAGCCTGCCAAATACCCAGACCTGCAAAAGGAATATGCAAAAAAAAGCCAATTCTATTTTTCATACCCAATTCACGGCAATAATGTGCCACGCTGAGAAAATGATAATCGTGTACCCAAATCATATCTTCAGGTTCGGCTATACGGCTCAGTTCCAACGCAAAGTGTTGATTCACTTTTTGATAGGTATGAAATTCTGAAGGTTGAAATTCGATCAGGTCTTCACGATCATGCATTGCAGGCCATAAGGTATTGTTGGAGAAACCACAGTAATAATCTTCATACTGCTGCTGGGTCAATGGACAAGTAATATATTCCACATGTTCAGCTTGATGGACATTAAAATGTTGTTCTTCAATAGACTCTACTTTTTCACCATTCCAGCCTAACCAAACCCCGCCCATATCGTGTAGCGCATCCTGTAATGCCACGGCTAAACCGCCTGCTACGTGTCCATCTGAGCTGGGTAAATTGACACGATTTGAAAGTACGATTAATTTAGACATGCTTTTTCTCCAATTTTTTTAGATACTTGAGAAGTTCTTTTGGCGTGTTTTTGAATTAATCTCGAAAACTGATCAATAAATTCACAGGTCGCACTCACATCTTTAAATCGGTACTGTGCAGAAGTTTCTCCTTCGCCAACCTTGACGGATATTCCTCCCATTTGATTGATCGTTTTAAACCCAGATTCATCCGTTAGGTCATCACCAATAAAAATGGGCGTAAAATGATTTAATTTATTTTGAACATAAATTTGTTCAATGGCTTTGCCTTTGTCTGCTTGTACCAAGATCAGCTCATAGACACATTTCCCTATGTTTAGTTTCAAACCTTCATAATTATGAAGGATGCAGTCAATTATGCGTTGAGCTATTGGTTCAAGTTCAGGACACTCTCGAAAATGGAGCGCTACAGCATAGGTTTTTTTTTCAATTCTAAGTTTTGGGTATAAGACACATGCAGCTTCTATGTCTGAATAAATCTGTTGAAACATTAAAGAATTCATTGGGCTTTGTAGTATGTGCTTTTCAGAAAAACGAATTTCTAAACCGTGCGTTCCTGCAATCGGTAATTCTAGCGGTTTGAATAATCGGATAGCATCTTGAATGGTTCTACCCGTGACTACGGCTATAGGAATCTTTTGTCGTTGTATATTGTTTAATTGTTCTAAAGTATCTGTTGAGATAAAGCTTAAGTTTGGGTTGGGGTGAAACTCCGAGATTGTTCCATCAATATCTAAAAATAAACAATATTTTTCAATAGGATATTCAAATTTTTTAATGAATTTTGATGCTGATATATAAAGGTTTTGAGTGTGCATTGATTCTGTGTTCGATTCAAACATCATTCGTGCCCCATGACCTGTAATACTTCATAATTAAACAAATAAAGCATGAAAAGTATTATTTTTACATTTCCTCGCTATAAAACTACACACTGTTAATACATGTAATAAAATGTGTTTCAAGTTACACAGAATACTTAATTAATTCATAATTTGATCAATTAGGGAGCGAGCGAATAAAGTATCACACACAGTATTAGTTTAAAATTTACTCAATATTCATGATCTATTTCTCGTAAATTTTACTTATATCTTGAGCGGGGATAACGGTGTTCCCATTTTTGCATTTAAGCATTGAGCCATTGAATAAATTCTGAACCTGAGATCGAACATCTAGTAGCATTAAACTTCGAACAATTTTTTTGAATGGTGTAATTTTTAACTTGAACTGTTGATGAGCATGAAAAGAAAATAATATTAAAGCGATGAAATAACGTTGAGTTTTCGTCAAGCTTTTCGAAATTCTTAACTCTTGCTGTTAGTTTCATATGTAGCTTAAGTAGCCTTACTCAATCGACATTTGGCAGGTTTAGGTCAGCATGTAGAGATGGTGGATGTTTAAGTGGCAACAATTGCCAACCCAGGCATGAACGATTTGGCTTCAGGTAAAGTACTGGGTCGCTGTGGCAAATCTCATGCCAATATTGTGCCATATCAAGTGTTCAAAGCGGCAGATCAAGAATTTATTATTGCTTGCGGAAATGACAAACAATTCGTTACGTTAAGCCATGCGATTGGCTTGCCAGAGTTACCTCATGATTCACGCTTTGCCAGCAATGCTGTACGTATCCAGCATCGCACTGAAATAGTTGAGTTGTTAAGCCAGTATTTTGCAACGAAATCAGCAAAACATTGGGTTGAAGTGATTCATGCGGTGAAGATTCCAGTTGATTTGATCAATAATTAGCAACAAGGGTTTGAAGAATCGCAAGTCAAAGCGCGTAATATGTTGGTCGAAATGCAGCATTGGCTTAAAGAAAATCTGAACATAATTGGTTCTCCTATTAGACTTTCGCGTACGCCAGTGGAGTATAAAAAAGTGCCACCTATGTTGGGCGAACATACCGATGAAATTCTTAGCCGTGTGATGGATGCGGAGCAATTGGCTAAACTCAAGCAAAAAGGCATCATTGCTTAATCATCATGATCTTGTAAGGCAATTAAAAGAAGCAACTTAATCAAGTTGCTTCTTTGCCATTTAGCGTTTAAATATCTTATAATTTCGCCATGCGAAACAAGATAAAAGTATTGAGGCCATAACTTTATGACTGATATTACAACATCAGAACAAACAGAGCAGATTTTGGGACCATTACGTCATGAGCTTCTGCATCCGATTGAGGACATGCAGGATGAAAATGATCGCCAGTATATTACTGCTTTAGCGCGTGGGCTTGAGCTGCTGCGCTGTTTTTCACCGAAACATCAACACTTGGGCAATCAAGAATTGTCTTTTATGACAGGACTGCCAAAACCAACCATCACTCGTTTAACCCATACTTTGTCTCGTTTGGGTTATTTAAAACAAGTGCCCAACTCGAGCAAGTTTCAACTGTCTGTTGGGGTATTGTCGTTTGGATATTCAATGCTGGCAAATGTCTCTATTCGCTCGATTGCTCATCCATATATGAAAGATTTGGCCGATCACGCAGGTGCCGCAGTGGCCATGGCGACGCGTGATCGACTGAATATGATTTATTTGGACGTGGTACAAGGCAAAGACAATCTGACTATGCGCCGCCAACCCGGGACATATCTACCCATTCATTTAAGTTCAATGGGACGCGCATGTTTGGCAGCTTTACCTGAAGATGAACGACTCTTCCTGATGGATGCTATTCGAAATAAGCATAAAGATGACTGGATTAAAATTAATCGTGATCTAGACAAAGCATTTAAGGATTATCAAGATTTTGGCTATTGCTTTTCCATTGGTGATTGGCAAAAAGACGTGAACTCGGTTGCTGTGCCTTATTATCATGAGCAGCATGGACTACTGGTCTTCAACTGCGGTGGACCAAGCTTTATACTTGATCGAGAAAAGCTGGAAGATGATATCGCACCGCGTTTGCTACATATGGTGAATAATATTCAAAGTGAAGCGGGGTAATTTAAAAAAGCGTGCCATTATGATTGTTGGCATTGTCTGAGTCTGTA
>CAZOGM010000001.1:84504-108064 GCA_964579445.1 uncultured Acinetobacter sp.
CGGGGTAATTTAAAAAAGCGTGCCATTATGATTGTTGGCATTGTCTGAGTCTGTATGAAACATTTAACATTTAAAAGCCCATATCATCAAATGAATATGGGCTTTTTTTTAACGGTTAATCATCATGAGTATGGCTGTACCTGTGGCAAATATCTTATCTTGAGGATCGATAATTTTACCCTCAGTGATGACCAAAGTACGCCTAGCATTGATGAAGTTACCCACGCCATAGTACGTTGTACCCCCTTGCAGGGGACGAATCATTTTGATACTCAAATCTACAGTAGAAAAATGTTGACCTTTGCGCATGAGTCTGTGGACTGCACCGCCTGTAAGGCAGCCCAACACGGTGGCACAGAAACCGCCATGAAAACACCGCCTTGAATATTCAGATGTTTAGCTTGTGGACTAACTTCGTAAACCACACGACCGTGCTCAAGTAAAGATCGAGAGACATCTTTTTTTCTACGATGTTGCGGTATGATTTTAGGCTAAAAACTAGCATAGTTACTTGTATAATGAAATTAGATATTGCTCTGCAAAATATTTTAACGCTCAAAATATACTTTTAATGGCTGGTAATGGCTAAAAAAGTAAAACCGAATGGTCAATTCGGTTTTCTTGGTTTCAGGCAGAAATAAACTGCTTTAATGCCTGATTGAATGCATCAGGTTGTTCAATATTAGAAATATGTGAGGCATCAATTTCAAATAGCGCACTGCTCTTGATATGATTCACCATATATTGTGCATCTGCAACGGTGGTTACGGGGTCTTTGCGTCCTGCAATCACCAGCACAGGAATACGAATCTTTTTTAACTCGTCACGTAAATCTGCTTTAGACAAGGCTTCACAGCAACTTGCATAACCCTCAGGGCTACCCGCTGCAAGGTTATTGGACAGCGTCCTCACGATGTCTGCGTGATTCTCAATAAAACTTGGGGTAAACCAGCGTGATGCCGCAGTAGAAGCTATACTGTCTAAACCCTGTTCACGTACCATTTGAGCACGTTCATTCCACGCATTTTCTTGGCCAATTTTTGCTGCAGTATTACACACCAGAACGTGATTAAAGCGATCTGGATGGTGAATCGCAAGCCATTGACCTGTAAGACCTCCCATTGAGATACCACAAAAAATGGCTGTGTCGATATGTAAATGATCGAGTAAATGAATCACGTCTTTACCCAGTTGATCAAGACTATACGGACCTTGGGGTGCAGAAGACTGACCATGACCACGTGTGTCATAGCACACAATATAAAAATCATGCTGTAGCGCATCAATTTGAGGTTGCCACATCCTGAAATTTGTACCCAACGAGTTAGAGAAAATCAGCGCAGGTTGTGTGTGATCACCAAAGGTTTGGTAATGAATTTCGGCATTGTTTGAGATGAAAGTTGGCATTGTTATCTATCCTTAATCTTTTTTGAATCCCCAAAGTCCCCTTGATCAAAAGGGGAATTTGATTGAGGATTAAACGCGTTCTATAATTAAAGCGATGCCTTGACCGACACCAATACACATTGAACATAGGGCATATTTCCCACCTGATTGTTCAAGCTGATTTAGGGCTGTGGTGACAAGACGCGCGCCAGATGCACCCAGTGGGTGACCAATCGCAATTGCACCACCATTTGGATTAACGTGCGCTGCGCCATCGGGTAGACCCAAATCACGAGTGACTGCCAGAGCTTGAGCCGAAAAGGCTTCATTTAGCTCAATCACATCCATTTGATCTAAAGACAAGCCTGTTTGAGCCAACAACTTTTTAATGGCAGGTGCAGGACCAAACCCCATAATACGGGGTTCAACACCAACAACAGTTGCTCCTATCACTTTAGCGCGTGGCTTAAGGCCGTACTGAGTAATTGCTGCTTCAGATGCAATCAGCAGTGCTGCCGCACCATCATTAATGCCTGAAGCATTACCTGCGGTCACTGTTCCATCGGCTTTGACCACAGGTTTAAGCTTCGTTAAGCCCTCAAGTGTAGTCGATGCTCTCGGATGTTCATCTGCACTCACGACCGTAGGCTCACCTTTACGCTGTGGAATAGATACAGGCACGATTTCATTTTCAAAAAAACCGCGTGCTTGAGCCGCAGCGGTACGTTGTTGACTTAACAGTGCAAATTGATCTTGGTCTGCACGGTTAATATTAAATTGCTCTGCGACGTTTTCCGCAGTTTGCGGCATGGTTTCAACACCATACAGTTCTTTAAGCCTAGGGTTGATAAAGCGCCAGCCCATGGTGGTGTCTTCAAGTTTTTGAGCACGGCCATAGGCTCCCTCAGATTTTCCCATCACAAGAGGCGCACGAGACATACTCTCTACACCACCTGCAATAATCAAATTTGCTTCACCCGCTTTAATCACACGTGCTGCCATCGCAACAGCATCGAGCGATGAACCACATAAACGGTTGACCGTGGTTGCAGGCACTTGATATGGCAAACCTGCTAAAAGTGCAGACATGCGTCCGACATTACGGTTGTCTTCACCGGCTTGGTTGGCACAGCCATAGATCACATCATCGACTTTTTCCCAGTCGATACTTGGGTTACGCGCAATCAATGCTTTGATGGGTAATGCACCAAGGTCATCCGCACGGATAGGAGCGAGTCCACCGGCATAACGACCAAAAGGGGTACGAATGGCATCGATAATATATGCATTTTTCATGTGTATTCTCTTGTGTCCTCCCTTAATCCCTCCTTTAAGAAAGGATGAAGATCCACGGAGCCTCGTGTTGTGCTTTGAAGTTCCCCTTTGAAAAGGGGGAATTTAGGGGAGGTATTTAAAAATTAAGTGATTAAATTTGCGTTGCATCAATCAGCTTGGCCCCAGTCATTGACTGCAATTCGTCAAAACTTAAACCTTTAACCTTTTCGATCACTTTCATACCGTCATTTGTCACATCAATCACGCAAAGATCAGTATAAATACGATCGACACACTTCAAACCTGTTGCGGGGTAAGTTAGCTCTGCGACAATTTTAGGTTCGCCTTTTTTAGTGACATGATCGGTGGTAATAAAGACTTTCTTTGCACCCACAGCCAAGTCCATTGCACCGCCGACAGCAGGAATCGCATCTGGGGCACCAGTATGCCAGTTGGCAAGATCCCCATTTTCAGCGACTTGAAAGGCACCCAGCACTGCGATATCTAAGTGACCACCGCGCATCATGGCAAATGAATCACCATGATGGAAATAAGCACCACCTTCTAACAGGGTCACAAACTCTTTACCTGCGTTGATCAGTTCTGGATCTTCTTCACCTTTTGCCGGAGGTGGGCCGAATGCCAGTAAACCGTTTTCAGAATGTAAAAAAACGTCTTTATCTGAGGGCAAATAATTTGAAATTTTGGTGGGTAAGCCAATACCTAAGTTGACATAGGCACCATCTGGAATGTCCTGTGCCACACGTTCAGCAATTTGGTCACGTGTTAATTTGTTATAGCTCATTAGATTCTCCTGAACGCTTAAGCTTGAATATCTGGAGTAGACGGCTTAACCGCAACCACATGCTGTACAAAAATTCCTGCCGTAATAATATGTTCAGGATCAAGTGCACCCAGTTCAACAATTTCGGATACTTGGGCAATGGTCACGTCTGCTGCCATCGCCATGATTGGACCAAAGTTACGTGCAGATTTGTTATAAACCAAATTGCCCCAACGGTCACCTTGATGTGCTTTGATTAAAGCAAAGTCAGCTTTGATCGGGTTTTCCAACACGAAGTCTTTGCCTTCATAATTGAGCGTTGGTTTACCTTCAGCCAGTAATGTTCCAAAACCAGTCGGGGTATAAATTGGACCCAGTCCCATACCTGCCGCTTGAATACGACACGCCAAATTACCTTGTGGCACCAGTTCAAGTTCAATTTTTCCTGCACGATAGATTTCATCAAACACGTAAGAGTCAGACTGACGCGGAAAAGAGCAAATGATTTTACGTACTGCGCCAGTTTTGAGCAGTTTCGCCAAACCGTAGTCGCCATTTCCAGCATTATTGTTCACAATTACCAGATCTTTGACACCCAGATCAATCAAACCATCAATCAGTTCCGCGGGTTGTCCTGCTGTACCAAAACCACCAATCATGATGGTTGCACCATCTTTAATTTGAGAAAGGGCTTCTTTTAAAGAAGCGGAGCTTTTATCGATCATCATTTATCCTATTTGAGCTGTGCTCAATCTATTTGTAAGAACTTTAGTGTTTAGATTCAGGGTTTGATTCAGTGTTTGATTTAGGTTCTGAATTTTCAGAATGAGACTTTGCATTAGATTTTGAATTATCTATTGGGTCAGATGCTGAGTTGAATTTAGTGTGACGAAGATGCGGCAACGTATTGACTAAGGGCAGTGGACTGTTTTTTTTACTCAGAATGATATGCGCAATAATACCTATACAAATCCCCCAAAAAACCGAACTTAAGCCCAGAAACTGCATGCCAGATGCTGTAGCCAAAAAAGTAATTAAAGCAGCATCACGTTGGTTTTCATCTTTCATCGCAGTGTTGATATTGATCCCAATGGCACCGAGTAATGCCAAGCCGGCCAAGGCTGCCACCAACTCTTTGGGCAATAAGCTAAACAGCATCACGATACTGCCTGCAAAGAGTCCACCTAAAATGTAGAACATCCCATTTGCAATACCTGCGATATAACGTTTGTCTTTAAGTTCATGCGCATCTTTACCCATGCACAGTGCAGCGGTGATGGATGCAAGAACAATCGTAATCCCGCCCACGCATGCAACAGCCAGTGAGGCAAGACTGGTGGTGGTAATAATCGGTTTGGCAGGCGTGTCATAACCGCTAAGTTTCATGATTGCCATGCCTGGCAAAAACTGACCACTTAGACTGACCAGAATTAATGGAATGGCAAAATTCAATATACCGTTCAATGTCCATTCAGGAGAGATAAACTGTGGAATGGCTAGGCTAAACTGCATTTCAATAGGATTCATTTTGCCTAAAACTAAACTGAGTACAACGCCTGTAATCAAGACCCACAGCATGCTATAGCGAGGGGAGATACGTTTAGAGAGCAAAAAAACCAAAAGCATACCAAAGACAATCCAAGGCATGCTGTCGGTGGCAGTAAATAGTCCGAGCCCAAACTGAAATAAAATGCCTGCCATCATGCCAGCAGCGATGGACTGTGGAATCCATTGCAACAATTTGTCGAAATATCCACTCACGCCAATGACTAAAATTGCAATAGCAGCCGTAATGTAAGCAGCAACGGCTTCATTTAAACTTAAATCTGGGAATAAGGTCACCAATAGCGCTGTACCGGGTGCAGACCATGCCGTAATCACAGGAACTTTATATTTAATCGATAAATAAATCCCTGCTACAGCAGCACCAATAGAAATCCCCCAGATCCATGAAATCATCATGGCGGGAGAGACATTGGCTTTTTGTGCAGCTTGAAAGAAGATAATCAAGGGCCCTGAATAGGAAATCAGCACAGCCAAAAATCCTGCGACTGTGGCTGAAAGTGACCAATCTTGTTTCAAGGTTTTAAACAGGGTCGTCATTGCTACTGCCTCCATGCTGAGAAATCAATGCACCTGTAACTCATTCATAATCAGATTTAGCCCTGATCGCCACCACCGACGGGAACCACAGTTCCTGTCATATAAGAAGATTCATCCGATGCCAAAAACACAATAGCATTGACTTGTTCTTGGATACTGCCATAACGACCCATAAATGTACGATCAATAGTTTGATTTACCACTTCTTGCATCCACTGCTTTTCATGGTCTGTGAGTGGTGTAGCATTGCGTGGAACTTTGCGTGGTGGTGCTTCTGTACCACCTGTTGCAACGGCATTGACTCGAATACCATCTTGTGCATGTTCAAAAGCAAGCGCAGCCGTAAGTGCATTGACACCACCTTTAGAGGCTGAATACGGTACTCGATTAATACCACGTGTCGCAATTGAAGACACATTTACAATCGTACCTTTCTGATTTTTAATCATTTCAGGTAAAACTGCACGACAACACCACAGCGTTGGGAACAGTGAACGATTCACTTCTTTGATAATTTCTTCTTCAGAAAACTCTTGGAAGGGTTTCATCCAAATGGCGCCGCCGACATTATTGATCAGCGCATCTACTCTACCGTAGACTTCAATGGCTTTTGCAACCACCGCTTGTGCACCAGCAAAGGTTTCAAGATCGGCATTGATGGTAATTGCATCACCACCCAGTGTTTTAATCTCAGCCAACACATCGCTCACGTATGTAGACAGGTCTGCCATCACCACTTGTGCGCCTTCTGCTGCCACTTGTAGAGCCACCCCGCGACCAATGCCTTGGGCGGCACCCGTCACGATCACAACTTTATTTGAAAATCGTTGAAGATTCGACATTGAAAATATCTCCTTAATTCAATATTAATTTGCAGAGAATTTTTCAAATAAGAAGTTTGCTGGTTTAATACCTTCGGTATCTAACCAGCCACGAACTGCTTCCACCATAGGAACTGGGCCGCAGAGGTATACGTCTACATCACCACCGTTTAACCAGTCATTTTCAATATGACCTGTCACATAACCTTTACGCGCATGATTTGAGTCAGGGCTTGCCACCACAGTGCGGAACTCGAACCAAGGTAGTTTGTCTTGAAGTTCATTTAGTTTTTCTAAAGCCACCAAGTCAAAGTCGTTGGTTACGCCAAAGACCAAACGTACAGGATAATCTGAACCTTTGTCTTCTAACACTTGCAGCATGGACAGGAATGGTGCAATACCTGTACCGCCTGCCAGCATAACTACTGGACGCACAACATTACGTAAGTAGAAGCTACCAAATGGACCTGTGAACGTCATCTTATCGCCTACTTGTGCAGTGGCACTTAAGAACTCACTCATTTTGCCGTTTGGCACGTTACGCACCACGAAACCCGTTAAACGATTACCTGGTTTAGAGCTAAACGAATATGAACGTGTTTCAGTGGTTCCTGGAAGACCGACATTAACATATTGACCTGCAAGGAAATGAATATTTGGCTGACCTTCATCAAGCTGAATATCAAAAGTAATCGTCGAATCAGAAAGCTTTTCAACTTTAGCAAGTGTGCCTTCAAAAGCATGAATCTGAGTTTTGCAGACATCTGAAGACGCTTGAATTTGAAATACTGCATCTGATGTTGGACGGCACTGACATGCCAAAATATAACCTTCGGCAGCTTCTTCAGGGGTGAGTGCATCTTCAATATAGGTTTCTTCAGGCATATCAAACGAACCTGATTCACAAAATGCACGGCAAGTCCCACATGCGCCATCACGACAATCGAGTGGAATGTTAATTTTTTGGCGATAAGCCGCATCTGACAGGCTTTCACCTTGAGTGACGGTAATAAAACGTGTTACGCCATCTTCGAATTGAAGTGCAACATTGTGGTTTGACATGGCTGAATATCCTTGATCAATCTTGTAGAGCTCGACCTAAATAGCCCAGATCCATAAGGGCTATACGGTGTTTAACCTTGCTGCGGGAGAGGGGAGATATTCATCCCGCAGTCTGAAAGGGAACCGGTTAAATTAGAGGTGGTAAATATCAATCACTTGGTTGATATAATCATTTTTGAGCACCACATATTTACTTAAAATTTGTGGTTGTTCCTTGGAAAAATCAATTTCATAACGTGACATACCAAAGTAGCTATAACTGGTCTTATAACGGAAACTCAATGTGTTCCAGTTAAAGCGTACGGTAACCTTGTCGCCGTTACGTTCGAGCAATTCAATATTGCTGATGTTGTGACTGGTACGTGTATCTGGCATGGTGGCTGATGAACGTTCCGTTTTAATACGAAATACTCGGTCTTCTAAGCCTTGACGGTCAGGGTAGTAGATCAATGAAATTTCAGACTGCGGGTCAGTGGTGAGTTGATCATCATCATCCCATGCAGGCATCCAAAAAGAAGCGGAGGGTGCATAACAACTGATCCAATCATCCCATTGCTCATCATCTAAAAAACGGGCTTCTTGAAATAAGAATTGTGAAATCTTTTCCATTGATGCTGGGTCTAAGTTTGTCGTCGCATTCATGCGCTTTCTCCCATAGTTGAAGCTTCAATTTCGGCCAGTTCTTTTTCAGATTGAATGGCCTTTTTCATGCTGTGTAACCAGTATTGATGCTGAGCAAGGTATAAACCTTCATCTTCAGTTTTGATACCGCTCAAAACAGGTTTTAAACCAATTTCATCTGCGGCTTCGTCTGGTCCATGAATCCAATGTTTTGAACCACGGCACATATCGTTCCACTCAAGCTCAATACCTGCATAACCGGCTTGGCATGCTCGGAATTCTTCTAGATCATCTGGGGTTGCCATACCTGATGCATTAAAGAAGTCTTCATACTGACGAATACGACGTGTACGTGCTTCTGGTTCTTCACCAACAGGTGCGATACAGTAAATGGTTACTTCCGTTTTATTGACTGAAATTGGACGGAGTACACGAATTTGTGAACCAAATTGATCCATCAAATACACGTTCGGATACAAGCAGAGGTTACGTGAACGTTCGATCATCCATTTCGACATTGGCGCACCGAAGTTGGCAGTATATTCTTCAGCTTTTGTAAAGTTAGGACGGTCTTCTGGATTTGCCCATTGTGTCCAAAGCAACATGTGACCATGTTCAAAGCCGTATGAACCACCACCTTGTTTGCCCCAAGCACCTGCGCTCATCGCCCGAATATTGTCAGCTGCTTGGGCTTCTTTACGGTGTTGGGTTGTTGCGGCATAGTTCCAATGCACCGCAGACACGTGATAACCATCTGCACCATTTTCTGCAGTCAGTTTCCAGTTGCCTTCATAGGTATAAGTTGAAGAACCGCGTAGTACTTCTAAACCTTGTTCAGACTGACCCACGATCATATCGATGATTTTGGTGGTTTCGCCCAAAAACTCCTCTAAAGAGGGTACATCTGGATTTAAGCTACCAAATAAAAATCCTTTATAACTTTCAAAACGCGCGACTTTCTTTAGATCGTGTGAACCATCTTTATTGAAACAATCCGAATAACCCGCATCCGCTGGATCTTTGACTTTTAAAAGCTTACCTGAGTTGTTAAACGTCCAACCGTGGAATGGGCAAGTATAGGTCGCTTTATTGCCTTTTTTGTGGCGGCAAAGCTGCGCGCCACGATGTGAGCAGGCATTGATCATGGCATTGAGTTCACCTTGACGGTTACGTGCAATAATGATCGGTTGACGACCCATATACGTGGTATAGAAGTCGTTATTGTTTGGAATTTGGCTTTCATGTGCCAAGTACACCCAGTTGCCTTCAAAAATGTATTTCATCTCTAGGTCAAAAAGGGCTTGATCTGTAAATACAGAGCGATGAAGTTTAAATTCACCACTTTCATAATCGTCAACTAAAAGTTCATCTATACGATCAAGGTGGCTGGTATTAATTACTGGGATACGTGGCATGTCCGTTCTCCGACTGTCCAAATTTGGGCAAGTCACCGAAATGTCATGTTAACTTGGAACATGAACATCTCGGTTTCCTAGCATAAAAGCTTTAAGCGCTAGCGCGGCGACGATCAACTTCAGTCGTTGGTGCAGCAGCTTGTTCTTTAACAAGTTCAATGTTGAACTGAATATGTTTGAAAGCCTTGTTTAAACTACGACGTGCAATTTCTGCTTCATCAGTTACATCTACAGCGGTTGCAACTAAGCCGTCACGTGTGGCAAATGCAAAGTCATCCCACAGGTATTGATCGCCTTCAATGTTGAATTGTGTGGTCAATTTTCGGTAGCCCGGTGCAGACACGAAATAGTGCACGTGTGACGGGCGGTTACCATGACGCCCCAATTTATTGAGTACGAACTGGGTTGTACCATTTGGTGGACAACCATAACCCACAGGCATGGTCGTTAACGCCGTGTATTGACCTGCGTTGTCAGTCAAGATAGAACGACGAAGATTAAAATCAGATTGTGATTTATCAAAGAATGAGTAGTTACCTAGACTGTTGGCATGCCAAATTTCAACTTTAGCGCCTTCAATAAGATGACCCTCAGTATCGGTTACCGTACCTTCAATGATTAACGTATCAACTTTATTTGACTCAGAACCATCATCCATACGTGCAAAACCCACTGATTCTGGCGCACCTGCAACATAAAGTGGTCCTTCGATGGTACGTGGTGTTCCGCCAGTAATACCTGCTTTAGCATCGGCTTCATCTGCACGTAAATCTAGATAATGCTCTAAGCCTAAACCTGCTGCCAAAAGCCCAAGCTCATTGGCTTGACCTGCATCTGTGAAATACTCTAAACCTTTCCATAATTCACTCTGAGAGATATCTAAATCTTCAATCGCTTCGAAAAGGTCGCCAAGTAAACGAACTACGATTTGTTGGACACGTGCATCTACTGGACCTGTTGCAGTATCTACATTCATTTTATTTACAAGTGCATCAATTTGTTGACGGTTCATACTAAATCTCCTTAAGTATGCATGTTCATTGGGTGGCTGTTGTGCTTTGTGTAGAAAGCTTTTCGCTGCCACGTCCTTGTTTGAATCACTGTTTAATCAATATTTTCAAAAGACTTAATTTTGAAAATTAGAAGTCTTTACCCTTTGGATGTCTGGCAAATGACCTTCATCATTTGCCACTTTGAATCTGTGCTGATGTTTAAAAACCAATCGCGTATAAAGATGACTTTTAAATTCACTAAAATTACTAAATTAACGGTCATCTTCATGAATAGAAGAGGGGTGACGGTTCAAAGCCATCACTTCAATATTCATATATGGATACAGCGGAAGACCTTGCAAAATACTGTGTAGCTCTTCATTGCTTTCAACATCAAAAATACTGGTATTTGAATACTGACCCGTAATACGCCAAATGTGACGCCATTTGCCTTGACGCTGTAATTCATGCGAATAGGCTTTTTCTACCGCTTTAATTTCGTTGGCTTTCTCCACTGGCATATCCAGTGGGATGTTGACATCCATACGGACTTGAAAAAGCATGTGAAACTCCTTTGATTTACATCAATGTCATGTCGGCGTATTAACGACGGCGTAATTGGTCAATTTTGTCTTCATCCAGTTCAATTCCTAGACCTGCTGTATCTGGCACAGTCAGTTCAAAGTTTTGATATTGAAGTGGAGTTTTTAGAATTTCTTCAGTCAGCAGCAAGGGTCCAAAAAGTTCAGTGCCGTATGCTAAATTTTCAAATGTTGAAAATGCATGTGCTGAAGCAATCGTACCGACTGAACCTTCAAGCATAGTACCGCCGTAGAGATCTATCCCTGCCAGTTGTGCAATTTTATTCACTTCACAGCCTTCAATGAGACCACCAGACTGTGCAACCTTGACTGCAAAAACGGATGCTGCATTACGCTTAGCCAATTGATAGGCACTGTTAGGACCGATTAACGATTCATCCGCCATAATTGCAATATCAAATCTGCGGGTTAGGCGTTGCATCGCATCGATGTTGTCAATGGCGCAGGGTTGTTCGATCAAATCGATACCACCGTCTTGTAAAAGTTGAATGCCTTTAATGGCTTCAAGTTCTGACCATGCACGGTTAACATCTACACGAATAGAAATATCTGAACCTAATATTTTTTTAATTGCTAATACATGCTCAACATCCGCTTCCACTGCACGTGAACCGATTTTGAGCTTGAAAATGTTGTGGCGTTTTGCTGTAATCATTTTTTGTGCTTCAGCAATGTCTTTATCAGTATCACCTGATGCTAACACCCAAAGTACAGGTACGCTGTCACGTAACCGTCCACCCAGTAATTCGCTAACAGGTAAACCTAAACGTTGTGCTTGAATATCAAGCAGTGCAGTTTGAATAGCGCATTTCGCAAACCGGTTACCATTTATCTGTCGCTTAATCTGTTTTAAGGTTTGCGCAACATTTAAACCTTTTAAAGTTTTTAGTAATGGCAAAAAGTAAGTATCGATATTGGTTTTGATGCTTTCTGGACTTTCATCGCCATAACCTAGGCCACCAATTGTTGTTGCTTCACCCCAACCGATAAATCCGTCATCGGTTGTGACTTTAACCAAAACCAGTGTTTGTGTTTGCATTGTCGCGACTGCCATCTTATGCGGGCGAATCGTTGGAATTTCGACAAGTAGCGTTTCTATGGATTTATACATCTTGAGTCTTCGCAACCTTGCTTTGTGTACCTGTTGTGGTATACCTTAAAAGAATAATTAAGTGCTGTCGAAGACCTAATTTGCATTTTAATATATCAAAAAGGTATGAAGTCTCATGGAACTTAGACACCTTCGCTACTTTGTGGCCGTTGTAGAAGAACAAAGTTTTACCAAAGCAGCTGAAAAGCTATTCATTGCACAACCGCCTTTAAGCCGTCAAATCCAAAATTTGGAAGCTGAGCTTGGAATTCAGTTGTTTGAACGGGGTAGCCGTCCGCTCAAGACCACAGAAGCGGGCCAATTTTTCTATCAGCATGCCGTTAAACTTTTGTCTAATGCAGAAGAAATCAAAGCCATGACCATGCGGGTCGGGATGGTTGAAAAAACAGTGACTATGGGCTTTGTGGGCTCACTACTGTATGGACTGTTGCCTAAAATTGTTTATTTGTTTAGGCAACAACAACCGCATTTAAAAATCGAACTCATTGAGATGAGCACCAAAGAGCAAATCCAGTCATTAAAAGAAGGGAGGATTGATATCGGTTTCGGTCGCTTACGTATTTCAGACCCTGCTGTGCGGCGAGTACTGTTACGTGAGGAGCCATTAATGGTGGCGGTACATTCTAGTCATTCACTGGCAAGTCAAAAAAATGGCGTATATTTGGCAGATATTGTAGATGAAAGTATATTTTTATATCCGAGCCATCCAAAGCCCAATTTTTCAACGCAAGTGCGTAGTTTATTTTCAGAATATGGTTTAGACCCTAAAAGTATGCGTGAGGTGCGTGAAATTCAATTGGCGCTCGGTTTAACCGCTGCGGGCGAAGGCATTTGTGTGGTGCCAGAAAGTGCCAAAACCATTCAGCTGCCACATTTACACTATATTCCTCTTTTAGATGATGGAGCCATCAGCCCCATCTTTTTAGCCATTCGCTCGATGGATGAAAGTGAAGATATTCGGTCTTTATTTGATTGTATTTATCAAGTTTATGATTTAGAGGCGATCAAATATGACAGGGCAGTGATTTAGTCCGTGTTCAAATCTTAGACTTTGGTCATAGATACTTTTTTATGCATTCTTAGGCAATACCTCAAATAGTATATTCAACTCTAAATTGAACAGTTTTGTAAGAAAAAATTTCTCATATTTTCATCTTTTTCTCAGCGTTATTTAAATCCGAAGTTCTAAATAAAACACTTAATCTTCGGATTTTTTATCGCTTATTGTTAAGTTAAACTACATAAATTCAAATATTTCTCCAAAATAAAATAAAAGCCATATATCTAAAGTTCTGTTTTAGTGTAAAAAATTTAATCTGCACACTTTAAAGGTATAAATATAGAGCTATTCGGTTTTGGACATTAAAAAAGCTTTGCTTCATTGTTCGTGACATGACAGGCCTTCACGAGCAGGAGAGCAAAGTGAACACAGAAACAATCAATATCAACACGGTAGTTGATGACGCGAAATTTACACCTTTTCATTGGAGCGTTTTGATTTGGTGCTTATTGATCATTATTTTTGATGGTTATGATTTGGTCATCTATGGCGTAGCTTTACCTTTACTGATGCAAGAATGGGGATTATCTACTGTTCAAGCAGGCCTCCTCGCCAGCACAGCACTGTTCGGTATGATGTTTGGTGCAATGAGTTTTGGCACACTGTCCGATAAAATTGGTCGTAAAAAAACTATTATGATATGTGTCGGTATTTTCAGTGGCTTTACCTTCTTAGGTGCATTTGCAACCAATCCAACTGAATTCGGTATTTTGCGCTTCTTGGCTGGCTTAGGCATTGGAGGTGTCATGCCAAACGTCGTGGCTTTAACTACAGAATATGCGCCTAAACGTATTCGAAGCACCTTGGTGGCCGTTATGTTTAGTGGCTATGCAATTGGGGGGATGGCTTCAGCACTGTTGGGCGCATTTTTAGTGGCAGATTATGGCTGGAAAATTATGTTCTATATCGCAGGCTTGCCATTTTTAACATTGCCTTTGATTTGGAAATTCTTGCCTGAATCACTGATGTTTATGACCAAAAAAGGCGAAACAGAAAAAGTTCGTCAAGTGGTGCAAAAAATTGCGCCTGAAATGAACTTAGCTTCAGGTACCCGCTTTAAGCTTGATGAACCTGTTGCAGGGGATGAAGCACCATTAAAAGCATTGTTTCAGCACGGTCGTATGTTCAGCACCATGATGTTTTGGGTGGCGTTCTTTATGTGTTTGCTCATGGTCTATGCTTTAGGCAGTTGGTTACCTAAGCTAATGTTGCAAGCAGGTTATTCATTGGGCGCAAGTATGTTATTCCTGTTTGCTTTAAATATTGGCGGCATGGTCGGTGCCATTGGTGGCGGTGCATTGGCAGACAAGTTTCATCTAAAACCTGTCTTGACCACCATGTTTGCCGTGGGTGCAATTGCGTTAATCCTACTCGGTTTCAATAGTCCGCAAGCAGTATTGTACGGACTGATTGGTATTGCAGGTGCTGCGACCATTGGTTCTCAAATTCTGCTTTATACTTTTGTAGCGCAGTTCTACCCTGCGGCTGTACGTTCTACAGGTATGGGATGGGCATCGGGGATTGGTCGTATTGGTGCGATTGTAGGGCCTGTATTGACGGGTGCTTTACTCACTTTACAGCTACCGCATCAAATGAATTTCTTGGTGATTGCAATACCAGGTGTCATTGCTGCATTTGCGATTTTCATGGTTAACCTGAGAGCTTCGGTTGAAGGTGAGAAAATGAAACAACCAGATGTCGTTGTCCATGCTAAGCAAACGATAGGTTAAGAAAAACGAGCCTACATCAATGTATCGTAGGCTCAATGATTCAAATTATGGAATAAAAAAATAAAACCAGATGGGGTTCATTTTTTGAAGGATTAGACTTTGATCAATACTGAATCAATATTTGTAGGTAATACGCATTATTAGATTTAATAATTTCTTTTCAATAAATGATTTTAAATGGAAATAAAAATCGAGTTTTAAATCGTCAATTTTTAATAAGCAAAGTCAGGACTGACTTAATCAACATAGGATATGTTAACAATGAATCATTTTAAACAAACTACACTCATGATTGGATTAAGCTTAAGCATGACAGGGGTCGTCCATGCACAAGCCAATACCGAAGTAGATCAACTGCGTGCAGAAGTCAAAGAGTTGAAGGACTTGATTAAGCAGTACGCACAGTCTCAACAGCAGAACACTCAATTCGCACAGCCAAAGTCTGATGCATCCAATCATGCTGTAACTCAGACTCAGCCAAATTTAGTACAACACATGACGCAAACTCAAAAACCTAAAAGTTTAGGTTTAACCGTAGCAGGCGCTGAAGTGAACCTGTACGGAAATGTTCGGATGGATGCGTTGTATCAGATAGAAGGTGGCGCGGCTGCACGATTATATAATCAAATTAATAGCGTACCTTTACAAGGGGTTAATGAACGCAGTGATGAATTTAAGTCGACACTTTCGGCGACTCGTTTAGGGCTTGATTTTAAGATGCCGACGCAAGGCAAAGAAGCCACAGCTAAAATTGAAGTCGACTTCTTAGGGGGGGCAAATTTTGATAATTTGCGTATACGTCATGCATATGTCAATTATGGAAACTGGTTACTGGGTCAAACGTGGTCGAACTTTGCGGTTCCTGACTATATGCCTGAAAGTGTAGATGCTTTAGGTTATGTGGGCGGCGCAGTCAAACGCACACCGCAAGTTCGTTACAGTCACCGATTTAATCCTGAAACCAATTTGGTCAGCAGTATTGAAGATCCAAAAGACGCAACCATCAGCACCCGTATGCCTGCATTCACCACGCGATTAAATCATAAAATGAGTGATACGTTGGCACTCAGCGGTCGTGTGATGGCACATGAGAAGCGAATCAATCAGGATGAAAAATGGGCATGGGGCGTGGGATTAGGTGCGAAATATGATGTGCTCCCCAATACATCTATTAAAGCTGATTATTACCATGTCAAAGGTGACAGTAGTTTTGTGTCGTGGGCCAACAATGGCGTTGTTGCACAAAACAATCAAATCGTGGCTCAGAATGAATTTGACTCTATTACTGTCGGGCTAACCCAGCAGTTTAATGACAAGCTTCGCGGTACATTAGGTTACGGTTTTATGAAGTTTGATCAAGACCCAGACTATATTAATGCCTCAGTGAATCGAACCGCGATTAACAAAGAACTCTGGCAAGCTTGGGCAAATATGTTCTACAGCCCAGTCAAGCCAATCAGTCTGGGTGTGGAATATGTCTATGGCGAACGTGAAGCTTTTGCGGCAGCACCAAATGGCGCGACTACAGGTGAAGACAACCGCATTAATGCCGTTGCGATTTATAACTTTTAGCAATTTTCAGATACTTTTTGATCTGATCTAAATTGATTGCATAGAGAACAGTACGTCTGTTCTCTTTTTTTTGTCTAAAAACTCAGCAATCATTATTTTCAAAGCAATTATTTTGAAAAATATTGCTCATGAATTTGATTGTTCAGCTGCTCCATATAGCTTGCTAAATGATTGATCATGATTTGAGAAATTCTAGAAATTTGCCGTTTAGGTGCAACACATAAAGCCAATGTCAGTGGATGCAGACCCTTTTCTTGAATAGGAATAAAGCTCATTTCATGTCTTTGAAGCATGGGATAAGCATCTAAATAACTTAAAACACCAATACCCAAATTCTTTTTTACTAATGCGGTAATCATGCGAATATCATTACATTCAGTTTTTTGTCTTGGCACAAAAGCATGATGCTTATAGAGCGCATGAATATAATCATGAATCACCAAGGGTTCAGCTGGAATTAGGTGATTGTCATCCACCATATCTGAAAAATAGATTTTGGCATGTGATGCAAGCGGATGTGCGTTGGAACAAACAAAGCCTAGCGGAATTTCAACAAAACTCAGCACCTCTAAATGGCTGTGCATTTTCGGATTTAAAATTAAGCCGAAATCCAGTTCCGTATTCATGATTTTATGCGCAATTTTTTCGCTATCGCTCATACATATATTGAAATTAATCCAAGGATAATCTTGATAAATCTGCGCTAAGGCATCAATGACAAAACCTTCGCTTAACGCTGAAATTAATCCAAATTCAATGGAGCCACGTTTTAAACCTTGAATTTCATCAAAACGAATTTTGGTTTGCTGAAAGTCCTTTTGCCAGCGCTGAATATCTGCATATAACAGCTCACCCGCAAGGGTTAACTTTAGACCATTGCTCAGACGCTCAAATAAAATCACGCCTAAGGCTTCTTCCGCCAAAGCAATTTGACGATGCACTGCAGAAACAGAAATAAAAAGCTCATCTGCGGCTTTACGAAAACTGCCCAGCTTTGCCACAGTCATAAAATAATCTGAAAAACGTGAAAATGGCATAGCTCTGATTCCCCTTGAACAGCTTGAAATTAAATCTTTTGATTGAGGTACAGCATTACCAGCATTCTTTTTTTTAGAACAGTCAATGCTAATCATTCTAATAGACAGAAATAGTAGCGCAGCAGATACTTATTTGACAACGATTGATTCGAAATAAATGGATCTGCAGTTACGATATTTTAAATCTACACGAAATAAATGAAGTGCGCTAAAGGACAACTATGAACGCCATTCCAATGATTAATGTATTGAACAAGCCTTGCTATAGTCAGTTTCATGACAGGGACTGGGAAATCTTAGCGCATCATTGGTACCCCGTTGCACGCATCCAAGATGTGACGACCACCCCGCAACAAGTCATGCTACTTGATGTAAAAATGGCGCTATATCAAACAGAAAGTGGTGAGATTCATTTGGCTCGTGATATCTGTCCGCACCGCGGTGTGCCTTTAACCAAAGGTTGGGTATCTGGTGAAAATATCGTCTGTCCGTATCATGGGTTGCATTACAACAGCGCAGGACAATGTGTCAAAATTCCAGCGCAGCCTGAACTCACCAAAATATCTGAACGTTTTTCGTTAACCAAATTTCCAGTGGTACAAAAGTACGGTCTCATCTGGACCAGTATTTTCAGCCGTGATCAAAGCGCTGCCAACTTTCCCGTACTTGAGACATGGGATGACGCG
Organism: uncultured Acinetobacter sp.; assembly: GCA_964579445.1. GTDB lineage: Bacteria > Pseudomonadota > Gammaproteobacteria > Pseudomonadales > Moraxellaceae > Acinetobacter. The sequence goes on from CAZOGM010000001.1 coordinate 102,762, forward strand.
GCACATCAAGCCATTTTACCGCCGTATGTCGATATTGCAGGATCAAGTGGCCGTCAGCTCGAAGGTTTTATCGATGTAGCTCATTTTGCATGGGTGCATCAAGCCTCTTTTGCCAGCCGAGAAAATCCAGTGGTGCCTAAGTATTCGACTGTGCGTACAGATTACGGCTTGCATACTGAGTACGTCAGTGACGTAAGTAATTACCCCCATGGTGTGCAAGATTTAGCGCCAGAAGGCTTTTTATGGAAGCGTGTATTTGATGTTTATCCACCGTTCTCTGCAACATTAACGATTGATTTTCCAAATCAAGGGTTATTGAAAATTTTAAATGCGTGCTGTCCAGTTTCACATAATCAAACCCGCTTATTTGTACCCTTAACCCGTAACTTTGATACCACAGGTGATTTAGAAGCAGTCTATGCATTTAACGCAATGATCTTTGCTGAAGATCAGGACATGGTGGAGAGTCAAAAACCTGAAGAGCTTCCGCTGGACATCTCAATGGAAGCGCATTTTGAAGCAGATCGCTCATCTACCATGTATCGTAAAATATTGGCTGAATGGGGGTTGAGTAAACGCTACGTGGTTTAGTTATATAAACATCAAATCATATTTTAATTTTTAGAAATCTGAGTGTGGTTTTATTATATTTTGAAACTATAGTTATTTTAATAATTAAACTTTTATTTAAATTTTTTGATATAAAAATGGATTATGAAATTGAATCAGCCCAACCATGCACAGATTTTAAAGTATTTAAGATTATCCAATGAAGTGGCACAGCGTGCCCTAAATTTGGGTCATCATCCATTTGGTGCGGTATTGGTTGCACCAGATCATGACACTGTTTTAATGACACAGTGCAATATTGATACAGTCAATCATGCAGAATCAACTTTAGCCCGCATTGCTGCAAATAATTATAGTGCTGACTATTTATGGAATTGTACGCTTTATACCGCAGTTGAACCTTGCTGCATGTGTTCAGGTACAATCTATTGGGCAAATATAGGACGCGTAGTCTATGGAATGACAGAGCATGAATTGCTTAAATGTACGGGTAATCATCAAGAGAATCCTACCTTAAATATATCTGCGCGTTATATATTTGAACATGGACAGAAACCCATTCAACTCATTGGGCCGATAGATGAAATCGCACAAGAAACCCAAATCATTCAACAACAATTTTGGCAAAACAGAAATAAGCATGTTTAAGCAATAATTAAAAATTCCTCCTTTATATCCCGCTACTTTAAGCGGGATTTTTTTATTTCATCTTTATTTTGAACAATTATTTTATGCAATAAAAAAGCTCAATATAAATGCAGGTAATAATTAAAATGCACTATTTTGGATTTATTATTTTTGACTAAGTATTAGATTTAATCGTGATTTTTTTATTTTAAAGATAGCTGAATTATTTAAAGGTTTATTTTAATGATTTAAGGTGACTTTTAAAAAAGTTGGAATAGTTTTTGCTCTATAACGAATGACCCGCCTGATTTTTTTGGGCATCTTTGAATTTTATAAGTGTCTTGTGACACCTTTGAATTAAGTGAGCAATTGTATGAATGTTAAAAAATGCGTCAAAACAGGATTATCACAATTGGTTACTGCACTGTTCACATCAGGGGCAATTGCATTAACAGCATTGAGCACAGCGCACGCAGCAGATAAAGCTGCATTTGTGTATATCGGTCCGACCAGTGACCATGGCTGGACCTATTCACATGATCAAGGGCGTATTAAAACTGAAAAAGCGCTGGCGGGTAAATATGAAACCTCGTATATCGAAAATGTACCGGAAACAGCCGATGCAGAACGCGTGATTCGCAATTTGGCACAGCAGGGCAATAAAGTCATTTTTGCCACTTCATTTGGCTATATGAATTCTATTGAAAAAGTCGCAAAACAATTTCCGAATACGGTGTTTATGCATGCGACAGGATATAAACAAGGTAAAAACTTAGGTGTTTATGATGTGCGCACCTATGAAGGCGCATATATGCTAGGTGTGGTTGCAGGTCAAAAAACCAAGACCAATATTTTAGGTGTGGTCGGTTCATTTCCCATTCCAGAAGTGATGCGTAACATCAATGCTTATACTTTGGGTGCGCAGAGCGTCAACCCTAAAATTAAGACCAAAGTAATTTGGGTCAACTCATGGTTTAACCCAGGTAAAGAACGTGATGCAGCATTGGCACTGATTGCCCAAGGTTCAGATGTATTAATGCAGAACACGGATTCGCCCGCGGTGGTTCAAGCGGCTGAGCAAAAAGGTGTCTATGCCTTTGGATGGGACTCAGACATGAGCAAATTTGGTCCAAAAGCACATTTGGCAGCATCGGTTTTGCATTGGGAAAAAATTTACACGCCAACACTTAATCAAGTGAATAACAAGACCTGGAAACCCAGCGCTATTTGGTATGGCGTAAAACAAAAAGCGGTGGATATTGAAAGTTTTGGTCCTTCTGTTCCAGCCAATGTCAAAGCTTCGGCACTGAAAGTACGGGATTCGATTTTAAAAGGCACATTCCATCCCTTCACAGGTCCTATTTTAAAACAAGATGGTTCAGTCTTGGTGGCAAAGGGTAAGTTTTTGAATGATGCCACTTTGAGCAAAATGAATTATTACGTTAAAGGCGTTGAGGGTTCACTACCTAAATAACCACGCTTTTCAAAGCAGCGCTCAGTCACTGCATAAAATTGAATGATTTTAAACTCAAGATTAAAAAACTATTGTTTGAAATGTCGCGGTCTTGAATCAATTTTACATTGCCGCGTCATTTCAAAAAACAAAGAGCAAGCACAATGAATCACACAGACGCTATTTCTGCTCAGGTCAGTCACACGCTTAATCTAGAGCCTTCAAGGATTCCGCGTTTAGAACTGATCAATATTTGCAAAAGCTATAATTCACTCAAAGCCAATGATCAGATCAATTTAAAAGTTCAAGCAGGGCAGATTCACGCCATTTTGGGGGAAAATGGCGCTGGAAAAAGCACCCTGATGAAAATTATTTATGGTGCAACGCAAGCCAATCAAGGGCAAATGCTGTGGAATGGCAAAGAAGTCAAAATTGATAATCCTTCAATCGCGCGAAAACTGGGCATTGGGATGGTCTATCAGCATTTTTCGTTATTTGAAACATTGACAGTGGTAGAAAATATTTTATTGGGTTTAGATGAAAAAATAGATCAGCTCAGTTTAAGCAAAAAAATTATTGAAGTTTCTGAGCAATACGGGCTTAGCATTGATCCACGCCGCGAAGTGCATTCCCTGTCCGTCGGGGAGCGTCAACGGGTTGAAATTGTCAGATGCCTTTTACAAAAGCCTTCGCTTCTGATTTTAGATGAGCCTACTTCGGTACTCACACCGCAAGCAGTCCGCCAGTTGTTTATTACCTTACGTCTTTTGGCATCACAAGGGGTGTCCATTTTATATATCAGTCATAAATTGCATGAAATTCAAGAGCTGTGTGATGAAGCCACCATTCTAAGAAATGGACAAGTTACGGGTAATGTCGACCCTAGAGAAAAAAGTACCAGTGAACTGGCAAAACTGATGATTGGTCGAGACTTACCACAATATATACATCCTGTTTTTACAGGCGAATCAAGCTCGATCTTTCGTATCGAAAACTTAAGTTTCATCTCTGATGATCCATTTGGTGTGAGTCTAAAAAACATCAACTTAAACTTAAATTGCGGTGAAATTGTTGGTATTGCAGGCATTTCGGGTAATGGTCAAGCGGAGTTATTGTCTTTGTTGTCTGGTGAAAATAGCCTAAGCAAAAATCATATTATTCTTGAAGATAAAAACATCTCAGATTTAAATTCTGGTTTAAGACGAAATATAGGCATCGGATTTGTACCCGAAGAGCGTCTAGGACGAGGTGCAGTGCCAAACATGAGCTTGGCTCAAAATGGATTATTAACAGCCTTTCGTCAAAACTTAACCCGATGGGGGTTAATCAAATTCAAAGATACAGAAAAGTTTGCACAACAATGTATCGAAAAATTCGCGGTCAAAACCAGTGGTGCTCATGCTGAAGCACGTTCACTTTCAGGCGGAAATCTACAAAAATTTATTGTGGGTCGTGAGATTTTACAGCATCCGAAAGTACTCATTGTGGCACAGCCGACATGGGGCGTGGATGTAGGCGCATCAATGTTTATTCGTCAGACCCTAATCGATCTCTCACGTCAGGGCGTTGCTATTTTAGTGATTTCAGAAGAACTCGAAGAACTGTTTGAAATCAGTGATCGAATTTGTGTACTTGCTGGAGGCGAGTTATCGATGCCAGTCAAAACCAATGAAACTAACGCTGAACACATTGGACTGCTTATGTCAGGTTTAAATACCACAGCAGAGCTGGACAATCTAGATAGAGTTTCTACTGAGCAAATTGCACATGTATAGCCAAGCGACTACACAGAATATTCAAACAAGCAATGTTCAAATACAGACTGAGCTGGTTATGCACCTGAACAAAAGAGGTCCGATATGCACTTGTTAGAACCGAGGGAACATCCATCTCAAATGATGAAATGGTGCTCTCCGATTATTGCTTTAGTTGCCATGCTGGTTGTGGGCAGTATTTTATTTTTGCTGTTGGGCGTAAATCCCGCCCAAGCCATGTATATATTTTTTATTGAGCCTTTAATGTCAGTTTATGGGTTGAGTGAACTGGCAGTTAAAGCAATTCCATTGATCTTAATTGCCTTGGGCTTAGCCGTTGGTTTTCGCGCAAAGCTTTTCAATATTGGTGCAGAAGGTCAGCTCACCATTGGTGCCATTTTTGGTGGCGGAATAGCCATTTTATTTCATGAGCAAATGGGTTGGTGGATTTTACCGCTCATGATTTTGATGGGAGCGTTGGGTGGGGCGCTTTGGGGCGCTATTCCTGCCTTACTGAAAACTCATTTTAATGCTGAAGAAACCTTAACCACACTAATGATGAATTACATCGCCTTGTTTATCTTGCTGTATTTGGTCAATGGTCCTTGGCGTGATCCTGACGGTATGAATTTTCCGCAATCTGTGATGTTTAGTGAAAGTGCAACTTTGCCTTTTATTGTTGAAGGAACGCGTATCAATGCATCACTTTTCATTATGTTGGCTGCGGTACTGATATTTTGGGTGTTTATCTCTAAAAGTCTGATTGCTTATAAGCTTGAAGTGAGTGGTCAAGCACCATTGGCTGCAAAATATGCTGGTTTTTCAGCTTCAAAGGCAGTTTGGCTAAGTTTGGTCATTTCGGGAATGATGGCAGGTATTGCGGGAATCTGTGAAGTGGC
>CAZOGM010000001.1:108164-127035 GCA_964579445.1 uncultured Acinetobacter sp.
TAAGTTTGGTCATTTCGGGAATGATGGCAGGTATTGCGGGAATCTGTGAAGTGGCAGGTCCGATTGGTCAGCTCAATCCTAATATCTCCCCCGGATATGGCTATGCAGCCATTATTGTGGCGTATTTGGGGCGTTTAAATCCAATTGGTATTGTACTTTCAGGCTTCTTCATGGCGCTTATTTATTTAGGCGGTGAAATGGCGCAAATGCAGCTACAGCTTCCTGTAGCAATCACCGGTATTTTTCAAGGTTTACTGTTGTTTTTTCTATTGGCATCAGATGCATTAATTGAAAATCGTTATCGCTTTGCCAAAAAATCCAAGCGGACTGCAATGCATACAGCAGTTCATCCAACCTCACCGACACTTTAAGCATAATAAAAAAGGAAGCACGATATGGCTTTAGAATTAACCGCAATTTTGGCAGGTACCGTCGCTGCTGCAACGCCGCTTATTTTTGCAGGCTTAGGGGAGTTGGTTTCTCAGCGTGCAGGTGTGATTAATTTGGGCGTTGAGGGCATGATGTTGGTTGGTGCAATAGTCGGTTTTGCTTTTGCTTCACAGTATGAGTCTAGCGTATTTACGGCGCTGCTTGTCGGCGGTTTTGCCGGCATGCTCATGTCACTGATTTTTGCTTTTTTTACCTTGTCTTTAAGCACCAATCAATCCGCATGTGGTTTGGCTTTAACTATTTTTGGGATTGGGATTTCGGCGTTTATTGGTCAAGATTACGTGAGTTTGGCACTGCCAGGATTGTCGAATTTTAATCTTCCGCTACTGTCCGATATTCCAGTTTTGGGTCCGATTTTATTTCAGCAAAATTACGTGGTGTATTTGTCCATCTTGGCTTTTGTTGCGGTGTGGTGGGTGCTGACCAAAACACGTTTGGGTTTATTGCTCAAAGCTGTAGGTGAGTCACCTGAAAGTGCGCATGCTATGGGCTATAACGTGTTGGGTATTCGATACTGCGCAGTTTTATTTGGTGGCATGATGGCAGGTATTGGCGGGGCATTTTTGTCCACGGTATATACCCCGATGTGGATTGAAAATATGGTCGGTGGACGAGGCTGGATTGCAATTGCACTGGTGGTATTTGCAGTATGGAAACCGTCACGTCTCATGTTAGGTGCTTATCTGTTTGGCGGTGTGACCATTTTACAGTTTCATGCGCAAGCGCTGGGCATTCGTGTGCCTAACGAGTTTTTGGCTGCTTTACCATATCTGGCAACCATTGTGGTTTTAGTGATTATTTCACGGGATAAAAAACTCTTGAAAATGAATTTGCCAGCATCCTTGGGTAAGACCTTTGTGCCTTAAAACACGGCATAGAAAGAAAAGGGTTGAAATAGTTTAAAAATATCTTTGAGACCCGAAGCTTTCGAACAAGTTTGAATAGCATATTCTCAGAATAGATCTTTATAACCTACACCATAACGTACAATTTTTAGAGCAAAGCAATGAAAATACTTAGCGCAGATTATGTCCTGACCATGAATCAAAATTTGGATTGTATTGACCACGGCGCTGTATTGATCGATGGTGATCAGATTAAAGCCGTCGATCATATAGATGTATTAAAACTGCAGTATCCCAACATAGCGATCACACATTATCCGAACAGTTTACTCATGCCCGGTTTGATCAATACCCATTGCCACTCAGGCTTACTTCGGGGCACTGCGGAAGGTTTACCTGTTTGGGACTGGTTACAGCAGTTTATTGACCCCATGCACCGTGTGCTCACACCCAATGATGCAAAAGTGGCATCTTATTTATGTTATGCAGAAGCCTTGCTGTCTGGCACAACCACCATTGTAGACATGTGGCGTTATATGGATGGTAGTGCAGAAGCGGCTCATGATCTGGGCATTCGAGCCGTATTGGTTCCTTATGTAGCTGAACATCCAGATCATCACTATTTTGAAACGCTCAAAACCAATGAAGCCTTGATACAAAAATGGCATCAGCACGCTTCTGGTAGAATTAATGTATGGGTGGGTTTAGAGCATTTATTTTACGCAGAATCAAAGGCTTTAAGTCGAATTCAAGCCTTGTGTCAGGATTATCAAACTGGATTTCACACGCATAGTAACGAAAGTCAGTTTGATGTGGCTGAAAATTTAAAACGCTATGGGGTACGCCCAATCCAAAGTTTAGAAAAACTCGGTCTGTTTGATGTTCCTCAATGTTTGTTGGCGCATTGTGTGTGGGCAGATAGTCAAGAAATTGATATTTTGAAACAATACAATGTCGGTGTGGCTCATAACCCTATATCCAATATGAAATTGGCATCCGGTGCAGCACCGATTAGAGAAATGCTTAGCAAAGGTGTTGCTGTAGGATTGGGGACAGACGGCGAAAAAGAAAATAATAACTTAGATATGTTTGAAGAAATGAAAACCGCATCATTATTGGCTAAATTTTCAAATTTAGATGCCTCAGCTTTAGATTCATGGTCGGTTTGTCAAATGGCAACGATCAACGGCGCTAAAGCTTTGGGCATGCAGCAATCTATTGGGTCACTTGAAGTTGGAAAATGTGCAGACATGATTGCTGTGAATATCGCGACCCCGCGCATGACCCCGCTGATCGATCAGGGACGGTTATTCAATTTGCATACCAACTTGGTGCATGCAGTTCAAGGACAAGACGTACATATGACCATGGTGGCAGGTCGGATCGTGGTTGAACAAGGAAAACTGGTCAATGCAGACTTGCAGTTGCTCATTGATTCAGTCAATCAAGCCGCACCATTATTGTTTCAACGACGAGATCAATGGTTTGCTGATCAAGGACAGGTTGTTAATGAATTAAAGCGGGCAGAGCTTTAATTCAAAAGAATCTTGAAAAAAGGGCAGCAAAAATAATGTTGTCCTTTCTTCATATATTGCGTGCAATAAATCTTAAAAAATGAACCAAAAAAATAAATTGAAGTAATGCTGAGTCATCTCTTTGTATGCCCATTTTCGCATAATCGGAACGCAAAATTCTGGATATTTAAGCTCATTTTTCACTAGACTATGCTATAAATTTAGAATATTTGAAAGATGATGCTTAGTTTTTAAGGAAAAGGAATGTCCGCTTATTATTCATTTTTAAACCGTGAACAGCATGAAGATGGCAGTATGACTACATTCTATCGCGCTGAAATTCATGCGCAAGGCGCGTGGAATCCACATGAACAACATATGGCACCTGCAACCGGTATTTTGTGTCATGAACTGGAGCTATTTCAGAAGCGGGATGACGTACGTATCGGTAGAGTCAGTTTAGATATTTTTGGTTTAATTTCCTTTGGGGATTTTAGCATCACCACACGGATGATCCGTAAAGGTAAAACCATAGAACTGATTGAGGCAGAAATGCGTGCGCATGAAAAAACCTGCATTGTGGCACGTGCATGGCGCATGATGACTCAAGACACGTCTAGCATTGCAGGACTTGAAGATCAGGTTTTAATCGGTCCTGAGCATATTCCAGTTTGGGAAGGCATGCGAAAGTGGCCAGGTGGCTTTATTCAGAGTATAGAAACCCGCGCGGATACGACACGCCGCTCAGGTAAAGGCGTAGTCTGGATAAAAGGTCTGAGTAATATGGTTGAAGGTCAGCACTGTTCTGACTTTGTTCGGATTATGGGGCTGGTCGATACCGCAAATGGGATTGTGCCACGTCAAGATCCGAAATCAGGTTGGGCTTATCCAAATCTAGATTTACAAATTCATATGCACCGCCTACCTAAAGGTGAGTGGCTCGGTATCGAGGCGGTACAACAATATGGTAATGATGGGATTGGACTTACAAGTGCGGTACTACATGACACGCAAGGTGCATTTGGACGCAGTGAACAAATTTTGACGTTGAGACCACTATCATCTCATTAATTTAGAACCACTTAAGCGATGAGATGTTTTACAGAATGAAAAATTAAAAAAAGGAGAACATTAAGTTTTCCTTTTTTTTTAGGTTTTAGCCAATATTTTTTTATCACGCATTGCGATGTTCATTTTTCAAACTTGCTTAAGTTTTTATAACCGTGAGATAAGCATAAGAACGCTGAATTCATCATCAGACATCGGTCTTTGTTTCATGTAAAATTGCCTCGAAAGGAATCGAAGCATGAATAAAGAAACATATAAACTTGGGCAGGGACTCTCTAATCGTCATATTACGATGATTAGTATTGGGGGTGTCATTGGTGCAGGGCTTTTTGTGGGGTCATCCGCAGCCATTGCCAAAGCAGGTCCAGCGGCAGTACTCGCTTATATTATTACCAGTATTTTAGTATTTTTGGTTATGCGAATGTTGGGTGAAATGGCAGTGATGCAGCCCGATACTGGCTCATTTTCAACTTATGCACGAAAAGCTATCGGAGCTTGGGCCGGTTTTAGCATTGGTTGGTTGTATTGGTGGTTTTGGGTACTGGTGATTCCAATTGAAGCGATTGCCGGAGCTGAAATTTTGCATGCATGGTTTCCACAGTTTCCCAGTGCTGTTTATGCATTTGCTTTTATTGTTCTTTTAAGTTCAGCTAATTTTTATAGTACCAAAAGTTTTGGTGAGTTTGAGTTTTGGTTTGCGCTGGTGAAAGTCTTGGCTATCGTCAGTTTTATCGTTATTGGTACATTGGCTGTATTGGGTTTATGGCCTTTAGCAAAAAATGTCAGCGGTGTTGCCAATCTATATGCCAATGGGGGCTTTATGCCCAATGGTGCAGGCAGTGTACTGGCAGCCATTTTAATCACCGCATTTTCTTTTTTTGGAGTCGAAATTTTATCCATTGCGGCCGCCGAATCTAAAAATCCAGAGAGCAAAATCAAACGTGCGACCAATCTGGTTCTGTATCGCATCATTTTATTCTTTGTATTGTCCATTTTCCTCACCGTGGCTCTGGTCGATTGGCGCTCACCTGATTTACAAAAAATGGGGACTTTTCAATATGTCTTGATGACGCTGAATGTGCCGGGCACGAAGCTCATCATCGATAGTGTTGTGTTTATTGCCGTGGCAAGTTGTATGAACGCTGCCGTGTATACCTCATCACGTATGCTGTATGCCTTAGGCTCACGTCAAGAAGCCCCACATATAATCACTCGACTGACTTCAAATGGTGTGCCTATTTATGCAGTTTTTGTATCAACATTGGTGGGGCTGATTTGTTGCGTAGTGAATTATGTTTTTCCAGGGCAGGTTTTTGGATTTCTACTCTCCACCACAGGTGCAATTGCATTATTGGTGTATTTGGTGATTGCATGCTCTCAGCTGATTCTAAGAAAGAAACTGGAACAACAAGGTACAGATATTCCGTTTAAAATGTGGCTGTTTCCATGGCTGACTTGGGCTGTGATTTTCACCATTATCAGTGTCTTGGGTTATATGTTTTTATCGCCCAGTTATCGTTATGAAACAACCTTATCATTGGGTGTAACGTTGCTGGTGATCGTTTGCGGGATTCTGGTGACTTCTAAGCAGAAGCATAGAGATTCGGGCATAAAATAAAGCGGATTACTCATTTATTCGGTTTATAACCAAATTTAATCTATGCGCAATAATTTTCAGCCATCATTCTAAGTGAATGAGAAATACAGACAAAAGTTATCATCTGACGTAAATAGCTTTATAATAGCGCCAAACTTTAATCGCATATTCGTCATCGCTTTGTTGACGATGCTTCTAGTCTCTCTTTTTTAAGTCCATTTCTGCACGATTCGGCTTATATATGTTTATTTCAATCTTGTGTCATTCGTTATGAGGCATAAGAACAATGAGGTTCCCGCATGGAAATCAAAGTCAATTATCTGGACAACCTTAGACAGGAAGCCAAGTTCGACGACTTCACGGTTATTGCTGACCAACCGATTCGCTATAAAGGCGATGGTTCTGCGCCAGGTCCGTTTGACTATTTTCTTGCTTCATCAGCGCTTTGCGCAGCTTACTTTGTTAAGGTGTATTGCGCTGCGCGTGATATTCCAACGGATAATATTCGTTTATCACAAAATAATATTGTCGATCCTGAAAACCGTTATAAACAAATTTTTAAAATTCAAGTTGAATTACCAGCCGATATTTCTGAAAAAGACCGCCAAGGTATTTTACGTTCAATTGACCGCTGTACTGTTAAAAAAGTGATCCAAACCGGTCCAGAGTTTATTATTGAAGAAGTTGAAAGCATTGATGCAGATGCTCAAGCACTGCTTATGCCAAGTCTGACCTCAGAAAACAACACCTTTATTGCAGGAAAAGATCTGCCTTTGGAACAAACCATTGCCAATATGTCGGAAATTTTGGCAGGTCTGGGGATGAAGATTGAAATTGCGTCATGGCGTAATATTGTTCCGAATGTTTGGTCACTGCATATTCGTGATGCGCAGTCTCCAATGTGCTTTACCAATGGTAAAGGTTCAACCAAAGAAAGTGCTTTGGCGTCTGCACTGGGTGAATTCATAGAACGCTTAAACTGTAATTTCTTCTATAACGATCAGTTTTGGGGTGAAGAGATTGCCCATGCTGAATTTGTGCATTATCCAGATGAAAAATGGTTTCAGCCGGGGCCTAAAGGCGCGCTTCCTACTGAAATTTTAGATCAATATACCTTGGATATTTATAATCCAGACAATGAATTACTGGGTACGCATTTATATGACACCAACTCAGGTAATACTGAGCGTGGTATTTGCTCACTGCCATTTGTACGTCAGTCAGATGGTGAAACGGTCTATTTCCCGTCGAATTTGATTGAAAATTTGTACCTAAGCAATGGCATGAGCGCAGGCAACACCTTAGCTGAAGCACAAGTACAATGTTTATCTGAGATTTTTGAACGTGCGGTGAAACGTGAAATTTTAGAAGGTGAAATTGCACTTCCAGATGTGCCACAAGAGGTTTTGGCAAAGTACCCAAGCATCGTGGCAGGCATTCAAGGTTTGGAAGAACAAGGCTTCCCTGTACTGGTCAAAGATGCTTCTTTAGGGGGGCAGTATCCTGTTATGTGCGTGACCCTGATGAACCCACGTACAGGCGGTGTATTTGCATCCTTTGGCGCGCACCCAAAACTGGAAGTAGCCTTAGAGCGCAGTTTAACTGAACTGCTACAGGGACGTAGTTTTGAAGGCTTAAATGACTTACCGCGCCCAACCTTTGAAAGTCATGCGTTGACTGAGCCAAATAACTATGTAGAGCATTTTATTGACTCAAGTGGTGTGGTGTCTTGGCGCTTTTTTAGTGCCAAAGCAGACCATGACTTTGTGGAATGGGATTTTTCAGCAAACGGCGCAAGCTCGAATACTGAAGAAGCCGAGACTTTATTCGGCATTCTTAAAGACATGGGTAAAGATACATACATGGCGGTGTATAAGCATTTAGGTGCAACGGCGTGTCGTATTTTGGTGCCGGGATATTCTGAGATTTATTTGGTTGAAGATTTGGTGTGGGACAATACCAACAAAGCCTTGCCATTTCGTAAAGACATATTAAATCTGCATCGTTTAAGTAAGGATGAACTGGAAGCTTTGGTTGAGCGTTTAGAAGAATGCGACTCTGATGATTACACCGACATTACCACACTCATTGGAGTTGAGTTTGATGACAACACCGTTTGGGGTCAGCTCACTATACTTGAATTAAAGCTACAAATTTATTTGGCTTTACAACAGTTTGAAGAAGCCAAAGATCTGGTTGAAGCCTTTTTACAATACAACACCAACACCGTTGAACGTGGATTGTTCTATCAGTGTTTAAATGTTGTGCTTGAAGTCACACTTGATGATGATATGGAGCTGGCAGATTATGCACATAATTTCCGTCGTATGTTTGGTGATGAACGAATGGATGCAGCGCTCGGTTCAGTCGAAGGCACAGTGCGTTTTTATGGCTTAACTGAAACCAGTATGAAGCTTGAAGGTTTAGACCGTCATTTACGTCTGATTGAGAGTTATAAAAAATTACATGCAGCACGAGCGAAGTTCGTTGCGCTACAGGAATGATCCTTTGACAATAGCCTGATTCATGATTAAAAGATGATTTTAGGAATTCTGCTTAGCAACAAGCAAAAGGCTTACTCTTCTGAGTAAGCCTTTTTTAACCTTATATTGATATTGAATGAGTAATGAAAAATGGTGTAGTGCTTGATGGCACGATTGACTCTATCGATAAATGTATGTTGATGAGCATGAATAAGGACTTTTAAAATTACTCATTTTGATTTTTCGAATCAGTTGAACAAAACAAAAAATATTCAAAATGATTGACTAACTTTGTTGTATTTGTTGAAGCGTTTGTTGATAGAACCATTAGCTCTCTTCACAAATTATATGTTCAAGGTCTTTTTGACGTTCTAAATGCTTGCTCTTACGTCCCGTTACGCGCTTACGCCACATTTTAAAACTGCTCAGTTTCAGCTCATTTCGCATAAGCTTAATCACCGCAGACTCATCAAGATGATATTCGTGTTGAATGGCTTCAAATGGAATCTCATCTTCCCAAGCCATTTCTATGATACGAGATGTTTCAGCATCTATTGGTTTTTTTGCATGTTGCATTATTCATCCTTATATTTCATTTAAATTTAGTGTTCAAAATAACTTTGGCTAAAATATAAGTTGAAGCACATCAATTTTTCGTGAATTTTTCAATAAAATCTAACGCATAATCATTTTAATTCAGTCATCTTCACACTTTGTTCACAGTGAAGTCGCTAAATTTTCCATATACAATTGATCAAATAGAAATGATCCAAATATTTTCATGAAGGATAAGAATATGAATACAGCATTAAAATCAACGTTTGCGACTATCGCACTGGCTTTAAGTGGTTTTAGTTTTTCTGTTGCTACCCAAGCACAGACCGTTGCACCACAAGCAGTCGATAAAGTGGATATTCAACGTTATGCTGGTCAGTGGTATGAAATTGCACATTTACCGATGTATTTTCAGCGCAAGTGTGTGGCTAATACCACCGCGCAATACGGCGTTAACCCAGATAAAACGCTATCTGTGCTGAACAGTTGTCAAACTAAAGATGGTAAAAAAATAAGTTCTGAAGGTGTAGCATATTCTCAAAATGAAGGAAATAGTAAGCTTAAGGTGAGTTTTTTGCCTAAAGGTTTAAGATGGTTGCCATTGACCAAAGGTCATTATTGGGTGCTTCGTGTAGATCCTGACTATAAAGTTGCCCTCGTGGGTGGTCCAAGTGATAAGTACTTATGGATTTTGTCGCGTGATGCTCAAATTAATGACGCAACCTATCAGTCATATTTAGAGACTGCGAAAAAATATGGTTACGATGTGACAAAACTTATTAAAACGCCGCAGCAGCCATAAGCTGTAAAATCAATCATTATTGAATTGTTAAGTCACCCTTTGCCGTACTGTTGAAATTTCCAGTTCGGCTTTTTTTATGTATTTTCAGGGACTTCACAGAAAATTCATTTGTTCACCGCTAAAATTATGGAAATCAACATCAAAGATAGAAAATAGGGATAATTTATGTTGAATAGTCTGATGCGATGGGTAGATAGTTGGTCGACGCCTACATCGGTAAAGACCACTTCAATCGATCATAGAAAAATTCAATGGGTCAGAATTATTCCATTCATTTTGCTTCATTTGGTTTGTTTAGCCGTTTTTTGGGTGGGGGTATCGTGGTTTGCTATCGGGTTTATGTTGGCGTTTTATCTGATTCGGATGTTTTCAATCACGGCTTTTTTTCACCGATATTTGTCGCATAAAACGTTTCAGACTTCTCGCATTGTACAGTTTATTTTCATCTGTATTGGGACCATGAGTGCACAACGTGGACCACTGTGGTGGGCTGCGCATCATCGATATCATCATCGTTTTACAGATACAGAGCAAGATCCTCATTCATCGAGTCATGGTTTTTGGTACAGCCATGTGGGTTGGTTTTTAAATGATTATAACTTTGCGACGCGAAAGGAAGTGGTTAAGGATTGGTTGAAATACCCTGAACTGATTTGGCTCGATCGGTTTAATATGATTGTCGTTTTAATGACTGCGGGCTTAATTTATTTATTGGGTGAGTGGTTGGCTGTTGCACAACCTCAGTTGGCAACATCAGGTTTGCAACTCTTGGTTTGGGGTTTTGCGGTGTCTACAGTGCTGCTCATTCATGCCACTTTATGCATAAACTCATTGGCACATCTTTATGGTCGCCGTGATTTCGATACGCAAGATCAAAGCCGCAACAATTTATTTTTATCTATCATTACTTTAGGTGAAGGTTGGCATAACAATCATCATTATTATGCGGGAAGTACACGCCAAGGTTTCTATTGGTGGCAAATTGATATGACCTATTACATGTTGAAAATTCTGTCTTGGTTGGGACTTGTTTGGGGCATGAAACCTATTCCAACACGTGTCTATGATGTCAGTAAAATTTCTCAAAAGAGAAGGCTTAAAAAAAGCATGACCACGACCAAAAACCATGAAGCTGGGGAAGTATGATGAAAATTGCCATTATTGGTTCAGGCATTTCTGGATTATATGCAGCGTGGAAACTCAGTCAAACTCATGAAGTGACTGTGTTTGAAAAAAATTCATATTTTGGGGGGCATACAGACACACATGAACTTGATATTGACGGTGAGAAAATTTCTGTAGATAGCGGTTTTATTGTGTTTAATGATCATAATTATCCGCTGTTTAGCCAAATGCTGTCTGAACTTGGTGTAAAAATTCAAAGCAGTGATATGGGATTTTCTGTCAATAACCAAGTCACAGGTCTGCAATATAATCCTTCTAAAAAAGTGTCTTTGCTCTGTCGTCCAAAAAATTTTCTTCAATCCAATTTCCGCAGCATGTTGTCGGATTTATTTAAATTTTATGCAGCCAATAAAGACCTTGATGTCAGTGATTGTGAAGTGGATTTCAGTATTGAAGAATATCTCAATACGCATGGTTATAGCGAAGCATTCCGTCAAGAACACTTATATCCAATGTGCGGCGCGCTGTGGTCATGTCCACCGGATCAAGCAGGTAAAATCCCGTACAAGTTTGTGGTGAGTTTCTTTCAGCACCATAGAATGCTGCAACTCAAAGATCGACCTTTATGGCAAACCGTAAAAGGTGGATCGGCAACCTACGTTCGTGCCATACAAAAACAATGTAAAAATATTCAATTTAAACATGTGGCAGTGCATGCAGTGACACGTTTGAAAGATGAAGTGTTAATACAGACCGATCATTCAACAGAACAATTTGATTGGGTTGTTTTTGCCAGTCATGCAGATGACACGCTTGCTTTGATGCAAGATGCATCACCGATTGAAAAAGAAGTGCTTGGACAATTTCAATATCAGCATAATCGTATGGTCGTGCATTGTGATCGCAATATTATGCCAAAATCGAAGCGACAATGGGCAAGTTGGCACGTTCATGTGACTTCAAGCAAATCATCTGAGTACACACCTTTTCAAAACTCAAATATTCATTATGGTTTTAGTTATTGGATGAATAGATTACAAAATTTGAAATGCAATACACAAATTTTCTCAACACTTAACCCAAATTTTGATATTGACGCTAAGTATATTTTTGTAGAAAGACATTATCGTCATCCTGTATTTAATGCAAAAGCAATTGATGCTCAGTCTCGCTGGAAAGAGATTAACGGACAAAATCGTAGTTCATTTTGTGGGGCATATTGGGGTTGGGGTTTTCATGAAGATGGTGCGCGTAGCGCTTCGTGGGTTGTCCAAGCGCTACAAAAATCTATTCCAGTTGCAGCTTAATTGATTATTCAGAACGTCTTGAGTAAGTGATAGGTCTTGGGTGAATACAATGCATAGATACGAACTCTCCATTGCACACAGTCGCATTCGACATCGACGCTATTTGCCGAAGTCACATGAGTTTTCTGCACAGCTGAATTATTTATACTTTGATCCAGATCAAATTGAGCAATTCTGTAAGAAATCATGGCTCTGGTCAGCAAACACTTGGAATATTTTGGGTATTCATGAACGTGATTTTTTAACCATGGAGTCTGGTTGTATCCGAGACAAAGTCTACAGTATTCTACTCAAAAAACAGAATTTTACGCTTTCAAAAGACATACAGATTCGAGTATTGGCTTTACCTCGTACATTGGGTTTTCGCTTTAACTCTGTGGTGTTCTATATGCTGTTTGGTCAAGATGAACAGCCGCTTTTTGTGTTAAGTGAAATCACCAATACACCTTGGAATGAACGCACAGTGTATGTTCATGATTGTCGCGAACATGCTGTGCAGCATTCATCATACCAAAGTCATCAATTTGACTTCAAAAAAGACTTTCATGTTTCGCCATTTATGCCTATGGATTTAGATTACCGTTGGCAATTTAGCTTTTCAAATGATCAGACCATCATTCATATGCAATTGTTTCAAAAAGATATTTTACAGTTCGATGCAACAATGCAGTTTTCTTTACAGCCCATCACACTTCCTTCACAGCAAAGTCATTATGCTATTTCAAGTGTACTGGAGCCATTTAAAATGGTGATCGGAATTTATGTAAATGCCTTTCGTTTATGGAAGAAGAAAATTCCTTTTTATCGGCATCCTAAGAAAGAAAATGGAAAGTTTAAACTATGAAGACACTTGTCATGGGTAAATCAGAATCACTCCCCGTTGTTTTACGACATTTATTCAAATTACGTCATGGTCAAATCATTTTTAAAGGGCTTTGGAGTGGCACTGTTGGGGAACAAGGTAATTTAAAAGCCGTAATTCATGTTCACGATAAAAAGCTCATAGAATTGTTGTTTCGTAATGGTGTCTTAGGTGCCGCAGAGGGGTTTATTCGAGGGTATTGGACCAGCGAAAACCTTGTAGAAGTGGTTCAAATCTTGGCACGAAATCGAGATGTGCTTGATCGAATGAATCAAAATGTCTTTTCTAAAGCGAGTCAGTTATTTTTAAAGGCTTGGTATAGCAGTCGTAAAAACTCAATTGAGGGAAGTCGCAAGAATATTGCAGATCATTATGATTTAAGTAATGACTTTTTTAAATTATTTTTAGACCCCAGCATGATGTATTCCAGCGCTGTTTTTAAAGATTCTAAAATGACTTTAGAACAGGCATCGGATTATAAAAAAGAAATGATTTGCCAAAAGCTTCAGCTTCAACCCATGGATCATTTGGTTGAAATTGGAAGTGGTTGGGGTGGTTTTGCTATTTACGCGGCCAAGCATTATGGCTGTAAAGTGACCACGATTACCATTTCACAAGCACAATACGATGAAGCAATAAAACGTGTTGAAGACGCAGGTCTTGCACATCGAGTTGAAATTCAGCTCAAGGATTATCGTTTACTTGAAGGCAAATACGACAAACTGGTTTCAATTGAGATGATTGAAGCTGTTGGAGAGCAATATTTATCGACTTATTTCAAGCAATGTCGGCAACTCTTAAAACCCAATGGTCTTGCACTGATTCAAGCAATTACCATTGAAGATGCTCGTTATGAAAAAGCATTGAAAACTATTGATTATATTAAGCGATATATTTTTCCAGGTAGCTTTATTCCATGCATTAGCGTGATGACTCAAGCTGCCTCTGAGCAAGAATTACGTTTAAAACACTTAGAGGATATCGGCCAAAGTTATGCACAAACTTTGCACTGTTGGCGTGAATCATTCCTCGCACAGCGTGAGCAAGTCTTAGCACTGGGCTTTGATGAAGAGTTTATTCGCATGTGGGATTTCTATTTGTGTTATTGCGAAGGTGGTTTTAAAGAGGGCGTGATTAGCGATGTGCACCTATTGTTTGAAGCAAGTTCGCATTAATACGTTGTCACACATTGAGATCACGAGGGGGTGGTAAATGTTGATCAATTTCATAGGACTCAATATTTTACTGATGCTCTGTGGCTGGTTATGGATCAGCTATAACAAACGTGCAGGCTTGGTCGATGTGATTTGGGCTTTGGGCATTGCACTGAATGTGATTTTAGCATCGCTGATATTTGAAATGGCGCCTGTTATGCTACGCGTGTTTTTAGGTGTTGCAAGCGGTCTATGGTTTCTTCGACTGACGTGGCATTTATTACGCCGTTATTGTCATGAAACCACGGAAGATACCCGTTACGCCAATATGCGCCGAGCAATGGGTAAATATCAACATTTTGGTTTTTTGGCTTTCTTTTTATTTCAAGCAGGGCTGATTGTTGTTTTTTCTTATCCCATGCTGGCATTGTTGAATATACCATCAGTCGCGTGGAGCGCATCCACTCTCACTTATCTTGTCATCGCTGCAATCATTATGTTGGTCGCATTTTTAGGTGAAAGCTTGGCAGATGAACAACTCTACCGCTTTAAACAAAAACCTGAAAATAAAGCGAAAACAATGGATCAAGGCTTATGGAGATATTCACGTCATCCTAATTATTTTTTTGAATGGTTGCATTGGTTTGCATATCCAGTCATTGGCTTAGCAGCTGGTGTCTATAGTCTTTGGCTTTATCCAATTTTAATGTTTTTGTTTTTATATTATGTGACGGGTATTCCGTTTAGTGAACAACAAGCTTTGATACATCGTGGCGATAACTACAAAGATTATCAACGGCGTACTTCAATTTTTATTCCGTGGCACCCAAAAAGTAGGTAAACACATGGACTTTATGATTCAACACAGCTTAAAACTGATTGAAAGTGGAAAAATTCCTGATCAAGCCATTCGGGCGGCTATTCGTGCTTTAAGCAAAAAACGTCTGAATCAAGAAGGTCGTTATGATCCTGAATTGGCTGCAAAACGCTATATGGATGTTTTGCGTATGCTAAAAAGCAGTGAAATTGCTATTGAAACAGATAAAGCCAATGAGCAGCATTATGAGTTGCCAACCGAATTTTTCCAAGCTGTACTGGGTAAGCGTTTAAAGTACAGTGCCAGTCTATTTAACACAGCATCTACCACACTTGACCAAGCTGAAGAGGATGCTTTGGCAACGTATTGTGAACGTGCGCAATTAAAAGATGGACAATCCATTTTGGAAATTGGTTGTGGATGGGGTTCACTGAGTCTATGGATGGCAGAGCACTATCCAAATGCGAAAATTACGGTTGTTTCAAACTCTGCAACACAGCGTGCACACATTCAAGATCAAGCGCGACTGAAAAATCTGAATAATTTGACCGTGATCACCTGTGATGTGAATGTTCTCGAATTAGATTCAGCATCTTTTGATCGTGTAGTATCGGTTGAAATGTTTGAGCATGTTCGTAATTATCAGAAGTTATTTGACAAAATTAGCACTTGGTTAAAACCCGATGGTTTACTTTGGTGTCATATTTTCTGCCATCGTTTTTTACACTATCCATTTGAAGTCAAAAATGAATATGACTGGATGTCTAAGTATTTCTTTAGTGGCGGTTTAATGCCTTCCGCATCAACTTTCTTGCATTTTCAAGATCACTTACAGCTTGAACAACATTGGCAATGGTCGGGACAGGCGTATGAGCGCACTGCAAATGCATGGCTTAGCAATATGGATCAGCAAGCACAAAGCCTTAAACCTTTATTTGAAAAGACTTACGGTAAAGATGCTGCGGCTTGGTGGCAGCGTTGGCGCATTTTCTTTATGGCATGTGCTGAATTATTTGGTTTAGATCACGGCCGCGAATGGGTCATAGGGCACTTCTTGTTTAAGAATAAAGCCGTATAATCTTTAAATGCTATTTTATTTGAACACTGGAGAGATGAGTTTATGTTGAAGCTATTTCGCGACAAACGTGCTCATCCTCTAGGTGAAGTATTTAATAGGTACTACTGGCTACAAATAGGATTTATTGCTCTTTCTGTGGTCATCGGTATTACCTGTAGTGCATGGGTCATTAAAGGCACATTATTAAAAACTGCCTTAGAGCAGGAGATGGCGCATTACTGGGAGCGTTTAGAGCATAATCCGAATTCAGACTTACCTGATACTAAAAATTTATACGGCTATCGTTGGGAAAAACAAGTTCCTACCCAATTACAAAATATGCATTTGACAGCAGGTGTGAGTCGTCACTTTATTGATGGTAAAGAGCGCATGACCGTTTATGGAGAGCGTAATGGTCAACATGTGTTTTTGGTGTTTGGTGAAAGTAATGTCAATAAACTGGTCTGGCTCTTTGGTTTAGCACCATTGATGGTGAGCTTGTTTGTTTTGTATAGTCTGCTGTGGTGGTGGAACCGCAGAGCAAGGCGCTATTTTTCTCCAATTACACGATTAGCCAATGCATTGGATCATATTGACTGGGAGCATCAAAATAAAGAAGCCTCGCCATTTCAGGGCATTAGCACCGATTCCAATATGGAAGCTGAATATTTAAAACAAGCTTTAGAAAAATATCATCAAGTTTTGAGTGAGTTTATTAACCGTGAGCGCGAATTTACAGGAGATGTCAGTCACGAATTGAGAACGCCTTTAACCATTTTAAAAGGCAATGTACAATTGTGTCAGGCGCGTTATGGCGAAACAAAATCATTTACTAGGCTACAAAATACAATAGAAGATATGCAACTTTTGGTTGACACCTTATTGGCCATCGCTCGAAATACCACCAATACCTTAACGGCAGAACAAGCAATCATCTCTAAATTTTTAGATGAATTAGTGCAAGATTTAAATTCTTCAAGTCAGCTTAAAGGCATTCAAATTAATTTAATAATAGACCCAGAGGAACAGTGTCGTAAAATATATCCATCCATGACTAAAATGGTCTTCGGCAATATCTTGCGTAATGCCTTAAATTACTCTCAAGGTTCTGAAATTGATATTATTTTGCAAAAGAATAAAGTATTGATCGCAGACAATGGTATTGGTATGCCGTTACCAAATGGTGCCAAAGTACAAGAATTATCAGGTCGACAACTACAGCTTGAAGTCAAAGGGCATGGTATTGGTTTGCAGTTGATACAGAAACTCTGTAAACAGCTCGGTTGGCGGGTCGAATTATTTGACCGACAATATTATTTAAAGACACACAATGATGTGGACTTAGACCACACTACAGGTTTAATTGTAGTGGTGTATTTAAATTAATGTGAATACGCTTTTTGATTCATTTTTACTAAATTTCGGTAGAAATTTTCAACCCAACACCTGATACCGTTTGAATCAGTTTCTGCTCAAAGGGTTTATCCACTATTTTGCGTAAATTATAGATATGACTGCGTAAGGCATCACTTTCAGGCTCTTCATCCCCCCAGAGCTCCATCATAATTTCTTGTTTCGTGAGGATGTTTGGCGCATTTCGCATGAGTAGTTTTAGCAGTTTAAACTGAATAGGGGGTAATTCAATGCTCATCCCTGCACGACTCACGTGCTGACGCGCAGGATCTAAGACTAAATCAGCAATTTTCAGTTCTCGATTAGACACTTCACCCAGTGAGCGTTTAATAAGGGCTTTAACACGCATTACCAGTTCATTGAAATCAAAAGGTTTAACCAAATAATCATCTGTACCCGATTTAAAGCCTTTTAGCTTGTCGTCTAAGGTATCGCGTGCGGTCAGCATCAATACTGGAGTGTCCATATTTTGCTGATTACGCAGCCATTCACAAAGATCATAGCCTGAACCATCTGGTAGATTAATATCGAGGAGAAGCACGTGATAGGGGCGTTGTTTCAGTAAATGACGCGCAGCATCTAAATTACGTGCATGGTCGACGATGAAATCATATTCTTCCAAAAACTCACACAGTGTAGATGCAAGTTCATAATGGTCTTCGACCATGAGAATAAAATGCTTTGACATAAATATGGCTACTGCATTTAATTTAACAATTGGTGTTTTAATTTAGCACTAAATGGTGATTTACCAAGCCAAATTGTGAAATATTGCTGAATTTGAGGATCTTTAACTTGACCTAAAACGCTATTATTCAAGGATAATGTTAATGATTGATTTGCATGAACATATGAAAGTTTATATACATCACCTTTTTTTACAGGTCGATAAAGCGCCGTCACTTGGTGAAGTACAGAATTATCTGTCAAGTTGTTCATATTCTTTTTCAAAAAATGAGTAGCCGCACGTTTAAACGCCCATTCTGGAATATTTTCTGTATAAATAAAATTCATTTGAATGTTTTGCCCTAACCAAGGCGCATTGCAATTATCGGCTGTGTAAATTGCAGTTCCTACGATTTTTTTACCCACCAATAATTCGCCCTTTCCACACTGAATGTCAGTTTTGGCGAAACTGGGCATGCTGATAGAAAATGCCATCAGCATGCTCAAAATTAAGGTGATTTTTTGAAGGGCAGTACCCATGAGTAAGCACCTCCTACATACGGTAAAGCACGGAATAACCCATCTGCTGGATCCCAGAAATCCTGTTGAAAGATGATTTGATTATTTTGATTCACTTTCATTTCGCTTATGCCATGCGATTTCATTGAGCGTGTTGCGCCGAACATTTTAAAATCGTAAGCCATAGACCAATGAATGTAAGCAGAATCTTGATAGTATGAGGTATTGAGTAGTTTAACCGTCACATTACTGACGCGCTTATTCATACCTTTAAAGTGTTCAACCAAGTCATTACGCGATCTAAATTGAGATAAAGTATCGTTAATAAACAGTTTATCTGCATAAAGCAGGCTCGCTTTTTCGACAAAGGTCGGAGTACCTAAAGTGTCAAAAGTCGATGTGAAACGCGTACCAATATCTAGCGCTTTTTCATCATTTAATGGTTGGCCTTGAGTGTTGTCCCGCGCTTGTTTGTAATCTGAAGAGTAACTCGGCACGCTTTTACAACCAGTTAACCACATCACTGGTAAGGCCAGTATCGCTAGGACGATTTTTCTTGTATGTTTCATCATCACATTCCGTATTGAGACTCATGTTAATGATTCTAAACAGGCTTATGTGAATGGAATGTGAAGGA
>CAZOGM010000002.1:0-6671 GCA_964579445.1 uncultured Acinetobacter sp.
AAAAGTCTAATGCAGAGCCAAAACGAACGTGCTAAAATCACAGAAATCGGGTGTGTTCCCGATTTTTTTATGCGGATTTGTTCCGCGCTGACAGAATTTAGGTTTACAACATGCCCATTTCAGAGACATGGTTATTACCTGATGGTGTAGCTGATGTATTACCAGAACAGGCGCAAGTGATCGAAACTTTGCGTCGTGACGCATTGGATTTCCTCGCAACTCGAGGTTATCAATTGGTGTACACACCATTTATCGAATATATCGAATCTCTATCTTCTCTTTCAGAATCGAATCAAGATTTAGACTTGGCCACGTTTAAAGTAATCGATCAGTTATCAGGTCGTTTGCTCGGTGTACGTGCCGATATGACGCCACAAGTGGCACGTATCGATGCACATGTACATCCTGTAGAAGGTGTAGCGCGTTACTGCTACGCGGGTACGGTATTACATACTAAGCCGCGAGGTTTCAATACTACGCGTGCACCGCTACAACTCGGAGCAGAGCTGTTTGGTTCAGACAGTATAGATGCTGATGTTGAGATGATCGATGTGATGTTGAGCTTGCTTGAAACAGCAGGTTTTGCTGAGGGTATTCATTTAGACTTAGGGCATGTCGGTTTATTCCGTAGTTTGGTCAAACATGCAGGTTTAAATAAAGCGACTGAGGCACATCTTTCAGATTTGTATCAACGTAAAGCACTGCCAGAACTTGCTGAATTTACAAAAGAATTAAAATTTGGTGCAGACTTCTTTGCTTTGGGTCGCTATGCCAGTGATCTGGATGCATTGCAAACCAATCTAAGTGCTGAAATTTGGGCAGATGTTGCATTTAAACAAGCATTTGAGGTGGTTCAAACGACTCAAGCTCAGATTCAAGCACGCTGGCCGAAATTACAGATTGGCATTGATGTGGTTGAGCTACGTTCATACCATTATCACACGGGCTTAATGTACGCAGTATATGCACCTAACCGTGCAGCGCCACTGGCTCAAGGTGGTCGTTACGATGGTATTGGTGAACACTTTGGACGTGCACGTCCTGCCACAGGTTTTTCTTGTGATTTATTTGCGCTCAGCGCAGGTCAAATTAATCAAAAAGCGGTGGTTGTTGCACCAAAAGGACTAGATAAAGATCTGGTTCAAGCAATAGCAGCAACACGTCGTCAAGGTTTAAGCGTTATCCAACTTTTGGGTAATGATGATTTAAACTCAATCCCTTATGCAACGCACCATTTAGTGAATGCGCAAGGGGAGTGGACAGTCGAAAAGATTTAATCACTTAAATTTGTTTGGTTTAGACAAGTTAAGTTCTTCAATTTTAACAGCATGATGCAATGAGGCTATTATGGGCAAGAATGTTGTGGTACTGGGTACCCAATGGGGCGACGAAGGTAAAGGTAAAATCGTCGACCTGCTCACAGATCAAGCGGCTGCGGTCGTTCGTTATCAAGGCGGACACAACGCAGGTCATACACTTGTCGTTGGTGGTAAGAAAACTGTATTACACCTCATTCCATCGGGTATTTTACGTGAAAACGTATTGTGCTTAATTGGTAATGGTGTGGTTCTTTCACCTGAAGCGCTGATTAAAGAGATGGATATCCTTGAAAAGGAAGGCGTTCCTGTTAAAGAGCGTCTTCGTATTTCACCAAACTGTCCACTGATTCTGCCAAACCACATTGCGCTTGACCAAGCGCGTGAAATCAAACGTGGTAATGCGAAAATTGGTACGACTGGTCGTGGGATTGGTCCTGCATACGAAGATAAAGTAGCACGTCGCGCGATTCGAGTTGCTGACTTAGTCCGTGGTGGTGAACATCTTAAAGCTCAATTAGAAGAGCTGCTTGAATACCATAACTTCCAATTGACTCAATTCTACGGTGTAGAAGCGGTTAAATTAGAAGATGTTCTTGCGCTTTGCGATGAGTGGCGTAAAGTCGTTGCACCTCTTGTGATTGATGTGACAGGTGAGTTGCACAAATATCGTAAAGCGGGCGAAAAGATCATGTTCGAAGGCGCACAAGGTTCACTCCTTGACGTTGATCATGGTACATACCCGTATGTTACATCTTCAAATACCACAGCTGGCGGCGTAAGCTCTGGTTCTGGTCTGGGTCCTTTGCACCTTGACTATGTATTGGGTATTACTAAAGCGTACACAACTCGTGTAGGCGCTGGTCCATTCCCAACTGAACTTGTTTACGATGCTGCTAACGATGTTGGTGATGCCATTGGTAAACACTTAGGTACTGTGGGTTCTGAGTTCGGTGCATCTACTGGTCGTCAACGTCGTTGTGGTTGGTTCGATGCTGAAATTCTTCGCCGTTCTGTAGAAGTGAACTCACTTTCAGGCATTTGCTTAACTAAACTTGATGTATTAGATGGTTTGGAAGAAGTGAAAATCTGTGTAGGTTACGAAGCTGCAGATTCTGGTTGCGTAGGTTCATCTGATGCACTTGCATTTGAAACTCTAAAACCAATTTATGAAACTATGCCAGGTTGGTCTGAGTCAACATTCGGTGCGAAATCAATGGATCAATTGCCACAAGCGGCGATTAACTATGTAAAACGCATTGAACAATTGATCGAGTGCCCAATTGATATCGTATCTACGGGTCCTGATCGTGAAGAAACGATTGTTCTACGTCATCCTTTCGATGCTTAATGATTTACTAAGTTACGAATAAAAAGCCTCGCTCCATGCGGGGTTTTTTTTGGTTTAATAATGAAGCACAGACTAAAGTTGCAAGGATCATCCTGCGGATCTGTATGTGAAATTGCTACAATGCAAGGTATCAGGAACAAGAATTAAAGAGTTAATGCAGCGGATGCAAAAAAATATTTCAAACACCATTTTTTATTCATCACTTTTTGCTATGGGTGGGGCACCGACTATCGCGATGATTATCATCAAAGATCAAACCAGAGATCCCGCTTTAATTTACCAAGCTTTAATTGGATTGTCTGTGATTATTGCCTGTATTTTGGTGCCTTTAATTTTGATCCAAAATGGTTATTTATTTTACAAAAGAAAAAGTATAACTATTGAGCAAAAAATTGAGCCAATTGCGCATTTTTATTTTGTCTTGAGTCTACTGTGTTTACTGTATTGGCTGGCAGTCCAATTTTTAAAAATTTAAGTAATTACATAACTCCTATGAAATAGTTGAAATTGAGATTTCATCTGTGAAATCAATTGAATATAATTCTTTTGAATAAATAGTTTGATTCTTTTGTGGTGGAGAAAAATATAATGAAAAACAAACTACTTCTTACGCTGTGTGCAACAGGTATGTTAACGGTTTCGGGTTGTTCAACGGTTGCAAGTCTAGCGGGAGCTGATACAGCATCGCTTAATGTCGTGGCGACTGATGGTTTTAACAAAACAGTTCAAGAAGCGAAAAGCAAAGGTACATTGGATACATCATCTTCGACTTATAAACGTATTAATACCGTATTTAATCGTTTAAGGCCGCAAGCAGATTTAATCAACCAAACAGGTACCAAGTTCAACTGGCAACTTGCAGTGCTCAAAGCAGACACTGTAAACGCCTATGTTGCTCCTGGTGGTAAAGTGGTGTTCTATACAGGCATTGTGACTAAATTGGGTCTGACGGATGCTGAAATTGCAGCCATCATGGGACATGAAATGGTGCATGCCTTGGAAGAACATGCAAAAAGCAAAATCGGTGCGCAAGCATTAACAGATTTGGCGCTAAATGTGGGTTTAAGCTATGCGGGTAGTAACGTTGGGCAATTGGGTTCAGCTGCCGCACAGCTCGGTAGCCAGATTGGTATTGGCTTGCCGTACTCACGTAATTTAGAAAGCCGTGCTGATCAGGGCGGTTTAATGTTGATGGCGCGTTCAGGTTATGATCCTCAGGCGGCAATTACATTATGGCAAAAAATGAATAAGCATGAAGGGGGCGGTGGCTCTGCATTCTTATCTACACATCCTTCAAACAGCCAGCGTATTGAAGCAATGCGTAAAAACTTACCTGCTGCACAAGCAATTTATAAGCAGCGTTGAGTTTTTTGTCGTTATAACGCAAATTGAGTGAATAAAAGGATGCAGTAGCATCCTTTTATGATTTCAAATTTTGAATACTTAAATATTATTTTTGCGTCAAATATTTAAAAAAACCAAATTGAAGATTAAATTTTATTTAGGGCGCTGGGTTGGGCTGCTTTTGATGAATCGCATCAATTTCCTTTAAAATATCTTCAGATAAATTGATCTCAAAAGCATCAATATTTTCTTTAAGCTGATCTAGATGAGTTGCACCAATAATGGTGGAGGTTACGAAGAACTGTTGCTTGATAAATGCCAAAGACAGTTGCGTTAAGCTCAAGCCAAACTTTTCTGCCAAGCGTGCATATTGTTCGGTTGCCCATTCACTTTCAGGGTTGCTGTAGCGACTAAAACGGCTATACAGCGTAACGCGAGCATTTGCAGGACGCGCACCATGACGGAATTTACCACTCAAATAACCAAAAGCAAGCGGCGAGTAAGCAAGCAGTCCCACACCTTCATAATGTGCAATTTCAGACATCCCAATTTCATAGGTACGATTGAGTAAATTATAGGGATTTTGCACTGACACCAATTTTTCAAGTCCAAGCTTTTCAGCAAGCTGTAAAAATTTCATTGTGCCCCATGGGGTTTCATTGGATAGACCGATATAACGAATACGACCTCGTTTGACTTCATCATGTAATGCTGTAAGTGTTTCTTCCAAAGCGGTAATGTTTTGAGACTTTTCAGACTGGGTATTGCCATAACCCAGTTGACCAAAAAAGTTCGTTGGTCGCTGTGGCCAATGTAGCTGATAAAGATCGATATAATCGCTCTGTAAGCGCTTAAGAGAACCGTCAATCGCTGAGCTAATCTCTGCTGCTGTAAATTGAGTTTGACCGTTACGAATGTGACTACCGCCTTGTGAAGGCCCTGCAATTTTAGAGGCGATAAACAGTTCTTGTCGATGACCACGCTGAGCAATCCAATTGCCTAAAATGGTTTCGGTCGCGCCCTGTGTTTCAGGTTTCGGTGGAACGGGATACATCTCTGCGGTATCCCAAAAATTTAAACCTCGACCGAGTGCATATTCAAGTTGATCAAATGCTTGAGCTTGGGTATTTTGTTCACCAAAAGTCATGGTGCCTAAGCAAACTTCAGGAACTAAAATACCAGTATGTCCTAAAGGTTTATATTGCATCTGTTTATGTCCTTATCTGTGCTTATGAATGATTTGATTATAGTCGCAGCGTTGTACTTTTGGGCACATCCTGATTGATAAAAAACTTATGCAAGAAAGTGAAAGCAAAAAAAAGCAAACCCGAAGATTTGCTTTTGCTTATGACCAATAAAGATTATTCTTCATCGGTTTCTGTGAAATCTTCTTCCACTGCATTCACAGCTTCCAATGACACATCAAAAATGAGAATGGCTTTACCATCAGTTTCGATCATGCCTTGTTCTTCAAGTGTTTTGAGAACACGGCCCACCATTTCGCGTGAACATCCCACAATACGACCAATTTCTTGGCGCGTAATACGGATTTGACGACCGTTCGGTAAGATCATTGCTTCTGGTTGACCAGACAAGTCAATTAAGCAGCGTGCAATACGACCTGAAACGTCAATAAACGCTAAGTCGGTGACTTTACGTGTCGTGTTTTTAAGGCGACGAACCAGCTGAGCGAACACAGCGTAGCTTAAATCAGGATATTGCTTACTGACTTCGTGGAAATTCGCATAAGAGATTTCAGCAATCTCACAAACGTCGCGAGTTCTTACTTCCGCAGTACGTTGTGGATTGTTCTCAAACAATCCCATTTCCCCAAAAAAGTCTCCTGGATTCAAATATGCAACAACAATTTCACGGTCATCATCTTCACGTAAAATAATTGATACCGATCCTTTTAAAATTAGATACAGAGATTTCGACTCCGTGCCCGCATCAATGATAGCTGTGCGTTTTGGAAAACGATTGATGTGGGCGCGTTTGAGTAACGCTTTGACAGATTCAGGAAGTTGACCTGGTGACAAAGCATCTGTACTCAGTTGTGAAAAAGTAGAAGTCATGCTTTTTAAATTCCGATTAGGATAATTACTAGATCATCTGATCTAAATGAACGTGTCACGTAGACGCAGAAGAGATGAAATTCCTTATCATCTCCATTTATGCTAGTGTACAGTACTTCGTAAATTTATAGCTTTTTTTAGGTAGTTGCAATGCATACAAGCGTACATTGGTTAGAGAATGTTGCTTTTGAAGCAAAATCAGAGAGCGGTCATCAAATTGTTATGGATGGTGCTGAAGCCTATGGTGGTGAGAACCGTGGACCACGTCCCATGGAACTGATATTAATGGGACTTGGTGGGTGTGCATCCTTTGATATTGTGACTATTTTAAAGAAATCGCGCCAAGATGTGACAGGTGTTGTGTGTCAGCTAAAAGCTGATCGTGCCGACACAATTCCGGCAGTGTTCACTAAAATTCATTTACACTTTGTCGTCACAGGTAAATCTGTAAAAGAGAAGCAAGTTGCGAAAGCTGTTGAACTTTCTGCAGAAAAATATTGCTCTGCAAGTAAAATGTTATCCGATGGTGGTGTTGAAATTACCCATGATTTTGAGATTATTGAAGCGGATTAAACTCAATCTAAG
>CAZOGM010000002.1:6771-12296 GCA_964579445.1 uncultured Acinetobacter sp.
TGTTGAAATTACCCATGATTTTGAGATTATTGAAGCGGATTAAACTCAATCTAAGTTTGATTTAGAGTATGATTTAATCAATAGCAACCTGTTGGGTTGCTATTTTAATTTGTGAATGCACTGATCAGTTTATAAATAACTTAAATTCGCATTTGAATTGAAAATAAGAATATAGTTTAAAATCTTCATCATTATATTGTGTGTAAAAAGTGAGCGATATTGAACCGATCCAGTAAGATCAAATTACCTCCAAATTTCTTTCACTCTTTTTGTAAAAAATTACTCTTGAACCCACGGTAAACCATGAAAGCGCCATCCATTAAATGTACCGCGTTGTTTGGCTTCATTTAAGTCACCCTCAAAACCTTGATCAATATTGTAAATATGAACTAAGCCTGCATTAAAGGCCACATTGGCGGCTGCAGCCGAGCGCTTACCACTTCGACACAGCAGAAAAATAATTTTATTGGGTTGGATGAGGGTTGCCAGTTGTTCAGCAAAGTGTGGATTACGTTCTAAAGCATTCCCGATTGCCCAAGGAATATGTGCTGTACCTTCGACCAATCCAACAAATTTACGCTCTTCACTGGTGCGTACATCGACAATTAGTGCATCACCAGATTGAAATAGCGACCACGCTTCATGGGGAAGAACTGTGCCAGCGAATTCAAGATAATGATCTTCAGCGCGCTCTTTTGCAGCGCGAATAATCTTTTGAATTCGAGGTGAGTCTAAAGGGGTGTTTGGCAGTTCTAACGTTGTAGTCATGTTTGGCTTTGATCCACAGGGTTTGGTCGTGACATTAGATCCAATATAGTGGATTTTTATACAACAAAAAATGCATAAGATTTCACTTATATATACAGAAAATAGGAATAGAGTTGGGTATATTGATGAGTCTATATTATAGATTTTGTCTCATTCTAGAGCTTATTTTAAGTGAAAAAATTGATATTGATGATCAGGAAAAGTAAATCTAAAGCGATAAATTTTTACTGAATAATATCTATTATATTATGAAAATTAAGAGAATTTATAGTTTATGAAAAACAAATAAGAACAAGGTAAAAGGTGTGGTCATGGCAATTTGGAATATTCAAAACATCGTAAATGAATTGCAACAAGTACGTCACGAATGGCGCGCACAGCAGCAAAGTCTTAAAGACTTTGGTGGACGTGAACTGCCTTCTAAAGAAGAAATTAAAAAGATCATGATCGATTTGTCAGGTGTACTTTTTCCAATGCGTCTTGGACCGCATGATTTAAGACAAGAAAGCGAAAATTTTTATATTGCCTATACGTTAGAAAAATCACTCTATGCGCTCCTTGAGCAAGTCAAATTGAATCTTTCTTATAATTATAAGCATGCTAAACCTCATGCTGAGCGTCGCTTAACTGAACCTACTTTGCAGCAAGCACAATCGATTGTGCATGAATTTGCAGAGCAACTGCCGAATATACGTAAATACTTAGATACAGATGTAATTGCAGCCTATCAGGGTGATCCTGCGGCACGCAGTGTTGATGAGGTCCTACTGTGCTATCCGGGCGTGCTTGCCATTACCTATCATCGTATTGCACATGAGTTTTATCAGCGGGATTTAAAACTGTTGGCACGGTTAATTGCTGAGATTGCGCATTCAAAAACAGGCATTGATATTCATCCGGGTGCTCAAATTGATCAAGGTTTTTTTATTGATCATGGAACAGGGGTGGTGATTGGTGAAACGTGTATTATTGGAAAAAATGTTCGAATTTATCAAGCGGTGACGCTAGGGGCTAAGCGTTTTGAAGTTGATGGAGAGGGACATTTACAAAAGGAATATGCACGTCATCCGATTGTGGAAGACAATGTCGTGATCTATGCAGGTGCGACTATATTAGGTCGGATCACGATTGGCGAAGGTGCCATTGTTGGAGGAAATGTCTGGATTACTCAAAGTGTCGCACCATTTAGTGCGATCTCTCAAAGTTCGTTAACCAGATCAGAAGTAAAAACATAAGCATCTTTAGGAAATTATTCGTATTTATTTGATTCGATCTTATCCGTACATTTTTAATAAGACTTCGCAATGCTTAACTCAAGTTTATTTGATTAAAAATCCATTTTTTAATTGTATTTTCTCAAAACTCAAACTTGAAAAATAGCGTTGGTGCACGCATATTATTATTGTATTCTCTGCACTTAATATAAATTTAAGTTAATGAAAAATATAAAAATAATTTATCATTACTCTTGATATTGAAAAAAATACGCCCATTAATGAGTTAAGTAAAAATTTTGTTGTGAGGAAGAACAAGAATGCGTTTTGAAAAATTTACGAATCGCCTACAGCAAGCACTTTCAGACGCTCAGTCCCTAGCGATGGGTAAAGACCATACCGCCATTGAAGGGATTCATATTTTATCGGCGCTATTGAAAGAGCCTTCAAATTTAAGTTTGCTGCAACAAGCAGGCGCACATTTACCTGATTTAAAAACCAAGTTACAACATGCGCTTGATCATGCGGCAACGCTGAGTAACCCAACAGGTGACATTAATTTGAATCCTGAGGCAGTGCGCGCTTTAAATTTGGCAGACAGTTATGCGCAAAAAGCTGGCGATGAATTTTTATCCACTGATTGGGTGATTCTAGCGCTGGCTGAAACAGGCGCAAGCAAAACATTACTCAATGCAGTGGGCGTGACAACCGATAAACTGCGTAAAGCAATAGAAAATATTCGAGGTGGTGAGCAAGTCATGGCAAATAATCATGAAGATCAACGTGATTCACTAGATAAATATACTTTAGATTTAACTGCGCGTGCTGCTGAGGGCAAACTTGACCCTGTGATTGGTCGTGATGAAGAAATTCGACGCACCATTCAAGTGTTGTCACGCCGTACTAAAAATAACCCTGTGTTGATTGGTGAGCCGGGTGTCGGTAAAACTGCCATTGTTGAAGGGTTGGCGCAGCGTATTGTCAATGGTGAAGTGCCTGAAAGCTTAAAAGGCAAACGTGTACTGTCTTTGGATTTAGGCTCATTACTTGCAGGGGCTAAGTACCGTGGTGAATTTGAAGAACGTCTCAAAGCGGTACTCAAAGACTTAGCCAAATACGATGGTGAAATCATCTTGTTTATCGATGAATTGCATACATTGGTGGGTGCAGGGAAAGGCGATGGCGCAATGGATGCAGGCAATATGTTGAAACCTGCACTTGCTCGCGGTGAGCTGCGCTGTGTGGGTGCAACGACACTGGATGAATATCGTCAGTTCATTGAAAAAGATGCCGCTTTAGAGCGCCGCTTCCAAAAAGTTTTGGTCGATGAGCCTAGTGTAGAAGACACTATTGCTATTTTACGGGGTCTAAAAGAAAAGTACGCGACCCACCATGGGGTGCAAATATTGGATTCAGCGATTATCGCTGCTGCGAAAATGTCGCATCGTTATATTACAGATCGTCAACTGCCTGACAAAGCGATTGATTTGATTGATGAAGCTGCATCACGCATTAAGATGGAAATTGACTCAAAACCTGAGCCACTGGACCGTTTAGATCGTCGTTTGATTCAACTGAAAATGCAGTTAGAAGCTGTAAAAAAAGATGCTGATTCAGTCAGTAAAGCTGAAGTGACGCATTTGGAAAATCAAATTGCTGAGGTTCAACGAGAATATAACGATCTAGAAGAAGTTTGGCGTGCAGAAAAGACGTTGGTTGAAGGCACCAATCAAGCACAAGTGGAACTAGATAAGGCACGGACTGCTTTTGAAAAAGCACAACGTGAAGGTGATTTGGCAGAAGCGAGTCGTTTGCAATATGGAGTGATTCCAGAATTGCAAAAACGCTTGAACGAAGAAGAGGTTCTTGAAGTTAATGAAGAGCCAAAACTGATTCGAACTAAAGTCACTGAAAATGAAATCGCTGAAGTGGTGAGTGCTGCAACAGGTATTCCTGTGTCAAAAATGCTACAAGGTGAGCGTGAGAAGCTACTTCAAATGGAGTCATTCTTGCATAACCGTGTGGTCGGGCAAGATGAAGCAGTAATTGCAGTCTCCAATGCGGTTCGTCGTTCACGTGCGGGACTCTCTGATCCAAACCGTCCAAGTGGTTCATTCTTATTTTTAGGACCTACAGGTGTCGGTAAAACAGAGCTGACCAAAGCATTAGCAAACTTCTTGTTTGATAGTGATGATGCCATGATTCGAATTGATATGTCTGAATTCATGGAAAAGCATTCTGTCAGCCGTTTGGTGGGCGCACCTCCAGGTTATGTGGGTTACGAGGAAGGCGGTGTGTTGACGGAAGCTGTGCGCCGTAAGCCATATAGCGTCGTGTTGTTTGATGAAGTGGAAAAAGCGCATCCAGATGTATTTAATATTCTGCTGCAAGTGCTTGATGATGGTCGTTTGACCGATTCGCAAGGTCGCACCATCGACTTTAAAAACACCGTCATTGTGATGACTTCAAACTTAGGCTCAAACGATGTACGTGAGTTAGGTGATGCCGCAAGCGAATCAGATGTACGGGCTGTAGTGATGAATGCGGTATCTGAACATTTCCGCCCAGAGTTTATTAACCGTATCGATGAATTGGTGGTGTTCCACTCACTGAAAAAACTTCAAATTCGCGGTATTGCCGATATTCAGTTGAACCGTTTACGTGAACGTTTGGCAGAGCGTGAGCTGGGTCTAAGAGTAGAAGATGGTGCATTTGATCAATTGATCGATGCAGGTTTTGATCCCATCTATGGTGCGCGTCCTTTGAAACGTGCCATTCAGCAACAAGTTGAAAATAGCTTGGCGCAAAAACTATTGGCAGGTGAGTTTGTTCCTGGCGATACCATTGTGATAGATAGTCAAGATGGCAAGCTCAGTTTTGAAAAAGTGAAACTGAGTTAATTAAAAAGTTATACCCAAAAACCCAGCTTCGGCTGGGTTTTTTATGCAAAAATAAATGAGAAATGAAATACTAGACACTTCAAGATATCGATCAGTATTCAGTTGAATGATCTAGGTTTTGGGCGTGATTTGACCAATTGTCTGAAAATATTTTATGTAGTTGAACTGAATAAACGAAATCGTTAGTTTCTAGAGATAATTAAAATAAATTAAGTTTTTCGTCATGGATAATAGACAGTTGTTTGAACAGGGACTGCGGTTTAGAAATATGATAATGCTCTCGATTCTCATGAGTTTGAATGGTTTTTCTTATGCAAACGAAATTTTAGATGACAATAACTTGGCAGAGCAAACGGATCAGCTGCAAAAAGTGACACCAGAAGTCATTATAAAAGTCAAAACTGACGTAGAGCTTAATCTAGAGCAACAGCTTCAGTTACAGCAAAATAAGGCTCAAGTGAATGCCAAACAGATCAAGAAAGACATATTGGAAGCACATGCTGCATCAGACTATGAAATTAAAAGAAAGACAGATCCTGATCCACTCATGCGAGTAGAAAAACACGAATTTTTTCCTGAAAAACAGTGAAATGTGAGTTATAACGTAGAATATGGCAATAAAAATGTGCAGATTGGAAGTCAT
>CAZOGM010000002.1:12396-39887 GCA_964579445.1 uncultured Acinetobacter sp.
AATAATTAGAGCCTTCATGTTATTTTTGGGAGATGAGAATTAAGCTTCTAAGTGCTTAATTTTCCAAGAACGGTGAATTCTGGTATTACGCTTAAAGTCAGGCCCAATGGTTTCACTGGTCAATTCTTCAATGTCATAGAAGGCTTTGATTTCATCATCCAATTCGAATCCACGGTAGTTATTGGAGAAATACAGCGTGCCACCCGTGGTTAAACGGTTCATTGCACGTTTAAGCAAAGATAAATGATCACGTTGAATGTCAAAAGTACCATGGAATTTTTTAGAGTTTGAGAAGGTTGGCGGATCAATAAAGATCAAGTCGTATTGCTCATGACCTTCTTTTAACCATTCGAAACAGTCACTTGAGAAGAATTGATGCTGCTGATCTGCATGATCAACAGTCAAACCATTCAGCACATAGTTTTCTTTGGACCAGTTCAGGTAGGTATTGGATAAATCGACACTGGTGGTACTTGCCGCGCCACCTAGAGCAGCGTGTAAACTTGCAGTAGAGGTGTAGCTATACAAGTTCAGGAAGTGTTTACCTTTCGCTTCTTGCGCAATGCGTAGACGCATTTGACGATGGTCTAAGAACAAGCCAGTATCGAGATAATCGGTTAGATTCACTAAAATTTTAGCTTTGCCTTCTTGCACGATAAAACGTTTAGACGCTGTACTTTGTTTGGTGTACTGGGTTTTACCTTCTTGACGTGCACGAGTTTTGATAAAGATCGCATCACGACCCAAACCTGTGACTGAACGAATCGCTTGCAAAGCCAAGTTGAAACGTTTTTTGGCTTTTTCAGGATCAATAATTTTAGGTGGTGCGTATTCTTGAACGTGTAAACGATCGCCATATAAGTCTACAGCAACGTTAAAATCAGGTAGATCGGCATCATAAATACGTAAACAGTAAATATTTTCTTTAACAGCCCATTTTTTCAAATTTTGCATATTCTTTTGCAAACGGTTGGTAAAGTCTTCAGCACCTTCAATTTTTTCAAATTGTTGCGGCTGCCAATCTGCCAAGAATGGTTTAGATACAGGCGCAGCTTTAATTACACCTGAACGGATGTAAATCGGCAATTTACCATTCATCAAACGTAAGGTTTGCGGATCTAAAATTGCAAGGACATCGGCCTGTTCAATTTGAGCTGCAATAATGGCTGCGGTTTGATTTGGGAAATGCTTTTGCAACAAACCTGATAAACCTAAGTAAAAAGCACGGCTAGAAACTTTGTCGCCTAAACGTTCACCATATGGCGGGTTTGTTACTACAATTGCGGTTTTACCTTCAGCTTGGAAATCTGGCCAATCTGCAAGGGTACGTTCTTCAATTTGAATCTGATCTAAAATACTGCTGAATCCAGCCGCTTTAATGTTCTCTTTGGTGGCTTTAACGGCTTCCCAATCTGCATCGTAGGCATAGAATCGTGGAAGGGGTTGCTCGAGCGCGACTTTATGACGTTCAGCGGCTTCACCTTTGATTGCCATCCAAAGCTCATGATCATGACCGTTCCAGCCATTAAAACCGAAGCGACGCACAAGACCTGGCGCACGATCAGTCAACATCATGAGTGATTCAATGATAAATGTCCCTGAACCACACATTGGGTCAAGAATAATATCTGGGCGAATATCTTGTAATTTTACACGGCGTAAAATGGCAGCTGCCAAATTTTCTTTGATTGGCGCATCCGTCATATAATGACGATAGCCACGCTTGTGCAAAGAATCACCAGACAAATCTAGGCAGTAAGTGTGTTCAGTCTTACCTGCAAGCACATAAAGAGTGATTTCGGGTTGTTTAATATCGATGCTTGGGCGTTTGCCCACAGCTTCCATAAATGAGTCGACTACACCATCTTTCACGCGCAAGGTCGCAAACAAACTATTGACTTTA
The DNA here is from genome assembly GCA_964579445.1 of uncultured Acinetobacter sp. GTDB lineage: Bacteria > Pseudomonadota > Gammaproteobacteria > Pseudomonadales > Moraxellaceae > Acinetobacter. The sequence continues at coordinate 14,300 of CAZOGM010000002.1, forward strand.
ATTTCACGTTCGATATGTAAGCGAACTGCAAAAGTACTTTGTGGGGCAAAAATCAGTGACCAGTCAAAGCTATTTGCACCTTCATACAATTCTTCAGCAACATCACGCGCGTCATGACTGAATTCAATTTCATGCGTATGAATGGGGGTCAGAACGCGAGAAGCTAAACGTGACCACATACAAACGCGGTATGCATTTTCGAGCGTGCCTTTGAAAACTAAACGTCCAGGGAACCGTTCGATGTTTTGAATACCTAAAGCTTCAATTTCTTCTTGAAGTAAGGTTTCAAGCCCATCTGCACATGTAACCCAATATGTAGAAAGACGTGGTTTCGAATTCATTAAAATTTCCAAAAGCAAACAAGCAATCTCGTATTTTAACGTATTTTGCCGATGAAAGCTTTAACAACCCAAGCCTGTAACGTAATTTTAGTGGGCTATATTTTACAAAGACGGCCTATCTCTCAAATTTAGATTCATATCCTTCAAAATAAGCACGCATTATTCAATTTATTTTTAAGATGCTGTGTGCTAGCGGGAAATAAACAACGTAGATCAAAATTCAAGAACTGTTCTAAAGCGCACATGACAGATGAAGATGATCAAAACAAAGGATGATAGAGACTTCACTTTAATGATAAATAAAGAATGGTATGAAAATTGCTAAAGTTTAAATATGAAATATTAATAAAAATTTTATTTAAATTCATTGGTATAGGTTTGAATAAAATGAATGTGCTTATATTGGATAATTGAGGGGAATTAAATTGAATCAGCATGCAAATCAAGATTTAGAAAATTTTTCAGATGTTTTCTCTATAGCGAGCTTGATGTATACACGATTAAGAAGAACGTCGAGTCGAGTGATTGATGTGATGTATCTAACCGAAAATCCAGACTATGCCAAGCATGTGATTCAATTGGTGGAACAGACACAGGATAAAGCACTTATCGAACTCGCTGAACGACTGACACGATTACTAAATCTAGAGTCTTTGGATGCATTTCAACATACGCCGCAATTGGAAGATCAAGGGGCTGAAATTTATAACCATGAACCTAGCCCAGAAGAAATCTATAAGGAACAAGTTTCCCATCACTATATTGGTGCTTTACGTTAATGGAACAGTACAGCGGTGGTGCATGTTTTAAATGTCGATGTTGCGTAGACATAAAAGAACAGATTCATTGGTCGCGTCATCAATAAATACTGAACTAAAAATGCATTCGAAGCCTTATATGATTTTTTTGTTTTAACACACGAATCAGATGAAGTTTAGATTTCTTAAAAGATCCTGAGAAAAGGGGAGGTTTAACCAATACATGAAGAAATAGAGTATATTTTGTTTAAATTAAGTATCTGTAATTTAAATTTAAATTCTATTTAAATCTATTTTATTTTGAATATTATTGAGCCAATCAGCTTAAATATCCACTGCCAATAGCAATCAAAGTCTGTATAATACGTCGACTTAACGTATAAGGAATCTCTCATGCACTTGGCGGCATTACACACCCCGAGCCAGATTCAACTCAATCGAGATGGTAACTTAAAACATTTTCTGACCATTGAAGGTCTTTCCAAAGAAACGCTGACAAAAATATTAGACACAGCCAATTCATTTTTTAACAATCAAAACCAACTGATTACGACGCCACTGCTAGAAGGGCGTACCGTGATGAATCTTTTTTTTGAAAACTCAACCCGTACCAGAACGACTTTCGAAGCTGCTGCAAAGCGACTTTCAGCAAATGTTTTAAATATCGATATTGCCCGCTCAAGTACCTCAAAAGGTGAAACCTTACGAGATACCTTGTGGAATTTAGAAGCGATGGCAGCGGATATTTTTGTAGTGCGCCATTCATCGTCAGGGGCTGCACATTTTATCGCGCAAACTGTATGTCCCAATGTCGCGATTATCAATGCAGGCGATGGCCGTCATGCACATCCAACGCAAGCGATGCTGGATATGCTGACCATTCGCCGTGAAACCAATAAGAAATTTGAAGACATGAGTGTTGCGATTATTGGCGATATTAAGCATTCACGCGTTGCACGCTCCGATGTTGCTGCACTACAAACTTTGGGCTGTAATGACATCCGTGTCATTGCTCCGAATACGTTGCTGCCTTATGGTTTTGCCGAATATGGCGATAATGTTCGCTTATTCAATAATATGGAAGCGGGCATTCAGGACTGTGATGTGATTATTACCTTACGTATTCAAAATGAACGTATTGATTCACCAGCACTGGCATCTCAAGCTGAATTTTATAAAATGTACGGCCTGAATAAAGAGCGTCTTGCGATGGCAAAACCTGATTGCATCGTGATGCATCCTGGACCGATGAACCGCGGAGTTGAAATTGATTCAAGTATTGCAGATGGCCCACAAGCCGTCATATTGAATCAAGTCACCAATGGTATTGCAGTGCGTATGGCAGTTTTGGCGTTATCAATGCAAGGTCAATTGATTGAACAAGGTTTAATTGAAGCGATTGCGGGTTAAGGAAGAAGTCATGGCTATTGTTAAAATTGAAAATGTCCGCGTTCTTGATCCGATTCAAAAAACGGACAGTATACAAACCGTCTATATCGAACATGGAAAATTAGTTCCTGAATCCCAAGATGTATTAGAGACTATCGATGGTCAAGGCAAATGGCTAATGCCTACCATGGTGGATTTATGTGCGCGGTTGCGTGAACCGGGTCAACAGCAACATGGCACGCTTAAATCTGAGGGACGTGCTGCACGTGAAAATGGCATATTACATGTGTATACACCGCCAGATTCAAAACCGATTGTACAAGACAATGGCGCATTGATTCATGGATTGGTTGAAAAAGCCAAGCTTGATGGCGGTATTTATCTGGAAGTCATTGGTGCGCAGACCCAAGGTTTAAAGGGTCAACAGCCCGCCAATATGGCAGGCTTAAAGAAAGGTGGATGTACTGCGGTGTCGAATGCCAATGCACCATTTGCCGATGATGATGTGGTGCTTCGGACGCTTGAATATGCTGCTGGTGTCAACATGACCGTGGTGTTTTATGCAGAAGAGCCTCAAATTGCCAAAGATGGCTGTGTACACGAAGGTTTTATTGCATCACGACAAGGCTTACCCATGATTCCCGCTTTGGCGGAAACCATTGCCATTGCAAAATATTTATTGATGGTGGAGGTCACAGGTGTTCGCGCACATTTTGGTCTTTTATCCTGTGGTGCATCTGTAGACTTGATCAAAATTGCAAAAGACAAAGGCTTGAATGTGACCTGTGATGTGGCGATGCATCAGTTACATTTAACAGAACAGTTAATTGATGGGTTTAATTCACTTGCGCATGTCCGCCCGCCACTGCGTTCAGAACAAGATAAAAATACTCTTCGTCAAGCCTTGAAAGACGGTGTAATTGATGCGATTTGTACGCATCATGAACCCTTAAGTAGTTCGGCCAAACTTGCCCCATTTGCTGAAACTACGCCTGGAATAAGCGCTTTTGATACCTATGTTCCCTTAGGTATTCAACTGATTGAAGAAGGTTTATTTGAGCCGCTTGAATGGGTTGAAAAAGTGACCCTTGCACCCGCGCGTGTCGCACAAATGTTCGAGCGCTGGCAAGTGGAATCGGGTTGGGTTCTGCTAGATCCAACATATAAATGGACGGTGGCAAAAGACACCATTTTATCTCAAGGTAAAAATACGCCGTTATTGGGTGCCTCGGTTAAAGGTAAAGTAGAACGTGTTTTTATTGCGTCATTTTAGTGAGCGATCAATCTAAAAAGTCAGCTTCGGCTGACTTTTTTAATGACTGTCAGAAAACCGAGGATGGTCGATTTTTTGTAGATTTAAAAATATACATAAATATAATGAACCTGTGCTTTAATAACTTTTAGTATGGATGTGCGTAATAACAAAAAACAAATATGATCCAATAACAGGAGTACTCAGCATGGATTTAGTACAAATATTAAAAGACCGTGTGATCCCCATTGTTTTAAATCAAGATTCAGTGCATCAAAATGCCAGTCTATTTGGTGAGAAAACCGCTGTTTTGTCTAGTTTTATTCCTATTTTATTGTCTTTACTGAAAAATAATCCCAATTTAATTTCAATGTTACAAAGCAATTTAAACCCAAGAATTGCAGATTTATTTCCAAATGACAGCTTGGCGAAAACTAATTTAATTGAAGCGGTAGGGCAGACACTACCCAAAGAAGAAACAGAATCTCTACTTAATCATTCCATTGCACCTACGGTAGGGGCGTTAGAAGATTTAGCTGGCAGTAATGATGATCAAACGATTGCACATTATTTAGAGCAGCATAAAGAGTCTATTACTTCCGCATTGCCACTTTGGGCAACCTCTATTCTGGGTGGTTTGGGCGCTGGTGCTGCAACGGGTGCTTTTGCATCCAGTAGAGTCGCTGAACCTACGGCGACTGTAACACCATCACATGTTGCGCCATCAACACATTACAATCAGCCACCTGAACCTGAAAAAGAAAAATCTGGTTTATGGTTGCCCCTAATTGCGTTGGTGATCTTGGCCATATTGGTGGGTCTATTCTTACGTTATTGCAATAACAAAGAGCAGGTGGTTGCCACCAATGAACAGCCTGCTATGAGCAATGCCAATGCACAACCTGCATTTTTCCAGTTAAGTACAGATGCCACTGGAAGCTTGGTGACATGTCAAGCACGTATAGGAAATCCAACTTTTACCGATATTATTCAAAATGAAGTTAAACAGCTGTTTAATCATCCGATTGGTTGTGGAGTCGATTCAAGTCAGCAGTATCATGCAGAATTGATCGATCAAAATGGATTATCCAGTATTTTAAAATTACTCAAAGGTGTACCGAATGCGACTTTGACGTGGACGGGCAGTGAAATTGCACTACAAGGCACTGACGCAGCAGCCCTGCAAAATTTAGCTGCACAAATTAAACCGTTGGTACCAAACGTCAATGTGAATGTTCAACAAGCGGTAGATATGAGCCAAGCGGTGAACAGCAGTATTAGTGATGCTGAAAAAGCACTAGCAAATATTAATCCAGAACAAGTTAAACCGCTTGATATTGCAACCGCATTGAATTTACAGATTATCAATTTCGCAACTGCTTCAAATGAGATTCCAGATGCCAATAAATCTGTACTGGATCAGGCTGCAGCACTGATGAATCGTGTACCCAATGTTCAACTGACGGTGAAAGGCTTTACAGATGCGGTGGGTAATGCTGAGAGTAATAAAACCTTGTCTCAGCAACGTGCGCAGGCTGTGGTGGATTATCTGATTTCCAAAGGGGTTGATCCGAGTAAACTCAAGGCGGAAGGTCATGGTCAAGAAAACCCAGTGGCTGACAATGCGACCGAGGAAGGAAAATTTAAAAATCGCCGTATTGAATTTTCTGTGACCAATACTGAGACGGGTGTTGAGCGAGAAGTAAGCCCTGAAGGTGTAGAAAAAGTGAATTAATGTATTCGCCTGATCGTTAAAACTTAAATTTTATCTTTAAAACCTATTCAATAAAGCCTCAAATGTTGAGGTTTTATTGATTTAATCTGTAAAAAAATAAATAATGCATGCTCAGATCATGTATAAAATAATGAAAATAAGGTTGATAAAATGAATAAAGCATTGTTTATCAGTGTATTGGCAAGCAGTATGTTCTTGGCTGCATGCGATCAATTTAAACAGAAAAAAGATGAGACTGTACAGACACAAGATGCTGAGTGGAGCTGTACCAATCAAGATCACATCAAAGATTTGCAAGGCTTTCTAAAATCAGAATATCTGAAAGAACTCGATAAAAGTTTAAGAAGCTCCAAATACTATACGGCAGATGAAGCTTTACTGAAGACCATTAATGATGGGTTAAAATTCGACATTAAAAATATTAGAACCATTACGCAAGATCCAAAAGCGACATCACAATTAGAATGTGAAGGTCAACTGGTGGTGAACTTCCCGAAAGGCTTACAAAAACGTGCTGAAAATGCCTATTTGGAGCAAGGTGAGCGCTGTGAAGACTGTGATGGCGAAGATAATCATTACTCAACTCTAAATGATTATTTAGAAGCGCGTGAAGCACCCTTGAGTATTGAGAACGATTTGGTCAAAGGCAACTTTAAATTTGATGTGATTAAAACTGACAAAGAAGGTTTTAGCTTAAATGCAGATCATCAAAATGAAGTTATTAAAGCGGTGGTCTTTATTACGACAAAGGCTGTGCAATATGAAGCGTATGTGAAAGAAAATGAAGAAATACGGGAGCTTCAAACGGAAAGTAGTGTTAAAGACGCAGCGCAGACCGAATTGGCTTTAAAAGCAATGAATATTCGTAACAAAGAACTGGATGGTGACAAGAAAAAAGTGGTTGAGCGTTTGAACCAAACTTGGGATCGATTTAGCGATGAGCAAAAGACTCAGTTGCAACAAGACCAGTCGGATTGGTTTGAAAAACGTGATGTTGATTGTAAAGTGATTTCACAAAAACGTGTTTATCAAGTTGATGAGAATGATCGTGAGACCTACCAAAAGCAAGTAGATTATTGGGATGAGTCCATGCATGCTCAAAATGCAGACATGCAATATAACAAATGCTTTATTCAAAGAACCAATGAACGTATTGTCTATCTAAATAATGTGTTTAATTAATCAACACAAGTTGTTCATAAGGTGATATTTAAAACTTAAATTTAAGGGACGAATTGATTCGTCCCTTTTATATTGGCATGCTAACAAAAATAAAATGGATTATGTAGCATGCGAATCAGCCTTATTGGTGCAGGACGGGTGGCGACTCATTTGGCTCAAGCCTTGAGAGAGCGACATGATATTGTGCAGGTCTTTAGCCGAAATTTTAGTAATGCATCCATTTTGGCAAATCTGGTCAATGCTGAAGCAATTAATGACTTGCAAAAACTCAATGCACAGATTGATTTGCTGATCATTGCTATCAATGATCAAGCAATTTCGACTGTGATTGAAACAATCTCAACTTTTTTGCCCAATGTTTTGATCGTGCATACTTCTGGCAGTACCCATTTGCAGGTTTTAACCAAGCATCATGCAAACGCTGGTGTATTTTATCCGCTGCAAAGCTTTAGTTTTGATCGAGAAGTGGATTGGACCAATACACCACTGTTCATTGAAGCTGTGCGACCCGAAGATTTAAACCTATTAAAGAAATTGGCTGAAGATTTGAGCCAACGAGTTTACCTCTATGATTCTACCCAGCGCTTAAGTTTGCATTTGGCTGCGGTGTTTGCCTGTAATTTCACTAACTACTGTTATGACATGGCAAAGCAGGTCGTTGATGCAAAGCAGGTGGATTTTAGCTTGCTCTATCCGCTGATCATAGAGACTGCACATAAAGCCACGCAGAATGATCCGAAGCAAATGCAAACGGGTCCTGCTATGCGGAATGATCAAAATATTTTAACGCTGCATGAGCAAATGCTGATGTCTGTTGATCGGGCTGATTTAAAAGATGTATATACGTTGATGAGTCAGCAGATTATGCAAAGACAAGGCGACTAAAGTCTTTAGGATGTTAAACAATAAAAAAGAGCCTCAAGTGGAGGCTCTTTTTTCAAATTAGTCTATACACATCAAACTAATTAATTTTCTTGAAGTAAAAGTCATTAATTTTATGACCTTCTTCTAAGCCGCGACGTTCAAATTTGGTCTGTGGACGCCAATCTGGACGCGGGTAACTGTTGCCTTTACCTGCCAAATTTTCAAGATTTGGACGATTATCCAGAACATCAAGCATCCACTCTGCATACGGTTCCCAATCGGTCGCTGAGTGGAAGGTTCCGCCCATTTCCAGTTTTTGCTCAACCAATGGCATACGGTCATGCGACACAAAGCGACGTTTGAAATGACGTTTTTTCTGCCACGGATCAGGAAAATACAGCTGAATCGCATTGATACTATTATCTGGCATTTCACGTAGTACTTGAATCGCATCTGCATCGAGTAAACGTAAATTTGTCACTTCTGCCATGCCTGCTTCATAGACACATTGCGCAATACCCGGAATATGAACTTCGATTCCCACAAAGTTACGCTCAGGATTGGCTTTTGCCATAAGCACTAGCGAACGACCCATACCAAAACCAATTTCAACGGTGAGCGGGCGCTCTGGATGTTCAAAATGTTGGCGCAAGTCACCAACAGGATATTCCAAAATTAAGTGACCATATTGTTCAAGCGCAGCACGTTGTGAAGTATTCAAAGGAGATGAACGGCGCATGAAGGTGACAATTTCGCGATGCTCGTTCAAGTTGTCTAATTCTACAACTTGCGGGTCTAATGGTTCGTTCGACATAATTTTGGCAAATGAAATAAAATTTGAATGCGGTATTTTAAGTGCTCAGTCATTCAAGTCAAATTTTTTAGGGCTTTTCAGGCGATTTTCTTCATTTAAAGAGTCTGTCTATAAAATGGCAGTACTGAAAGCAGTCTGAGTGCACTAGTTGGTGTGTTGTGGCGTTTTAGTTTGGGAACATTATAAAATACAATCCAAAAATTAGAGGCAAAAAGCCAGTGATGATCTGGCTTTTTTATCACTGCTTTAAAGCACTTTATCAATCAAGGTAGAACTGGCTTGGTTGACTCCGACCAATTCGACTTGAATATGATGGGCTTCGAATTTAGCTACGACATTGGCCAGCATATTCACAGAAGTAATGTCCCAAATATGAGCTTGACTAAGATCAATTTCAACCACTGTAATCGGTTCGTTAAAATCAAAAAATTGATAAAATTTTTCAGAACTGCTAAAAAAAATCTGACCTTTAATCACATAGATTCGTTTACTGCCCTCTAATTCAGCTTGAACTTTCACTTCACGCTCAAGTTTATTCACCAAAAATAATGCCGATAGTAAAACGCCAGCAAGTACACCCAAAGCTAAATTATGAGTTGTAAGGACAATAATCACTACCGTGAGCATCACGATATTGCTCTGTTTAGGATGTTTATTAAAATTTTTGATTGAATCCCAATTGAAAGTGGTGAATGCAACCATGATCATAATCGCAACGAGGGCTGCCATAGGAATATACGCGAGCCAGTCTTTTAGAAATACCACCAAGCACAGCAAAAATACACCCGCCACTAATGTGGATAAACGGGTGCGCGCACCTGAAGTGACATTAATAATCGATTGACCAATCATGGCACAGCCAGCCATACCGCCCATAAAACCACTGGCAATATTGGCAATCCCTTGTCCGCGACATTCTTGATGACGATCAGCTTCAGTCCCTGTCACTTCATTCACTATAGTTGTGGTCATCATGGTTTCAAGTAAACCTACCGTCGCTAACGTTATTGCATAAGGAAAAATAATTTTAAAGCTTTCAAAGTTTAGGGGAATATCTGGAATTAAGAAGATTGGCAAAGTATCTGGAAATTGACCCAAGTCACTCACTGTACGCATATCTGAACCCAGTAGTAAAGCAATGACACTCAGCACCACAATACAAATCAAAGGGGAGGGAATTAATTTGCCAATTTTAGGAATGTAGGGAAATACATAAACAATGACTAAGCCCAGTGCCAAGAATAAATACGCATGGGTATCCATGCGCAGAAGTTCTGGTAATTGCGCTGCAAAAATCAAAATCGCCAATGCATTTACAAATCCATAGACCACGGACTGTGAAACAAAACGCATGAGTTTTGCGACTTTAAAGTATCCTGCGATCATTTGAATGATGCCGGTTAATACTGTCGTTGCAAATAAATACTGTAGACCGTGATCTTTCACCAAGGTAATCATCAGCAATGCCATGGCACCTGTGGCAGCTGAAATCATGGCGGTTCGACCACCAAAAAAAGCAATAGTGACCGCAATACAGAACGAGGCATAAAGCCCAACTTGAGGATCGACCCCTGCGATCGCTGAAAAAGCAATAGATTCTGGAATCAATGCCAAGCCGACTACCAGCCCTGCAAGCACATCGGCCCGGATATTTGAAAACCATTCTTCTTTCTTCAGACTAATCACGCAGAACCTTTTAAGGTGTTTTAAAAGTGGGCTATGTTAAAACAAATCGTAGCAATAAATCAGGTATTTTCGCTTGAAAAATAAATGAATCTGTTGAATATTCAACACAGGGAAATACGTTGTCAACACGAAGTTGAGCTGTAGAACGGTGAATAACTTACAGTCGTGTAGAACGTATTTTTAAAATACAAAGCGCTGAGGATGAGTTTAAATATTCTGACATTGAATGACGGTAATCACATCGCTCCAACCCAATCACCCTAATTTAATAACAAGGATCAATTATGAAGTTGTATTATTCGCCAGGTGCATGTTCACTGGCCGCACACATTATTTTAAATGAAATTAACGTAGATTTTGACCTTGTACGTGTCGATTTAAAAACCCATAAAACTGAAAAAGATGTGGATTACTACTCTATCAATCCAAAAGGTTACGTGCCCGCACTCGAAATTAATCCAGGGCTGATTTTGACTGAAAATGTCGCAATTCTGCCTTTTTTAGCGCAGCATGATCCCAAGCAAGACTTGATTCCGCCTTCAGGTTTGGGTCGTGCCAAGGTACTCGAATGGTTAGGTTATCTAAATTCAGAGCTACACGACGCTTATGCGGTATTCTTTGGTGCACCTCTTGATGCAACAGCCAAAGAAAAAGCTTATGCTGAAATTGATCGCTTGTTGAAATATATTGATCAAGCTATTGCAGATTCAGACAATGATTATTTGGTTGATGATAATTTTGGTCCAGCTGATGCGTATCTGTTTGTACTGACCAATTGGTCGAATCTTATTCAACATGATTTAAGCCCTTATACGCATGTCAATAATATCAGAGATAAAGTGGCGGCACGTCAGTCTGTTCAAATTGCTATGCGTGATGAAGGTTTGATGCCTTAAATGTAAACGATGACATTTAAAAAGAGCTCGTAAGTGCTCTTTTTTTAAAGTACTTCTATATTTTTATTATTGATTATTAGTCAATTATATATTGCTTATTTATGAATATTTATCAGTAAATACTTTTGTTATATTCGCTTCAAGCAAATATATATACGGAATACACATGAGTCATATCTTAATCATCAATGGTGCAAAAGCGTTTGCGCACTCAAAAGGTGATCTGAATAATACCTTAACTGCTCAAGCAGAACAGATTTTAACTGATTTGGGGCATGAGGTTAAAATTACACGTACAGATGATGATTATGATATACAGCAAGAAGTTCAAAAGTATGTGTGGGCAGATGTGGTGATTTACCAGATGCCTGGTTGGTGGATGGGAGCACCTTGGACGGTCAAAAAATATATTGATGAAGTCTTTACCGAAGGACATGGCACACTCTATGCCAATGATGGTCGTTCACGTGCTGATGCTTCAAAAAGATATGGATCAGGTGGTCTTATTCATGACAAAAAATATATGTTGTCTTTGACATGGAATGCACCTATGCAAGCATTTACTGACCAAGATGATTTCTTTCATGGTGTGGGAGTAGATGGTGTGTATTTGGCATTTCATAAAGCCAATCAATTTTTAGGTATGCAATCTTTAAACACATTTATTGCCAATGATGTGATTAAAACACCTGACGTTGCGCGTTACAAAGAAGAATATCAGCAACATCTCATCAATCAATTTTCTCAGTAAGGAAGCCTCAAATGTTGACTGTCATTGCAGAAATTAATTTAGTTTCAGATAGTGCATTTAAAAGTGTATTAGAGCGCATTCAGCAGCTTATACCAGCCGTACTGAATGAAGATGGATGCTATGGTTATGAGCTTTTGAGCGATAGCGTGCTACAAAGTCCGATACAAAATAAAGTGCCAAATTCTTTGGTCATGTATGAAAAATGGGAATCGATAGAACAGCTTGAAGCGCATATGCAGACACCACATATGTTAGCCCATACACAGGCGATACAAGATCTGGTTGCAGAAGTCAAAATTAGAATTTTAGATCCTCTATTCACTAGATCTTAATCTCTAAAGTATAGCAAGCCCATAGTAAAAGCCCTGTGATTAAACGGGGCTTTTGGGTATATCTTGAATATTAAATGATTAAATCAGATTACTTAAAAAAATATCCAGTTTCAGGTGAGCTGGCATTTGCCATATGTTTACGAGGCATACGACCCGCCAAATACGCTTCACGACCCGCTTGAACGGCATTTTTCATGGCAGATGCCATGAGAATGGGATTTTGAGCTGCGGCAATGGCTGTGTTCATGAGTACACCATCACAGCCCAATTCCATCGCAATCGCTGCATCACTCGCCGTTCCTACACCAGCATCGACCAATACAGGCACTTTGGCATTTTCTTTAATAATTGAAATAGTGTGCGGATTTAAAATTCCCAATCCAGAACCAATCAGGCTTCCCAAAGGCATAATCGCCACACAACCCATGCTTTCTAGTTCTTGAGCTACAATAGGATCATCTGAAGTATAGACCATGACTTCAAAGCCATCATCCACCAAAATGCGTGCAGCTTTGAGCGTATCTATAATATTGGGATAAAGTGTTTTTTCATCGCCTAACACTTCAAGTTTCACGAGATTATGCCCATCGAGTAATTCTCGCGCCAACATGCAAGTACGCACGGCACTGTTTGCGTCAAAACATCCCGCAGTATTGGGCAAAATGGTGTATTTCTCAGGTGGAATTACAGATAAAAGATTGGGCTGATTCGGATCTTGACCAATATTCACTCGGCGAATCGCCACGGTCACAATCTCAGCACCGCTGGCTTGAATCGCTAAATCTGTTTCGATCAAGTCTTTGTATTTGCCCGTACCCACAAGCAAACGCGATTGAAAAGATCGTGAACCAATTATAAGAGGGGTATCTTCCATGAGTGCTCCGTTGTTAGCCGCCACCGACAGCATGAATAATTTCAATACGATCTGAATCTAATAGGGGGGTCTCTTGTAATTTGCTTTTCGAAACGATCATTTCATTTTTCTCTACAGCAAAGCGTTTACCATCGAGTGAGAGTTCTTGGATCAGTTCTAATAAATTTCGACTGTTTGTTATACTCATTTCGCCGTTTAAATAAATTTTCATATTTAATCTTTCTACTCACATTTAGCGTGCAAATTTAAAGGCATTCCATGCCAGAACCAACCATGCTGCAATCATGAAGGCACCACCAATCGGGGTAATCGCACCCAAGCCACGCGGTAATCCAAGCGCCATGATATAGAGCGATCCACAAAACAATAAAATACCCAGTTGCATCAGAATAAAACTCAGCTTAATGGGCAACATAGGAATAACTTTAGCCATGATTGCAAGAGCTAAAAGCCCAAGTGCATGATAAAAGAAATAGTCAGTTGCAGTATTCCACCAACCCAATTGCGCCTCAGTCGCACGTGCTTTCATGCCATGTGCGCCAAATGCACCGAGCATGACGGCAAATGCTAAATTCAAAGCTGAAATTGCTATCCACATAGAGGGCCCCGCATGCATAATTTCGCGCCTAACCTTAGCACATTTTAAGCGCTATATTGGCAGTTGAGTGACGAAAATATAGAGAAATTACGGGCATTAAAAAAGGGCATTCGCCCTTTTTTAATGGTTGTTTGATTATGTCGATATATTTCGCTTAAACATTTTAATTTTGCGAGAAAGTAAAGAGCACATATACGAGTTGCATAGCTTAATTGGATGACATCGCAACTTTAATTTTGTCCATGGCATTTTTTTCAAGCTGACGAATACGCTCAGCAGAAACGTTATATTCAGCAGCCAATTCATGCAACGTTGACTTGTCATCATCTAACCAGCGACGCTGCAAAATATTACGCGAACGATCATCAAGCTGTCCCATCGCCGCATGCAGGGCAGAGGTACTTTGTTGCTCGTAATCCTCTTCTTCAGCCAAACGTGCTGGATCGTAACGGTTATCTTCTAAATACAGAGCGGGTGCAACATAGGTTGAACCTTCATCGTCATCATCGCCTTGTGCTTCAAATGCCGCATCATAAGCAGTCAAACGACCTTCCATTTCAATCACTTGCTCAGCCGTGACATTTAAATCTTGAGCAATGGACTGTGCTTCGGCTAATGTTAACTTTTTGCTAGATTTTTTTAAGCTACGCAAGTTAAAAAACAGTTTACGCTGTGCTTTTGTGGTAGCAATTTTAACAATACGCCAATTTCGGATGACATATTCATGAATTTCTGCTTTGATCCAATGCACGGCGAACGAAACCAAACGCACACCCATATTCGGGTCAAAACGTTTTACGGCTTTCATTAAGCCTAGGTTACCTTCTTGAATCAAATCACCTTGAGGTAGGCCATAACCTGCATAACTGCGTGCAATATGCACCACGAAACGTAGGTGAGACATCACCAACATTTTCGCTGCATCTAAATCTTGATCATAATAATAGCGGTCAGCCAACTCTTTTTCTTGTTCGGCTGTCAAAATCGGGATTTGATTTACAGTGCTAATATATGCACCAAGATTCACCCCAGGCGCAGACAGTGACAGGGGCATCAATTGATTGCTGCTGTCAGTCATGAGTACTCCTTATCGGACAATAGTAATAAAACCAATAGATTCATCTTAATTCGAATACCCACGATAATTAAGGAAAATTGGGTAGTGAAATGTAAATACATATTCTCTATTTACACATGATCAGTTTAATTGAAAATAGCCAAAATTCAATTAAGATTCAATCATATAATGAAATTCATGGCTAGAAATTTCTATCATTTGACAGTTGTAGTTGTGTATTTGGCAATAGCGCAAGATATCCAGCTGACTATTTGGGTCAGAAGATTTCAATAGATAAGCTTGAGGCGATGGATTTTTCTTCAATTGTTTTTTAAACAACAGTAAAGGCATTGGGCAAGGTTTTCCAAGCGCATCTATTTCAATTTGAGCGGTCATGTCTACACTAAAATACAGCGGTTATTAATTGTATTCTAACAAATTCGTATGATCGAACTCAAAATATTTGTGATCTTTGCATTCAGTTGAGCTTAAAGCAAAGCGGTATTGTTATTTGAGTGATAAATATACAAATATTTGTTGAATAAATTGCGAAAAAACCTCTATTAATTGTTTTTTACCCGTGGTAAGCTCGTTGCGTACTTAAGGATTGGATAGGGAATTATCCTTCTCTAAGCCTTGTGTATTCATGGATATAACCGGGATTTTGTTAATAGTTTTACAGAATGATTACAAGCTTTGAAATACAAAAATGTTTTGAAACTTTGTTTGCTCTGCTGTTTGCAACACCGGGTGATCCCTTTTCTTACCAACTGAGGATTTACTTATGACAGCTCGTGAACAAGGCGTTGTTAAGTGGTTTAACGATACTAAAGGTTTTGGCTTCATTCAGCGCGCTGGCGGTGATGATGTTTTCGTTCATTTCCGTGCAATTCAAGGCGATGGACACCGTTCACTACGTGACGGTCAACGTGTAGAATTCAGCGTTGTGCAAGGTCAAAAAGGTTTTCAAGCTGAAGAAGTTCAGCCTTTAGACTAATCCTACGTTTTATTTAAAACGAGGTGGCGCTCCAATTTTGATGAATTGGGGCGTTTTTTGTTTATAATGCTATAATTTAAAAATTACTGACCGTCGAGCGCGTATATATGTCATCTGGTTTCGAAACCCTTAATTTACATCCGCAACTTAAGCAAGCGATAGATGCTTTAGGGTTTAAAGAAATGACCCCCATTCAAGAAAAAGTATTGAAATATACTTTGGCGGGGCATGATGCAATTGGACGTGCACAAACTGGTACAGGAAAAACAGCCGCTTTCCTTGTCAGTATTATCAATGATTTACTTAATAATCCAATTCAAACGCCACGTTTTCGTGGTGAGCCACGCGCACTGATCTTAGCGCCAACCCGTGAACTTGCAATTCAAATTGAAAATGATGCTAAAGATTTAACCAAATTTTCAGGTTTGAATGTCGTGACATTGGTCGGTGGTGTCGATTTTGACAAACAAAAGAAATTACTGGATCAAGGTTATGCTGACATTATTGTGGCAACTCCAGGTCGATTAATTGATTTTACTGAGCAAAAAGAAATTTGGCTCGATCAAATTGAATTTTTGGTGATTGATGAAGCAGATCGATTGCTCGATATGGGCTTTATTCCATCGGTTAAACGCATCGTGCGTTTCTCACCACGTAAAGAGCAGCGTCAAACCCTGATGTTCTCTGCAACTTTTAGTTACGATGTTTTAAACTTAGCACAACAATGGCTATTTGAACCTGTGACGGTCGAAATTGAACCTGAAAAGAAAACCAATGCAGATGTAGAGCAACGCGTTTATGTGGTCGGAAAGTCAGACAAATACCGTTTGCTTGAAGAGATTCTACGTGATGAACCGATTGAAAAAGTCATGATTTTTGCCAATCGTCGTGATCAAGTGCGTAAGCTTTATGATCATTTGAAACGTGATAACTATAAAGTGGTGATGTTGTCAGGTGAAATCGCACAAGACAAGCGGATTAAAATGCTCGATCAGTTTAAAAATGGTCAGCACAACATTATGATCGCAACAGATGTCGCGGGTCGTGGTATTCATGTTGACAATGTTTCACACGTGATTAACTTTACTTTGCCAGAACAGTCTGATGACTACGTGCATCGTATCGGTCGTACAGGACGTGCTGGAAGTAGTGGTGTCAGTATTAGTTTCTTGTCTGAAGATGATGCATTTTATTTACCAGAAATTGAAAAAGCGATTGGTCAAAAAATTCCACTGACTCGTTTAGATGGATACTGTTAATTTTCTGATCCAATGATTTATTGATCAAAGTGATCTGAATCTTGCCCTAATTTAATCGGGTGAAATAATAAAAAAGTCCCAAATCGGGACTTTTTTATTTTAGGGATTTTAGTTCAAGGCTCTTATATAAAAGCTTTTAAAATTATTTGGTGACATTACAAGTAAATGTGATTACAGACTGATAGTCTGTGTCTTTTTCAATGCCCGTATTTTTTCCAATCACGGAGCCTAAAACGCTGGCTGCTGCAGTGACCATTTGTCCAGTTTTTTCATCCAATACACCTTTAAGTGCACCGTTATATTCCGTTTTTTCATCAACCAAAACGGGTGCTGCATTTTTACCACAGGTTTTGTTTGCGGCGAGAATCGCGTTGTTCTTTGCGATGACCGCAGATTTGCCTAGGCCTGACACTTCATATTGGTTATTGGGTTTTTGAATTGCTAAAGTTTCAGTCGGATTTGAGGCGCATGCTGTAAATAAGACAGCGCTCATCAGACTCATTGCAATAACACAGTTTTTTTTCAGGTTAAGCTTCATATTCATGTCATTCTCAACTTATTTTTGGCCATGGAATGGGGTGTTTAGCTGTGACTATGCTAGAGGGTCAAGCGCGATCAAATTTGAAGGAATTGTATAAATATTGATGCCATAACAGATTTTTATGTGAATTTTATTCAGTAATGCTAACAGACCAGATCTCGCTAGAGTAATTTTCATGGTTTATGCTAAGCTTAGCTCAATGAGTTTTTAATAGATCAATGGTCAATGTCGGATTCTTCTTTACACGCAGTTCATGACAATATTCATCAGCGTCAATCTATTGGACATTTAATTGAACCTTCACCCAATGTCGCTCAATTGGAACAGGCGTTTCAAGCTGCATTAGTCGCACCTGATCACCACCGTTTAAAACCGACACATTTTATTGTGGTGCAGGGTGAGCAACGGGAATTTTTTGGTGAGTTGATGATGGAAGCAGTGCGCGATTTGGGTGAGCAAGAACAAGCACAAATTGAGCGTGTGAAGCATCATCCTTTGCGAGCGCCACTTTTGGTGTTGGCCGTAACGCGATTTCAATCACATCCCAAAGTTCCTGATTTCGAGCAAACATTAAGTTCTGGTGCTGCTATACAGAACTTTTTATTGTCTTTACAGGCACAAGGTTTTTCAACCATGTGGAGAAGTGGAGTAGTGGTTGAATCGAAACTACTCAAGCGTAAGCTCGGTTTACAAGAGCATGATTTGATTTCGGGTATAATTTATGTCGGCACCGCATTTAAAGCGATTCCACCTCGTACTGAAATTGATACACAACCTTATGTGACCTACTTGCAGGCGAATGAACTGAAATAAAACTAAAATATACAAACAGATGAATTGAATTAAGCTTGCAAATTAAAGTGGCTTAATTTACAAGCCAGCGCTACATGAGTCAGATACAGATCATTTCAGGATGCTATGCATGCTTGAATAAGTTGATGTAGATATGCGTGATTTTTACAGATCAAGATTTTTGGGATAAAAATAATGTCGGAATTAAAGTTTACGGATTTGGTTCAGCCTGTCGTTTTAGATAAAAAAACTGCGTTACGCGTGACAGTGTTGGGTGGTGGAAGTTTCGGTACTGCCATGGCAAATATCGCAGCACGAAATGGCTGTGACACCATGATTTGGATTCGCGATGAAGCGATTGCCAATGAGATAAATCAAACCCAGATTAATCAGCGTTATTTACCTGATTACACGCTCGAAAGTACCTTGAAAGCAGAATCAAATTTAGAAAAAGCAGTGCGTGATCGCGATATTATTTTGGTCGCAATTCCAAGTCATTCTTTTCGTGATGTTCTGCAGCAGATTAAGCCTTTTATTAGTGCCCAAGCGGTAGTTTCGTTAACTAAAGGTGTGGAAGCAAAAACCTTTAGCTTTATGAGTGATATTATTCGCGCGGAATTGCCTGAAGTCCCTTATGGTGTATTATCAGGCCCCAATTTAGCCAAAGAAATTATGTCAGGTATGCCTGCGGGTACTGTGATTGCCAGTGAGTCAGAGTTAGTAAGATATGCTGTGCAGCAGGCCTTACATAGCGCTTTGTTCCGTGTCTTCGGTAGTGATGATGTACACGGGGTAGAACTTGGCGGCGCTCTTAAAAATATTTATGCAGTGGCGATGGGCATGGCCGCAGCCTATAAAGTGGGTGAAAACACCAAAAGCATGATTTTGACCCGTGCACTTGCAGAAATGAGTCGTTTTGCCGTTAAGCTTGGTGCAAATCCTTTAACCTTTTTGGGCTTGTCGGGAGTTGGAGATTTATTTGCGACCTGTAACAGTCCATTAAGTCGTAATTATCAAATTGGGTTTGCACTAGGTTCAGGTAAAAGTTTAGAGCAAGCCACAAAGGAACTTGGACAAACGGCAGAAGGGATTAATACGATTGTACAAGTCAATACGCGTGCTAAAGCGTTAGATGTTTATATGCCAATTACCACGGCTTTATATGAAGTAATTTATGAAGGTGCGCCTCCTTTAAATATTGCAGTGTCTTTAATGAAAAATGGACATCGCAGTGACGTGGAATTTGTATTACCACATAACAAAGTGTGATATTTTTAAACACTATCCAATAATGATCTGATAGCTGTCATCAAGCGTGGATAAGATGGAATTTTTAGCCTTAGGGAAGTACACATGCATTTGACTTTGGTTCGACATGGTGAAGCATCACCTGCTTTAGATGGTAATGATGCTAAGCGCCATTTAACAGCGCGAGGGCATCAGCAAGCCAGACAAACGGCAGGGTATTTAAAAGATCATGTGCAACCCGATATTTTTGTGGTCAGCACTTTAGTCCGAGCACAAGAAACCTTAAGCCATATTCAAAGTTTATTTCCAGATGTGGAAGTGATAATCTGTGACAAAATCAAGCCAGAAGATGATGCCAAAGTTGCAGTCGAGTGGCTGTCGCAATTGCCTTTTGAAAATATTGTGGTGGTTTGCCATATGAATGTGGTGGCACATATTGCAGAGATTTTAACATCAGAATATTTCAATGCTTTTGCTTTGGCAGAAGCGCGTGTTTATGAGCAATCAGTGATCGCCGATGGACTGTCGACGCAGCGAAAATGCTTTATACCCGCAGTTTAAAATTCATATAAATTTAAATAAATAACACGGCAGAATAAGATTAATGTTGTATTTATGGATGCCCGAAGCCAATGGGGTTTGGCAATGGTCGCGTGGCGAGAGCTGGATTCAGGCATCGACACTTGAGTTGTTAATTCAAGATATTAAACCGTATCAAGGGGAGGAGGCGACCGTCTTTTTCCCCAGCCGCGATGTGCAAATCATTCAACAGCGCTTGAGTAAAACCCAGTACAAACAGTTGGGTGTTGAGGGTGTAAAGTATCTGCTTGAAGAATACGTGATTCAGCCCATTGATCAAATGAAAGTGTTATCGCATTTTCAAGCCCCAGATCAATTGATCATTTTGGGTATTTCTAATAATCGCGTACTGACGATGCAGCATGCATTAACCTTGATTCCTGTCAAAGTGGTTGCATTGTTGCCAGATTTTATGGTTTTGCCTACGCCAAAGTCGGGTGAAATGGTGTTAGCCAATATCAATCATAATTTATTGGTTCGTCATGATGCTTTACTGGGTGCTTCCGTCGATGATTTAGAGTTGTATTTAAATGTCTTGCCTAAATCAGAACGTTATTTATATTCAGAATTAACCGATGATCAAGCGGTCACGTTGTTTAAAGTGGCGTCTGTCGAACAGCGGGAATCCTTTGATTATCGTTTTGAGCCTATAGCTAAAGCGAAATCGCATCCCTTTAATGTCTTGCCTAAGGCGAAGTCACAAAATAGTGGAATTTCAGGCTATTGGAAAGCATGTGCGGCGCTTTGTGTTGCATTAATCATGCTTCAGTTGGTGTTCGACTTAAATCGGTGGATGAAACTCAAAAAAGTAGCGGATGAAACTGCGCTGGTCGCAGTGGATCAGTACAAGTCATGGTTTGGGGCAAGCAGTCGAGTGACCGAGCAAAATCTAAAAAGTATGTTCGAGAGTCATCTACGTATGAGTCAATCTGCAGATACTCAAGCGCTACAATTGATTAGTCGAATTGGTCCGATTTTAATGCAGCAACAAATTGTGGCAAATCGTGTGGCATATGACAGCAAAGCACTTAATTTAGACCTTCTAGCGAAGTCTTCTGATTCATTGCAAACTTTGGTGGAACAGCTAAATCAGCAAGGTTTCAAAGCTGAACTGGGCAATGTCCAAACCCAAGGTTCCATGGTGCTGGGATTGGTGAAAATACAATAATGAATATTATAGATAAAGCCCAATATAAAATGGATCAATGGATTGAGCAAGTCGCTGATTATTTAGCGAAACTGAGTTTACGTGAGCGAATCATGGTCATTACTGCAGCGGTGGTGGTTATAGTGGCCATCATTGGCTCTGCACTTTGGAATATGCACCGCATTGCAAATGAGCAGCAGCAGCGTCTAAATGAGTTAAAAGATACTTTGGTCTGGATGCAAAGCAACGTCGTCACCATGAAGCCTGCCAGCGATTTAAATTTAACGCCTTCCGACAAAATTCAGCGTGCCGCGCAGCAACAAGGTTTATCTGTGGCTTCACAGCCAATGGATGGAAAAATTCAAATTGTGGCTGAACATATAAATTATTCAATTTTGGCTAATTTCTTAACCCAGCTTGCACAAATGGGTTTGAGCATTGAAAAACTTGAATTAAATAAAGTGGGCGGGCAGATTAAACTCACCGCAGCAGTACAGTGAGCGGTGAAAATAAACCTATGACAGGCATAGCCTTTTAGCCAGTCTGTGCCTATAATATGGCAACTTAAAAAGCAGTAGACTTTTTTGATATGTTGTATTCGCTTGCTCGTCCATTTCTCTTCTCTTTGGCGCCAGAGCGTGCTCATGATCTGACATTATCATTACTCAAGTCATCCCACAAATTTGGGTTAATGCGTCAAAAGATTCAGCCTAAGCCTGTTACATGTATGGGTATCGAATTTCCAAATCCAGTCGGTTTGGCTGCTGGCCTAGATAAAAATGGTGCATATATAGATGCATTAGCCAGTTTGGGTTTTGGTTTCATTGAAATCGGTACCATTACACCGCGTCCACAAGCGGGCAATCCGCAACCCCGTTTATTTCGTCTTCCAAAAGCACACGCTATTATTAACCGTATGGGTTTTAATAATGATGGCGTTGATAAGCTCATTGAAAATGTCAAAGCATCTAACTTTAAAGGTGTATTGGGTATCAACATTGGTAAAAATGCTGACACTGCAGTTGAAGATGCTGTTTCTGACTATTTAATTTGCCTTGAAAAAGTGTATAACTACGCCTCTTATATTACGGTAAATATTTCCTCACCCAACACCAAAAATTTACGCAGTCTGCAAAGTGGCCATGCTTTAACTGAGCTACTCGAAACTTTAAAAAAACGTCAAATTGAATTGGCAGAAGAATTTCAACATTATGTGCCGCTGGTACTCAAAGTTGCACCCGATTTATCTGATACAGATATACAGTTTATTGCCTCCCAACTGCTTGAATTTAAAATTGATGGCTTGATTGTCACCAATACGACTTTGTCACGTAAAGGGGTGGAAGAGCTTCCTTTTGGAGATGAAGCGGGTGGTTTGTCTGGTGCCCCCGTCTTTGAAAAAAGCACCCAGTGTTTAGCAGCATTTTCAAAATTATTGAAAGATCAAATAGCATTAATTGGTGTAGGTGGTATTCTACAAGGCGAACAGGCCGTGACAAAGCAACAGGCCGGTGCGCAATTGGTTCAGCTTTATAGTGGTCTGATTTATACAGGTCCGACGCTGATTAAAGACTGTGTGGATAGCATGATCTAATTTCTATGAATACCATTGATATCATTTTACTGATTATTTTGCTGATTGGAGGGCTTAACGGTTTGCGCCAAGGATTCGTTAAAGCCTTTGCGAACTTGATCGGATGGATTTTTGCAGTGATTGTCGGTGCAAAATATGCTGGCTTAATTGCACCTTCAATGTCCGCGCTCAGTTCAGATCCAGTGGTTCAAAAAATTGCTGCTTTTGCCTTTATTGTTTTATTGATTGTGGTTATGACCTGGATTGTAACTGCGATCTTAAATCGTCTATTGAAAACTTTAAAGTTGGGTCCATTAAACCGTTTGGCGGGTGGTGCATTCGGAACTTTAAAGGGTTTACTGGTGGTGCTGATTACCATGCAGGGGATTGGCTCATTTGCTGAGAGTTCACCGCATTGGAAGCACTCTAAGATTATACAAAGTTTATTGCCTTATGCACCGATGGCGACCAAATTTACCAAAGATACGGCGAACAAGGCCTTAAGCCATATGAAATCTGATGAGTCAGTTGAGTCGAAACCAAAACTACAATCTTCGGATCAACCGTCTTCAGAGCAAGACGACTCGTCATCACATTCAACGAAAAATCCTTTTTATTAATCCTAGCTTGTCTGCGAGGTTGCTATGTGTGGAGTTGTTGGTATAGCTGGTAAATCACCTGTTAACCAAATGTTGTTTGATGCATTAACGATGTTACAACATCGTGGACAAGATGCTGCTGGGATCGTAACTTGCCATGATGGTCGTCTATTCTTAAGAAAAGATAATGGCATGGTTCGAGATGTATTTCATACACGACATATGCGTGCCTTAATGGGTAATTATGGTATTGGTCACGTGCGTTATCCAACTGCAGGTTCTTCGAGCAGTGCTGAAGCACAACCATTTTATGTAAACTCTCCTTATGGAATTACACTGGCGCATAACGGTAACTTAACCAATGCCGCAGAAATTCATGATGACTTATTTAAAACTGACTTACGTCATATGAATACGGACTCTGACTCTGAAGTGTTGCTCAACGTATTTGCACATGAATTGCAAAAACGTGGCAAGTTAAATCCAACCGCAGATGATATTTTTCATGTTGTGACGCGTGTGCATGAACGCTGTAAAGGTGGTTATGCTGTAGTTGCTATGATTACTGGACATGGTTTGGTCGGCTTTCGCGATCCAAATGGTATTCGTCCCTTGATTTTAGGCTCGCGTGAAACTGAGTTGGGCTTAGAATACATTTTGGCATCAGAATCGGTTGCACTGACTTCGCTAGGTTTTAAAGTTGAACGTGATGTCATTCCGGGTGAAGCGATTTTTATTGACTTTAATGGTCAATTATTTACGCAGCAATGTGCAGCCAAACCTGACTATCGTCCATGTATTTTTGAATATGTGTATTTTGCGCGTCCAGATGCCATTATTGATGGAATTTCAGTGTATAAAGCGCGTTTAAAAATGGGCGAGAAGTTGGCGCATAAAATTTTATGCGAATGGGGTGAGTTTCATGATATTGACGTCGTGATTCCTATTCCAGATACCTCGCGTACTTCTGCCTTAGAGCTTGCCAATACTTTAGGTGTGAAGTTTCGTGAAGGGTTTATGAAGAACCGCTATATCGGTCGTACCTTTATTATGCCGGGTCAACAACTCCGGAAGAAATCGGTACGTCAAAAGTTGAATCCTGTTGAGCTTGAGTTCAAAGGCAAGAACGTACTCTTGGTCGATGACTCGATTGTGCGTGGTACGACGTGTAACGAGATTATTCAAATGGCACGTGATGCTGGTGCGAAAAAAGTATTTTTTGCTTCTGCAGCGCCAATGGTCAAATACCCGAACGTCTATGGTATAGATATGCCAGTGAAAGATGAATTGATCGCTTCAAACCGTGATGTTGAAGAAATTCGCGAATTAATTGGTGCAGATCGTTTAATTTTCCAAAATCTGGAAGATTTAAAAGATGCGGTACGGACTAAAAAAGTGCCAGATTTGCGTGAATTTGATTGTTCAGTATTTGATGGTATCTATGTCGCGGGTGGCATAAACGAACAATATTTAGATGATTTAGAACAAAAACGTAATGATTCTGCGATGAAAGACAAAGGTGGTTACGTGGATGTGAATGTAGATGCGTCTTCTGTGGATTTGACTGGCATTAAAGAAATGTAATTTTTTTATCTCGGCAGTTAAGCAACAAAATCTAATTAAAAAAGCGGGTATTTCCCGCTTTTTTAATTTATGATTTCAAAACAATGTAATGAGGAAAATTTACATTGAAAGATGTCAGTTATTATTTAATAAAAAACAAAAATATGGTCTGGTCTGCAAGTTTGTGTTTTCTTGTGGTCATTTTGGCCATCACTATTTTAAATACGATTATGGGTTTATTGGTTCATTATATTGATCCAGCGCAATCGATTTGGTGGCATATTCTTAGCCCTTTTGTGGTCTCCGCATTACTGACTGTCATTTGCGGTTCAATATTATATGAATTTTACGTATTTCGACTGGGTGGGCACACCCTTGCTAAACAGCTCAAAGCTCGACAGCTCAGTAAACTAGATAGTACACCAGAGGAAAGTGTAGCATTAAAGCTTGTTGAAAAATTAGCACAAACTTTTGCCATTGAAGTCCCTACTGTATATGTATTGCCAGATGAAATTGGGGTGAATGCACTCACGGCAGGATTTCATCCTAAAAACACCGTGATTATTTTGACTTGGGGGGCACTTCAAAACCTAGATGAGCTTGAACTCTATGGTTTGCTTGGGCATGAGTTTAATCAGATTTTATCTGGTGAGGCGACTGAAAATACTCGTCTAAAAATTCTTTACAGTGGTTTGATTACCTTTAGTCAGTGGGGTAGTAAAATATCTAAGCGAGGTTTTCAGAATCAAGCTTATCAAAAT
>CAZOGM010000002.1:39987-45408 GCA_964579445.1 uncultured Acinetobacter sp.
AGCTTATCAAAATCAGAGTCGCTCAAATCAAAGTCGTCATAAACTCGAGACCAGCTTCGTGGCAATTGGGGGAATAATATGGCTAATTGGTAGTTTGGGCGTTCTGATCACGCGCTTGATTAAATATTTTAGTCTGAGTGGACGTACTTTGTATAATGACTATAATACTAAGCGACTACTCTTAAATAATGCCAATGTGCAAACGCTGTTAAGAATATATGTACATCATGCGGGTTCACAAATCCACAGTGAATACTCAGAAGCTATTTCACATATGTGTTTCGCCAATTCGCTCAGTCCGCAAAGCTGGTTAAACATTCATCCGAGTATTCAAGATCGTATTTATGAGCTTAATCCGAGTCTACTTGAGGACTTGCAACTTGAAAATTTGCAAAAACTTCGTAGTCAGCCATTGTTTAGCCTCATGCGTTCATTAGAAGAATCCATTGCTGAAGAATATAATCCTTGGGTTTCGCCGCAGCCTTTACCACTGCTACGTTTATCACCGATTAGTTTTGCGATTAAAGATGCGATTAAACCTTTAAATGCTGAAGTACGTCAACAAATGAGCCGTCCAGAACTGATTCAGCGTGCAATGCAAACCGCAACAGGATCACGGGAAGTGATGGTCGCCATTCTTATGATTCGCCAGTATCGAGAGTTTATTCCCTCTGAGGCACAGGTGAGTCGTGCAATTATTGACTCTTTATTACACATTGACGGGCGTGTCCATATTCAGGTTTTTCATGAAGCCTGTGCTCAATTGGGGAATATGCCTGCTACCAGTGCGCGACAGTTTATTACCAAGCTTGCGAAAATCATTCAAGAAGATGGTGAAATTGGTTTGCTGGATGCCTTACTTATTGAAAAAGTGAAAGCTGAGCTGAATTTACTTCCCATTCATCGACCCACCTCTATGGAAGAGGTCAAACCACAAATTGTCCGATTAATTGATGCTTTACTGCATGTGCAACAGCTCAATAGTGCCAATCAGCTAGAAGTGCGTTACAAAATCTTGGAAAGAGTATTGAGCTTTGAAGAACTTGAACTCTATGAAGAAATTTCAGATGAACCCATTGACCTCGGTGAAATTTTGAATGATATTGCAGGGCTTCTACTTCGAGATCGATTGAGTATTTTGGGTGTAGCTGAAATTTGTTTGTGGCATGATCGAATTATTACCCAAGATGAGCTAGATGTATTGGAACTATTGTATTGGCGACTAGGCTTTGAAAGCGCTGAAATTGTTGATCAGATGCATAAGAAAAATAGTGTGATGATTGTTTAAATGGTGCGATATTATTTCATTGAAAATGGACAACTGAATTGTTTAAGATGAATTTGTGTACAACACATACGTTTTAATTGAAGATTTAAAGCTCAGCAAAGAACTTTAAAAATCGTTAGAATACCCGACCCGATGAATACTAGAATCTATGTAATGAATGTGAATATGGTAGAACATCAGCGAAGTCTTATGGCAGTAATGGGCATTGATATCTGGATGCCTAAAACTGTCATAGATACGCGTGTCTATTCAAATTCATTATATCGAGATCAAGCTGCACCTGAAATATATGCAGATCAAATTGTTCAAAAAATAAATGACACTCATGCGCTGCAACAATCACAAGACCAAGCGTCAGAGCCAATTAAAGATATTCAGGCTTTAAAACAAGAAAAAAACCATCAGCCAACGGCTAAAAACATTCCAGTTGACACCACTCATCAAAATGCTCAAGCACATACTTCTGCTGAAAATCGCCTCACTTTAAAGGTTGAAGCCTTTGAGCTGCAAGCATTATGTTTGGAGCACTGTGTCATTTTGGTGGATGTCACAAGCATCAGTGCTGAACAGAATCAATTATGGCGTAATATTCAATCTGCCATTCAAGGTCACTATTTTCAGCTGAAATGGCCTTTTGCTTTGATGAATTTACAAGATGGACGTGGTGCGAAGAGTTATATACAAGGCTTTTTAGATGCAATCTGTGTTGAAAAAACCAGAATTTCTTTGGGTCAATTACCGCATCTGCAAGAGCCTACAATAATTGAGTTGCCTAGTCTATACGCCATGCTCGAACAACCCGCGTTAAAAGCGAAACTTTGGCAAATGATGCAAAAATAGTATTTTGGAAATATTGAAAAAATAAAAACAGGATGTGAAGCATGAGTCAGAAAGTCGTGGTATTTAGCCAAATTGATCCGATTATTTTAGAAAAATTACAGGCTAAATATAATGTACTGTGCATTGATCCGAAGCTCGGAGATGTAAATGCGCAAATCCGTGAAGCTGTCAAAGATGCAGATGGCATGATTGGTGCGGGCCGACTTCTCAATCAAAAAAACCTAGATAGCGCGACAAAACTTAAAGTCATTTCTTCAGTAAGTGTGGGGTATGACAATTATGACCTTAATTATCTCCATGCTCAGAATATTTGGCTGGCCAATACACCGCATGTACTGACAGAAACCACAGCCGATTTAGCCTTTACTTTACTGATGAGTGCTGCGAGACAAGTAGCGCATTTAGATGCGTGGACCAAACAAGGCAATTGGGCACGTACAGCCGGCACTGCGCAGTTTGGTCAAGATATCTTTGGAAAAACACTGGGCATTATTGGTTTAGGGCATATTGGTGCCGCCATTGCTAGACGTGGATTTCATGGCTTTAATATGAATATTCTGTATCACAACCGCAATGAAAAAATTGAACTGGCAGAATCACTGAGCGCTACCTATTGTGGTTTAGATGATTTGCTAAGGCAGTCTGACTTTGTCGTGGTTGCTGTAGATTTGAACCAAGACTCAAAAGCTTTGATGGGTGTAGAACAATTTGCCTTAATGCAAAAGCATGCAGTTTTTGTCAATATTGCACGTGGTTCAGTGGTGGACGAATCAGCACTGATTCAAGCTTTACAACAAAAACAAATTTTTGCTGCGGGACTGGATGTTTATCAAAAAGAGCCTTTACAAAACTCAGGATTGTTTGAACTGGATAATGTAATAACCCTGCCACATATTGGCTCTGCAACTGCTGAAACACGCTTTAAAATGGCCAGTTTGGCCTATCAGAACTTAGTCGATGCCTTAGAGGGTCGTACCCCTAAATATCTCGTCAATCCACACGGCTAAGCTATGTGCAGACTGGTGCATTTGATAGGGTGAATAAGCGCGTGAAGAAGTAAAAATTTCATAACATTTCACTGCGCATGTATTCATATTTCGATGCTATAGTCATTTTTAAGTTATCTATGAGCCTGCGCTTTGAAGAAAATCATTCTTGCATTGAGTTTAAGTCTAAGTTCTGTATGTAGTCTCGCGGATGATTTTCAGCAAGTCAACTCAGCTCAATTTGACATCCCCGATATTGGCAGTGGGATTGGCTTGATTGACCGCCAAAAAGAAAAAATGATTGGTGAGAAAGTTTTCCGCCAAGTTCAACATCAAATGCCTATTTTAAATAATGTATGGCTTGAAGATCAGTTCATGACCATTTTTACCCGTATTTTGAGCCAAACCCAGTTAGGAAGCCCAATTGGTCTGGTGATGATCAAAGATTCTCAAATTAACGCATTTGCCGTACCTGGGGGCTTGTTCGCATTAAATAGTGGTCTAATCACCTCATCTAAAAATCTTGATGAAGTGGCAGGCGTTATGGCGCATGAAATTGCACACGTATCACAGCGCCATTTCAGTCGTTCTCAAGAAGCGTTTAAAGGGCAGGGATTGTTGGCGCTTGCCGGTATTATTGTGGGTGCAGCAATTGCCTCTCAAGCCGATGGTGATGTTGGAAGTGCGGTCATGCTGGGTACACAAGCCGCGATGATGGATCGGCAACTGAGCTATAGCCGTAACCAAGAGCGTGAAGCTGATCGTATTGGCATGCAGCTGATGTATGCTTCTGGTTATAACCCACAAAGCATGGCAGATTTTTTTGAAACCATGAATCGTGCGACTGCACGAGTCAGTTTTTTACCCGATTTTTGGTTTACCCATCCCTTGACATCACAGCGTATGAGCGAGGCGCGTTTAAGAGCCAATCAATTGCCTCGTGTGCCTTATAGTAATACGCAGCAAGAGTTTGATGTGATTAAGTGGTATACCGCAGTGGTTAGCAATCAAACCAATGAAAAACAGCTCAATACGATTGCCCGTGGGCAAAATTTTGCGGGAATTTTAGCACTGAGTGCTTATCATTTGGGGCAGGGAGACTATGTTCTTGCTCAGCAGCAGCTCAATATAGCCAAACAGCTTAATGCTCAACACACGCTGGTGAGTTTAATTCAAGCCGATATTTTTTTAGGGCAAAATAAATTAGACGATGCTTTAAATAGCATTCTTTCTAAGCAAAAAGTCATGCCTGAACATAGAGCTTTGAGTTATAAATTGGCGGACATTTACTTAAGAAAAAATGACTATGCAGCCGCAAATCGCATTGTGAATAAATTTGTACAAAAGAATAATCGGGATATTGTGGGTTGGCAGTTGCTACAGCGTGGAGCCAATATGGATCAAAATAATCCAATACGTACGGTCAATGTACTTCGTTATCGAGCGGAAGTAGAGTATTGGAAAGGTGCAGAAGAAACTGCAATTAAATCTTTATTGCATGCACAGCGCTTGGCAAAATCCAATCATGCAATGTCCGCAAAAATAGATATGCGTTTAAAAGAGATGCAAAGTGAACGTCAACAAAGAATCTAAAATTAACATTGAAGATCACGATATAAGTTCATGACTATAAAAATTAAGATGAAATCTCAGCAATTAACATGCTTAAAGGTCAATGTCTGTGCGGTAAAGTAAGTTATATTTATCACATGGAGCTTAAAAACAGTATTTTATGTTTTTGTCTGGACTGTAGACAGGCTTAAGGTGGGTGATTTGGTTGGAATAGCCCCATCGATCAATCTCAATTTGAAATTCTCATGGGCTCGGAGTATTTGAAAGAATATTTTCATACTGCAAATAAAGCGCGTGTTTTTTGCGCATCCTGTGCAAGTCCAATTTATTCTTATCGCTTAGATTTACCCGATATTTTACGTTTAGGAACAGTGATGGAAAGATTCGTTCCTGCGCTAAATGAGCAGTTTTTTGATCATCACCAACTTGATTTTATTGCTGTAAAATTTGCAACAAATGCCTTAATTAAGCATTGATTTGAATGATTTAAAGTATAATATAAGCCTATGGATTTATTGAAGATAATGAATTGAACAAAAAAATAATCTTAACATTGGGTTTGATTTTGGCGGGGACTCAAGCCATTGCACAAAACGTACCTGAAAAATATCTCCGTGATATGGAGAAAATTTCAAATACATACTCTGCTGAAATGCGTCAATTCCTCAGTTCTTTGCCCAATTCTACTGTTCAATTTAATTCGCAGCAAAAAAATCAATATTGTTCAATCGTGGC
>CAZOGM010000002.1:45508-49144 GCA_964579445.1 uncultured Acinetobacter sp.
AAAAAATAAGATGAGTGCTGTGGCTATTTAACTTATTCATTCAACCAAGTTAAATAGACCAAATCAAACGTGAGGGAAGATAGAGGGATTTAAGCCAATTTAGCTTTAATTTTAGCTGAAACTTGTGCAGGATCGGCACGTCCGGCTATGATCGGACGTAGAGAATTCATCACCTTACCCATATCTTTAATGCTAGTAGCTTGTTGAGCAAGAATAGTCTGCTCAATCACGGAATCAAGTTCTTCCTCAGTCATAGCGGCTGGTAGAAATTGAGAAATAATCTCAAATTCGGCTTGTTCCTTACTAGCTAAGTCTTGTCGATTAGCGCCTTCATAGGCTTTAATCGATTCTTTACGTTGTTTGATTTGCTTTTCAATGACCGCAAGAACTCGACTTTCATCAAGCTCAATACGTTCATCGATTTCAATTTGTTTAATTGCTGCTTGGAGACCACGCAGAACCGTTACTGTTGCCATATCTTTGGCACGCATAGAAGTTTTCAATGCATCAGTAATTTGGTCTTTTAAAGTCGTCATCTATATATCCAAGCAGTCAGTGAGTCACAAATTAATTTTAGTAAAGGCGAGTTGTACGTACAGATTCACGCGCCAATTTCTTTTGGTAGCGTTTAACTGCAGCAGCTTTCTTGCGCTTACGTTCTTGAGTTGGTTTTTCGTAGAATTCGCGTTTACGAACATCTGCTAAAACACCAGCTTTTTCGCATGAACGTTTGAAGCGACGGATAGCTACGTCTACTGGTTCGCCTTCTTTCAATTTAACTTGTGGCATGAAGAATCCTCTAGTTTATGGATAAGACTTAACGCACTATTGCGCTAAGTCACAAGTGAAGGACAGTATTTTACTCATTTACATCTCATACCACAAGTCTATAATAGCTTTAGCAATATTTTGAAATGGGTTAAAGGCAGTTTAATGATCGTTTTAGGCTTAGAAACGTCGTGTGATGAAACAGGTCTTGCACTGTATGACAGTGAAGTCGGCTTAAGAGGACAGGTGTTATATAGTCAAATTAAACTGCACGCAGAATACGGTGGTGTAGTACCAGAGCTTGCATCACGTGACCACGTGCGTAAATTAATTCCTTTAATCAATCAGTTACTTGATGAATGTCAGATTAAAAAATCTGAAATTGATGCAATTGCGTATACGCGTGGACCGGGTTTAATGGGCGCACTGATGACAGGTGCGTTGTTTGGTCGGACATTGGCCTTTGCTTTAAATAAACCTGCCATTGGTGTGCACCATATGGAAGGTCATATGCTTGCTCCATTACTATCTGAAACTCCACCGGAATTTCCGTTTGTAGCGCTCTTGGTTTCGGGTGGTCATACTCAGCTTATGGCGGCACATGGCATTGGTCAGTATGAGATTTTAGGCGAATCGATTGATGATGCCGCAGGCGAAGCATTTGATAAAGTTGCAAAAATGATGGGCTTGCCTTATCCGGGTGGTCCAAATATTTCAAAACTCGCTTTACAAGGTGATGCTAAAGGCTTCGATTTCCCACGTCCGATGTTGCATCAAGGTCTAGATTTTTCGTTTAGTGGTTTAAAAACGTCAGTATCGAATCAGCTTAAAAAAGTAGAAGGCCAAGGGCGTGAAGCTGATATTGCAGCTTCTTTTCAAGAAGCACTGGTCGATACTTTGGTGAAGAAATCGGTCAAAGCACTTAAGCAAACAGGTCTAAAGCGCTTAGTGATTGCTGGTGGTGTGAGTGCGAACAGTCGTTTACGCGAGCGTTTGGAAGCAGATTTGGCCAAGATTAAAGCGCAAGTGTATTATGCAGAGCCTGCACTATGTACCGATAATGGTGCCATGATTGCGTTTGCCGGTTATCAGCGTTTAAAAGCAGGTCAGCAAGATGGTTTAGCTGTCACCACAACGCCTCGTTGGCCGATGACGGAATTAAAAAATCCTGAATCTGAAGCTGTTTAAGGAATATGATAAAAAAGAGGCCAAATGCCTCTTTTTTATGCTTGTCTTAAAGAATAGTAAAAAATTCAGATGAGACTATGGAGTAAGAATGACTTTACGACAGTCATCTTCACGCTTCTCAAAAATTCGATAACCCTCAGCTGCATCTTCAAGTTTCATATGATGGCTAATAATCACTTCTGGGGAAAGATCGCCATTTTCAATATGTTCTAAAAGCTGGGGTAAAAATTTATGCACATGAGTTTGTCCCATTTTAAAAGTCAGCCCTTTATCAAAGGCATCTCCAAATAAGAAACCATGAATCGGTCCTGCGTAGACGCCTGGAATGCTGATTGTGCCACCACGCCTCACCGCTGCCATACATTGTCTTAATGCTGCACCGCTTGAACCTTCTAGTTTTAGATTGGTCATCAGAGTTTCAAGCACACTGCCTTTGGCTTCAAAACCAACCGCATCAATCACAGCGTCTACGCCTCGATATCCTGCCGTTTGCGAAATGATGGATTCAGCTGGATCAACTTTATCGAAATTAATGGGAATCGCGTGATAAGTCTGGCGCGCAAATTCCAAACGGTAATCATTATGATCAACCATAAATATTTGCTCAGCACCCAGCATTCGCGCACAAGCCGCCGCCAATAATCCGACGGGCCCAGCACCATAAATCGCAACAGATGAGCCCTTTGAAACATTAGCATTGGTGACTGCTTGCCAAGCCGTAGGTAAAATATCGCTTAAGAACAGAACTTTATCATCTGAGAGTGATCCAGGTACTTTAAATGGTCCGACATTGCCCTTGGGTACACGGACATATTCGGCTTGTCCGCCAGGCACTCCGCCATATAAGTGACTATAACCAAACAGTGCTGCACCGGGTGGTATTTGCTTTTTATTGACAATAGAACCACGTCCTGAATTAGTGGTTTCACATGCCGCTGTTAATTCATTTTCGCAAAAGAAACAATGTCCGCATGCAATGACAAAAGGAATCACAACACGATCACCTTTTTTCACCTCAGTCACTTCTGGGCCGACTTCAACCACAATGCCCATAAATTCATGACCAAAAATATCACCTTGTTCAGTTTGTGGGATTTTCCCTCGATATAAATGCAAGTCAGAGCCACAAATTGCGGTTGCAGTGACTTGCAATATCACATCATCGGGTTCTTGTATGATGGGGTCTGCAACAGATTCAACTCGAACATCTCGAGCACCATGATAAGTTAGAGCACGCATATTTAAATCCTTTTGTGTGAAGTCTTTGAGTAGTCACCTTGCTATTTTTTCTGTATGAAATTTGAATAATTCAGAGCATTTTCTAAAAACCTAAATCTTCAAATGAGTCTTAAAATTCAGTCTGAAAATAAGGAATTTAAATTGAGTCCCAGTACGACAGTTATTAGCCTATCGCTCGCTTTGAAAATGTTCATGCTGAGAAGTGTGAATATTCAAAGTTTAAGGTCAAATTCTGTGTGTAAAAGGTGATCAAATGTATATTGGTAAAGTGATGAAATTATTAATATTTAAATTTTATGTGATGAGATTTTTTAATTATTATATTTGTGTGATTTATAACTCTCGAAATAAAAATAAAATTTGCAGCTACATTTTTTATATGACCCATATGCTTTGAGTTGCTGGATTAAATTTGACTCAGAATGAGTTGAGTTGAGTTGA
>CAZOGM010000002.1:49244-57210 GCA_964579445.1 uncultured Acinetobacter sp.
GAGTTGATTGGAAAATTCAAAACTATTAAGCAGGTGAATTCAGCTTTCAAAGTACTAGATTGAAGGTACTGATTATTGCCAAATGATCTGTATGGACTGAAGATGCCAATGCTTCAATATGGAATCCATGTTTTGTTTTTATCTAAGTATTCATATTGAATCTGATCAGCGTAATTTGACTCAAAACCAGAATGTTTTCCATCTGTCTTAATATTAAAGCAATTACGAATATTACTATAGGTTTCATGAGTGCCAGGGTGTTCACCATCGTATTGAGAGCCAGATAGGCAGACTTTCGGTGAGTTGAGTGAAAATTGAAAAGTTGGCTTTTTTAGTACTTTGCCTTCGTTATTTTCCCAACCAGTGAATTGATAGTTCAAAGGATAGCCAATGCCTGTTTGAGTGTCTAAGGCCACTAATTCGAGGGTATGAGTATTACCAACATTTAATAGGATGTATTTTTGATCAAAATTCGCTTTTTGATTTTTAAGCGCTTGTTTGTACATTTGAATATTTGCTTTACTGCAATATGAACCATTAAGTAAGTCAGACTCACAGTGCTGCACTTTTTTAAAAGGTGCATTCGCATGTGCGAATAAGCAAAATCCCATACTCAGTACAGTTAAAGCGATTTTTTTCATTTTTTATTCTCGTTTAGTCACAGAATTTCTAAAAATATTAGCCATTATTATTTTATGGATGACTTCAAAGAAGCATTAAACTGATCTTTCATCTCAATATATTTTGGATGTACTTTGGCTTCATCCCATTTTTGTTTAAAAATTTGGGCAGCTGCCGCTTTGATGGGGTCTTCTTCGCTACGTGGTAATTCTTCACGACCATGCGCACCGCTCAGTCCTTTTTTATCCTCTGGCACAGCACCCTTATATTTTTTACCGCCTTTATGATTGGCATAACGGCGTGCGCGAGTATATCCCATCTGTAAGAATTTACGTGCCATATCTGCGCCAACAAAATCATCATTGTCTAAATACGCTAAAAACAATTGAAATATTTTCTCAGAGCTCTGGGTTGCTTTATCTTCATCAGCAAATCTCCAATAGGGTAGGATCTCAGACTTATAAGGCTCCACCAGTAACACACCTTGTTCACCGCGACCTACTCGGTACAGTTCAGGACGCGCTCTAAAATCAATCTTTTTAAAATCTAATGCATAATCAAAACTGTTCGAATGCACTCTAGATGGACGCTTCGGAATGTCTTTTTTGCTTGTAGTGCTCATGAGTAGGATTCTTGATGTTTTAATGATCATAGACGCGGATTGCGCTTTATAAATATGCTATTTTGTAATTGTATTTGGGATCATATCTCAAAGCGTACACCTTAAAACTAAGCTTCACAACAGTCTTCAGAATGCAAAAATGGTCAACATATAAATGATCAAAACATAAAGAACATAAAGACCGCGACATCATTTAGATGTAATCATTCAAAAAATTAAAAAGGATAATGCAATGAGCGAAAATCATCAGCAGATCAACTTTAAACATTTTGCTCAAGGCGTAGCGTTGCCTTTTGAACTATTAGAAACAGACCCGATACCAGATGGTGCGAAAGCAGGACATTTTATCGAAATACGCTGTGGTGGATTCGGTTCTGAAATCTCCGCACATCCAAGCATTCAAAATCAATTCTATGCTTTGACGGATCGTGGACCAAATACGACTTATAACCTCAATGACGATAACGGTAAGATATTTTTAGATCCGAGTTATACCCCAAAGATTGGTTTGTTCGAGCTTTCAAATGATGGGAAAATTCATAAATTAAAAGAAATATTACTCAAAAATCCAGCGGGTAGCGCAATTACCGGTTTACCCAACCGTGAGTTTGGTGCAAGTAAAGAAACGGCCTATGACAGAAATGGCAATGTGCTTGCAAATGGTACGGATGAATATGGACTCGATGCAGAAGGTTTCGTTGCATTAAAAGATGGAACATTTTGGGTGAGTGACGAATATGGCCCGCATATTGTTCATTTTGATGCAGAAGGCATTGAAATTGACCGAATCAATGCCTATGCAGAAGACACTCGACGAGTTTCTGGGTATTTACTGCCTGCTGAATATGCAAATCGACGTCAAAACCGAGGTATGGAAGGCTTAACTATTACGCCAGATCAGACAATCTTATTGGGTATTATGCAGTCTTGTATGAGTCATCCAGATGCCGCTGCCAATAAGTCGACGCTGACGCGTATTGTGAGTATCAATTTAGAAACCAAAGCGATTGCTCAATATTTATATCGTCAGGAAGATGGTGTAGACCGACATTCAAATACGGCATTTGTGGCTTTAGATCACAACAGTTTTTTGGTCGCAGAGCGAGACGACACTTTTTATAAAGACAATCCTAATGCTTTTAAGCGTGTTTTTAAAATCGATCTCAGTCAGGCGACTGATCTAGAAACTGTTCTAGACAGTGATGTGTTTAAACAAGATTCAGCTTTGGGTTTAACGATACAAGGTCAGACTTTAGAACAATATGTGATAGCGAAAGGGTGGGATGCCTTATTAGCTTTGGGAATTCGAGCCGTAGATAAGCATTTAGTCGTAGATTTGGTTGAACGCTTGAACTATCCACACGATAAAGTGGAAGGATTATGGGTAATCGACGAGTCGCATTTGGCTGTGCTCAATGATGATGACTATGGATTTAGTGAAAACAACGGGGTACTTCAGCAAAAGTATTTAGATCAAGCCCAAACCAGAATAGATGCCAATACGCTCTATATCATCGATGATTTGGATTTAAGTCCTATTTCAGATCCATCATCTGTATGGGTTAATTCGCTTTAAGGCGTTGTAGCTTGCTTGCAATAAAGTACATCAAACTGCCCAGTTGTAAGCTCAGCAGGCTCATGATCATAAATAGATTAAAAGCTTTCGGGATAAAACCACTAATGTGGATAAATATGCCCATTAATACCACCAAAATCAAACTGAGCAGTAGCGCATTGATGTATTTTTTCTCTGGTGCTTTACAGATATTGAGCAGTCCTAACATAACTAAACCCACAAAGAATAAGGGGGTAATCACACTATTCAGTTGATCTTTACTCAAGATAAAGTTACCCAGCAGCGTAAGGATAAACATGCACAGCATCATGGCTAAAAGCATCGCAACGCCATACGCCATATAGAGAAAATTCATCGTATATATCCACAACCCAAGTGAAGCGCCACATCATACTGAAAAAATTATGCGTATATGCAGTGTTAAAAAATCCATACACATATAGGGGCTTGTATGGATTTCAAAACAGGCTATTGAAATCGAAATGCTAATGATTTAAATAGCCTAAGCTCATTCAACGCTCAATGTTCTACTTCAGTCATCAAAGTTAAACTCTAAAAATCGAATCTTAAAAATCAATCTTCGATATCTTGCTCAATCATTTGATTGAATTTTTCTTTAAGTTCAACATATTTAGGATGCGCTTTAGCTTCATTCTTTTTGTCTTTGAACAATTGAGCAACGGCAGCATTCTCTAAATCAGCACTGCTTTTTGGCAACTTTTCAGTAGTACTCGGGTCAATTTTTTCCACTTTAATTTTAGGAGTTGCACCTTTCAATTTTCGACCAGTTTTGTGCGTGCCTTTTTTGTGATGCGCATAACGACGTGCGCGGGTATAGCCCATCAGCAAGAATTTTCTTGCCATGTCTGCCCCAACAAAATCATTTTTCTCAAGATAATCTAAAAACAGCGCGAAAATTTTGTCACTGCTTTCTGTAGCAGCGTCCAGACCTTCTATATTCCACAAAGGCGCGATTTCAGCGTTATAAGGCTGAACCAATAAAACACCTTCTTCGCCTTGACCTACACGGTATAATTTTGGACGTTTTCTAAAGTTAATTTTTTCAAAATCAAGCGTGTGATCAAAGCGTCTTAAGGAATCTTTGTCTTCACGTGTGTCTAAAATAGGTTGTTCATTATCGGTCATGGGAGATTCCTTAAAATGATGGGTTTCTCTGAATAATGAACCATATTCAAGATCAAAGAAATTTTGCTGATTTTGAAGCATTTTGATTGACTTAGATACGCTCAATTCAAAATAAGCGGGACAAACGCTGATTATATCGTCCAGTCTGCAATTTTAACGTATTTATCATACAAGCTGAAAAGACAACCTGACTTGAAATAAGTCAGTTATTTTGAATGCTGAATAAGCTTTTGTGAACCGATCCAATGCTTAGAGAACTGATAAGCGGCTCGACCTGATCGTTGTCCACGCGCCTGACACCAGCGTAGTGATTCAGCCCGCACAAGATCAGTAAAGGCCATATTCTCTTTGGTTAAATAATGTTCCACAATGTCTAGGTATAAATTTTGATCCATGGGATAGAATGACAGCCAAAGACCAAAACGATCTGACAAAGAAATTTTTTCTTCAATCGCTTCTTGTGGATGTAATTCAGTATATTGAGGGACATCAACACGCTTGATAGGCATGTTTTCGTGCATGAATTCAGGCAGTAAATGACGGCGGTTACTGGTCGCATAAATAATAAAATTATTTGAACCGGATTGAAGCGAACCATCAAGCACGCTTTTTAAACTTCTATAATTTTCATCTTCGGCGTTAAATGCCAAGTCATCACAGTACACAATAAATTTTTCAGCACGATGTTGAATCAATTTTTGAATTTCAGGCAGATCTGACAGATCATCGCGTTCAATTTCAATTAAGCGTAAACCCTGATCCAGATATTTTGAGAGTAGGGAGCGCACTATAGAGGATTTTCCAGTGCCGCGTGATCCAGTCAGTAACACATCATTAGCAGGGTAGCCCTTTAAAAACTGTTCAGTATTTTGCAATAATTTTTCTTTTTGACGTTCTATTCCTTTTAAATCATCTAAGTCGATGATTTTAGGCTCATGGAGTGCTTTGAGCTGTTTATCTTGCCATTTAAACGCAGGCGCTGAAAAATCAGGTGCTTGCTTGGGCTCAGGCAAAACTTGCTGAAGCTGTTCAAGAACCGTGCTTAAACGTTGAAGAAGATGATCAGGAAGTTCCAAAGTCGCCATAATATGAATCGGTTTAGTCTGATTGAAAACTATATTAATCCAGAATCTAAAAATAACCTATGCCTAAAACACAACACAATTCAAACTGTGAACTTGAATCTTTTATTGAATAAAATTTAAGTTTCAACGATTGATTAATTTAATTTTTTTACGCATAGTTTGAGTAACAATTATACAAAATGCTGTGTCTTCGCATTCAAGGAATCGGCGCAATGGTCTTAGCACAAGCACGTAATTTAAATCCACATCAAGTATATCGCATAAAAAAAATGAAGCGTGAGTTGGAAAGAGCCGAAAGTTATGAGGAATGGAAGTCTATTGCTCTAAAACTTGATGAAGAAACAGGGGCACAAGAGTGGAAATATGACAATTCCTCTCCGTATTTTGATGCTGAAATAATTGCGCATCGCTTAAATCTACTGCGTCGTTATCAAAGCAATCATCGCGTGGCGGACTTGATTTATATTTTACGTGAAGGCTTCAGTCATGATGTGGGCAATATTGGGCACCCAATGCTGTTTACTGAAACCTATGTAGGCACCAAAAAATTGATCGAAGACTATATTGAGGCGGTCAGTCAAAGCTTGGGTTTCATCGCATCGAACCAATGTGATTGTTTAAGTCTTCAAGAAAAAATAGATTTTTTTGAAAATTGTCGCCTTGCTTATGGCCAACCCGCCATGATGTTTTCGGGTGGTGCATCATTGGGACTGTTTCATAGTGGCGTATGTAAAGCACTGATTGAGCAAGATCTGATGCCGAAAGTGCTTTCCGGTTCAAGCGCAGGTGCAATGATGACTGGCATGTTGGGTGTATCTACTGCAGATGAAATTCAGCAGCTATTAACAGGGGAGAGTTTTTATAGTGAAGCTTTTCATTTTCGTGGATTAAAAGAACTCATCCGTGGTGATGGCGGTATAGCCGATGTACGCTATTTGAAAAAATTTCTAATCGAAAACTTGGGTGATTTGACCTTCCAAGAAGCCTATGAAAAATCTGGCTTCGATATCAATATTAGTGTTGCGCCTTATGATGTTGCCCAAGAAGATGCACGTATTATGAACAAATATACTGCGCCCGACCTGTTGGTGTGGAGTGCGGTCTTGGCCTCCTGTGCGGTGCCTATCTTGTTTCCACCTGTGAGATTGACCAGTAAGCGTTATGATGGTGTACATACGCCGTATTTGGCGAGTATTCGATGGGTTGATGGCAGTGTAAGAAGTGATTTTCCGCAAGAGAAAATGGCACGGCTATATAATATTAATTACACCATTGCCAGTCAGGTCAATCCGCACATCGTGCCATTTATGCAGAGTGATGCAAAACGTTTTCGAACGGATTTACTCAGTTGGCCTGAACGTATTGTCCGCACGCACGGTAAAACCATTGCCATTGATGTAATGAACTTCACCCGTGATCGTATGGGGCGTGTACCGACAGTTCGGCGTTTACTGGATCATGGCTATGGCATTGTAGATCAGCGTTATTACGGTGACCTCAATATCGTGGGTAACTATAGTCTGCGTCATTATCAGTATATGTTGCAAAATCCACGTCCGCATTTGTTCAAAATCTTGCAGCGTGAGGGTGAACGTGCGACATGGTCTAAAATTTCAAGTATTGAAGCGCATGCTCGGATTGGCAAGACCATTGAGCATTGCTTAGAATCACTTAAATCATGTCTTCACTCGAGTAACCCAGTTGATTCAAACAATAACGCCACATCAGTGGCAGCTGATTCAGCCTCAGCTCAAGCAAGCTCTTAATTCCCCGCGAAGTCAAAATTTTGGTCGCAGGCTGTTTCAGATTAAGCTCGGCAATCAATTGTTTTGGTTAAAGCTACAGTTAAAATCAATGAGTGTGGAACATGAAGTGGCACTGATAAATGAAATTCAGTGTTATCAGTATATTTTCAAGCGAGCACCTGAGGTACTCGCGCCATTTGAAATCATTGATGCTTTGGGCACAGGTCTACAAGAACAATACTTAGCGCAGGGGATATTGCTTGAGCATACGGAATCTTTATTTGGACAGGCTCCGCACACTTTAAGCCCAACTGAAATTTGTCAATGTTTAGCTTTAAGCCTAGATGTAATGGCTCAATTACATGAAATTTCATGCGTACATGGCGATTTAAAAGCTGAACATTTTCGTAAGATGGGACATCGAGCTGTCTTAATTGATTTTGAGCAAACTTTTTTGGTGAAATCTAACAACGTTGTTAAAAATACGGGCACGCCACGCTATATGGCACCCGAATTATTTCATGCGCAGACTAAGTCTTATGCAAGTGATGCTTATGCATTGGGAATTATTTGGTTGGAATGGCTGACACAAGACAAATTACAAGCGAAGAGTTATCTAGATTGGGCAAAATTACACTGTCAACAGCTCAAAATAGAGTTACCCGAGCAATATCAGGTTTTTGAAACCGTTTTAATGATGTTGTTAAGCAAAGAAAAAAACCAACGCTGTACAAATTTTTATCAAATAAAACAGCGATTAAGCCAAAATGAACAAAGAAAAAGCAATGAATAATCAAATTGTTTTATATTTAGTCAAACGAGTATCTTTTTCATAAAAAGGACTTGTCAGGTAGTAATGATCTCTATAATATACACAGCCATTGGGGACGTGGCGAAATTGGTAGACGCACTGGATTTAGGTTCCAGCGCCGCAAGGTGTGAGAGTTCGAGTCTCTCCGTCCCCACCAAGTAATTTAACTTGATACTTTGTATATTAAGTTAAACGAAATAGAGGATTGGTGTAATGGTAGCATGACGGTCTCCAAAACCGTTCGTCAAGGTTCGAGTCCTTGATCCTCTGCCAAGTTTTTTGAAACTCAAGTAACGAGTCTCAACGGGGACGTGGCGAAATTGGTAGACGCACTGGATTTAGGTTCCAGCGCCGCAAGGT
>CAZOGM010000002.1:57310-62493 GCA_964579445.1 uncultured Acinetobacter sp.
GGGGACGTGGCGAAATTGGTAGACGCACTGGATTTAGGTTCCAGCGCCGCAAGGTGTGAGAGTTCGAGTCTCTCCGTCCCCACCATTATTAAAGCAAGGTTTATAGACCTTGCTTTTTTATTGCCTGATATTTTACATTTCTTCGAGAAAATCTAAATTTTTTGATTTAAGGTGTATTCTTGGAAAATGTTTAGACCATAAAAAGCCCAAATCCTTGGGCATAAATATTTTTAAAAATATAAAAATAAATCTTGGATAAACATCTGAATCATTTTAAAGCAGATTCTTCGGTGGGTATTTGAACCAGTTATGCTTTTAAGTGGTCCTCAAACTCTTCACCCAGTTGAAACGCTAAATTATTGCCTGCCAGATCACACGTTACTAAACCGTATTCTTTCTTAAAGCTAAACGTGAAACCACGATTGTCTGCTAAATTTTTGACTGAATAGCCGAGTTTTTCTAACCAAATACGAAATGCGATTAAATTTTTTGCTTTGACAACTTTTTTCACGATCTAACTCCATGTAGTGATTATTATTAGATAGGGATACACATAGCACTTTTAAAGGGCGTTTGTGTAATAGTCATTTAAAAAAATATCGTTTGTGTATTTTATATTCGATTCTAAATTTTAAAAACTTTTAAATGTATCAAAATAATTTTAATAAAATTTTAAAATTTTGATTTATAAATGAATTATATTTTTATTCTATTTTTTCTTTCTATAGCTCTAAACGATGGATTGGTGCATTGTTTGGCATTGAGCAGACGTGATTGCACTTAATTCTTAACGAAAGAGTATTAAAATTGAAATTGTACAAATCGTGATCATGTACATTTTAGAGATGAATAAGCGATGACAAAGAAGAGAACTACTTCCTTGTCATTTTCAGCATTTAAGTATGAGTAGAAGACCGAAAAAATCCATAGTTAGAATTGATCTTTTAATTCTCGAATTTTTTTAAAGGCTTCTGCGCTTTCAACGCGAAGAAATGGATTGGTTTCAAGCTCAAGCGCAATGCTTGAGGGCAATGTAATTTGCTGATTATCTCTCAAACTTTGAACTTCTTCGGCTCGTGCAATCAGTGCTTTATTCTCGGGTTCGACTTGTAATGCAAATTGAGCATTTGAGAGCGTGTATTCATGTGTACAGTAAACTTGAGTACGCGGGGGGAGTGCAGCCAAACGATTGAGTGACTGATACATTTGTTCAGCTGTGCCCTCAAATACACGTCCACAGCCCATAGCAAATAATGTGTCACCACAAAACAGCGTATCTATTTCATCTATAAAATAAACAATATGTCCCAGCGTGTGTCCGGGAACAGCAATAATGTCGATTGTTAAATCATTAAATTCGAACTGTTCTTGGTCTTGCAGTGGATGACTCAGAAAAGGGATTTTAGACAGCTCTTCACGAGGACCGTAAACAGGAATATTTTGATCACTTATCAGCTCAGGTACACCGCCAATATGGTCTTTATGCCAATGTGTAAGCCAAATTTGTTTAATTTTTAAGCCATGTTGCTGACAATAATCAATGACCATCTGCCCATCCGTTGGATCTACCACAATAACGTCTTGGGAGCGTATGTCTTCTAAAAGCCAAATATAATTTTGAAGTTGATTTTTAACATCAATGACATGAATTTTATAATGCATAGTGCTCGAATCCGTGGGCTTTGTTGCAGTGTATAAATTTTAAAATCATTTGGCTAGAACTAAGTGTTTAGGTTAAAGCATCGAGATGCGACAAATTTGAAAAAGTAATTGTTCTCAGCGCCTGATCAGAGTAACGTTCTGGCTAAAGAAAAATGATGCGGAATTTTTTCAGTCCAAATTCACAGATCTTATCTTATTGAATTGATTTGAAAAATTCGACATTATTTTTCATGAAAATGGTTAAATGTGTAAGAAATAAAAGGTATTGCAATGCAAAATTTATTGGGTGTCGCGTGTTTAGTTTCATTTGGATTGACAGGATGTGTC
This sequence comes from uncultured Acinetobacter sp., assembly GCA_964579445.1. Taxonomy (GTDB): domain Bacteria; phylum Pseudomonadota; class Gammaproteobacteria; order Pseudomonadales; family Moraxellaceae; genus Acinetobacter. The sequence goes on from CAZOGM010000002.1 coordinate 59,300, forward strand.
AGTAGTCAAATGCCTCATGCCGCAGACTATGTACGTGATCCAAGCTGTAAAGTGAATGAAAGTATTGATCGCTATACTATTCCAAAAACACCACACAATATGAGCCTTCCAAACTTTGGTCAGGGCGTAATTGGTTGGGGTACAGGACCAAATGGTGCTAAAAAACGTTTTGAGAATGTACAAAAAGCAGATTTAAAGGCGATTCAAGACAAAGGCACCACGCTTGAAATGGTCAAACAGTGGCAAGCATTTTATGAAAATGAAACGCTTCGTAATCCGTGTAATCCAACTGCACCATACCGCGCAAAATTGATGGAAAAAATTGCTCAGCTTTGGATGGATTAAGTGATTTAAATTTCTTAATAATTTTAATCAAAGTTATTTTAATCAAAGTTTCACACAAAAAAGGAGAGGAAATCTCCTTTTTTTACGCCTAATATGATGGTCCTATTTACATTAACAGGCGATACCTTGATTAATCTCCACGCTTGCTAATTTTCCATTGTGAAATTCAAAATAAACAGCAGAATTATAAGCAGCGTCAAAATCTTGTGGACTTTTTAGGTAATTTTTTAATTCGGAAGTATTCAGCATTAGAACAATGTAGTTTTTGTTGTTGGCGCTGATTGGAAAGTCTTTTTTGAATTGGGTTAAAGTATAGTGTGAATCAATTTTTATTTGATTTAATTTAACTTGTTCAGTTAAGTGTGCAGCACTTTTCCATGTAAGCCAAACACGACCTTTTGTTGTGTTTAATTGCTGAAAATTGTTTCGTGTATTGAAGTAGGTATCTGATTTAATTTGAGCGTTTTCTTCTGGAAATATTTCGAACTTTAAGTACTTATTATTTTTATACTGAGTTGAATATTCATGGTTGGCTGTGCATTCAGAATATTCTTTCGAAATTTTATGAGTAGTTTTACCGAAAATTTTATCCACTTGATTGGCTGCAACAGGTTGATTCAGTTCTATACCATTAACCTGAACTGAGGTTACATAATCCATAGTGGTTTGGGAAAAAGAATACGCAGGTAAAAGATTGGTTAATGCAATGACCGAAGAAAAAATGAGCTTCATTGGTATATTATATTTGGACTTTTTAAGAATATTAAACACGCCATATAAAGATTGCAATCTAAAAAGGTAAATTTTTGTTGAAATAAAAGCCCTCGATTGAGGGCTTTTATTTCATCGCATCTTGGCGAGGCGTTCTCCGATCATTTGCACCAATTGAACCATAATCAACAGTACCACCACAGTTAAAATCACCACACTGGTGTCAAAACGTTGGTAACCATAGGAAATGGCTAAATCTCCGATACCACCTGCACCTACAGCACCCGCCATGGCTGTTGCACCAATCAGGCTAATCGTTGCGGTGGTTAAGCTTAAAATGAGCGAACTACGCGCTTCAGGTAAGATAAACTTAAAAATAATCTGAAGTGGAGATGCTCCCATGGCTTGTGCAGACTCTACAATTCCTTCATTCACTTCAAGAAGTGAATTTTCAATCAGGCGACCGATATAAGGTCCAACGTAGATCGTTAAGGGAACAATGGCTGCCCACGTCCCAATAGAAGTACCCACCAATAATTTGGTGAGAGGTAATACTGCAATCAAGAGAATAATAAACGGTAGCGAGCGGAGTGCATTTACAATCGGATTAAGACCCAAATAAATCGCACGATTCGCTAAAATCCCTTCAGGACGTGTCACCAACAATGTAATACCTTGGATAAAACCCCAAATTGTACCGAACAACATCGCGAAAAAAACCATATGGAAGGTTTCTTGCAAAGCAGTAACAAACTGATCAATCGATAATGCACTTTTCCAAAAAGGCGCAGTGAGTTCGGTGAGCCATTGAACAATCAAATCTCTCATTTCGATACTCCAGTCTGTTCGATTTTAACGCCATGTTGCTCAAAAAAATCAATAGCTTGTTGAATGATGATAGGATCGCCCAAGAGCTGTACAAACATTTGTCCTATCACTGAACCATTAATTTCTGTCATATTGGCAAATAAAATATTTAAGCTAATATCGAATTGTTTAATAGCAGCCTGAACCACAGTTTCTTGTGCTGATGTTCCGAGGAACTGAAGACTATAGATGCTGTGGTGATTTTGGTTTTCCAAATTACTCAAAATTTTAACGGGCAATTGTTGCTGTAAAACAGTTTGAATAAAGGTTTTGGTTGTTGGATGCTGAGGTTGACTAAAGATCTCTAAAGTCGAGCCTGTTTCAATCACTTTGCCTTGTTCCATGACCGCAACATAATCACACACGGTTTCTATCACATCCATTTCATGCGTCACCATGACAATGGTAATACCTTGCTCTTTATTAATTTTCTTAAGCAATTCGAGCACGGATTTTGTGGTCTGTGGATCGAGCGCAGACGTAGCTTCATCACAAAGTAAAATTTTGGGATGATTTGCCAAGGCACGGGCAATACCAACACGCTGCTTTTGACCACCAGACAGCTCATCAGGATATGCATCTTTTTTATGGGTTAAATCAATAAATTCGAGCAGTTCAGCGAGGCGTTTTTCACGCTCAGCTTGGCTAAAACCCAAAAGACGCATGGGCATTTCAATATTGGCTGCAACGGTTTTGGTTTGCAGTAAATTGAAGTGCTGAAAAATCATACCTATATTTGCACGTTCTTGACGAAGCGAGCGGGCATCAAGCGCTGTGAAATCTTTTTGATTAATCACGACCTGACCTTCATTGGGTCTTTCCAATAAATTGATCAGGCGAATTAATGTGCTTTTACCTGCGCCACTATAACCAATGATTCCAAAAATACTGCCATTTGGAATGGTCAGATTAATCTGATCCAATGCGCGTATGGTTTGACCCTTTAGCTGATAATGTTTAGAAATATTTTTAAATTCAATCATATCGTCAAGAACTATTCATAGAATGAAAAACAGGCAAAGTTAATTTGCCTGTGAATTGGTGATAAGTATATTACTATTTTGATTCACTAAGGTAGCTAATCGGTTTATTTACATCAACTTTAGTGCCTGCGCACTTTTCTTATAGAAATTGCTTAATAGTATTGTGGTATATCAAGCATTAAATTTTTGAAACATAGGTTCAATTCAGGATTGCTTCGGCCATCTGGCAGTAGTCACAATAAATATTGTCATTCAATTTTTTGCTTTAAAGCATAGTTTCATAATAGA
>CAZOGM010000002.1:62593-98377 GCA_964579445.1 uncultured Acinetobacter sp.
AAGAGTATGAGAAGCGTTAAGCTTAAAACCAAGGTGTAGTAAAATGTAATTACACCTTGGTTTAAATTTAATTATTTGATGTTAGTAAATTCGCTGATTGGGCGATTCACTTGAACTTTAGTGCCATCGAATTTTTCAGCGATGAAGGTTTGAACTTTAGGTAAATGATAAAGCTGACCAAGTTTGGTATAAATTGGATCATCTTTATTCTTCTCAGCCACACCCAATAAGTTTACGTAAAGCGTGGTGCTGGCATCTACAGGCTCACGGAAAATTGAGTCTTTCAATACATTTAAACCACCTTCAAGTGCGAGGGTATTGCCCAACACAATAGCATCTACATCGCTTTTTACACGCACGGCTGTGGTCATTTGAATGGGTTTAAGTTGAATCTCTTTTTTGTTTTCAACCACGTCATTTACGCTGCCTTTTGCCAAATCAAAACCATCTTTGAGTTTGATCAAACCTGCAGTTTGTAAAAGCGATAAAGCACGAGCTTCATTGGCGGTGTCATTTGGAATGGCTATAGTTGCACCTTTTGGAAAGTCAGCTACAGATTTGATGTTATTGGTGTAAATGCCCATTGGTTCTAGATAAGTCGTCGACACTGCCGCAATCTTGTCTTTGTTGGCAGAATTATATGCAGCCAAGTAGTTAAAAGACTGGAATGCATTTACGTCTTGTTCACCGCTGGCAACAGTTGTGTTTAGAAGTACGTAGTCAGTCAAATTTTTAACTTCAAGCTTGATTCCTGCTTCTTTGGTTTCTGGCAATGACGCAACATAGTTCCAAATGTCTGTGTCTGAACCAGTAGATACCAGCTTAATCGTTCTGACTTCTTCAGTATTTGCTGTATTTGTATTTTCAGTTTTTGGTTCAGTCGGTGCTGGTTTTGAACATGCCGTCAAAAGAATTGACGATAGAGCCAAACCAGTGAGAAGAATTTTTTTCATAGTGGATCCAGTATATTGGGCTTTTAATCAGTTGTTTAGGTATCTGTTCTTGAGAAGAATAACCATGATTAACACGATTCTATAGTTTTATTTTAACTATATAAAGTTTGAAATCATCTATTGAAAGCACTTAACTGCATTTAGAACAGTATTTTTCAAACGAACAGGAAGCTTAGATGATGATCTTATCTTGATAAAGGCATATTGGCTCTGAAATCTAAGTCTTAAGCGAGATTGAAAATGGTCTTCTTTAAAATAATTGATAGTCAATTCTTAAATCATACAAAAAAAACCCCGCATTATGCGGAGTTTTTAAGCTTAATTGATTTGTTAAAAAGAATTAAGCATTTTCACGCGCAATCGCACGGTAACCAATATCTTTACGATATTGAACACCATCAAAGGTGACTTTTTCGCAAAGCTCTAATGCTTTTGCTTGTGCTTCACCAATGGTATTACCAAGCGCAGTCACACAAAGTACACGACCACCCGCAGTCACGATGTCACCATTCTCAAGCGCTTTTGTACCTGCATGAAATACTTTCGCATCAGCCATTTCAGTGTTTAAACCAGAAATGACATCGCCATTGCTAGACGTTTCAGGGTAGCCCTTAGATGCAAGTACGATACCAACCGTTTTACGCTCATCCCACTGTGCTTCCGTAGGTAAATTGCCTGCAATACCTGCTTCAACCAAATCGACTAAAGATGATTTCAAACGCATCATGATTGGCTGGGTTTCAGGGTCGCCAAAACGACAGTTAAACTCGATCACTTTTGGTTGACCTTGTTCGTCAATCATGAGGCCTGCGTATAAGAAACCTGTATAAACATGACCATCTTTTTTCATACCTTCAACGGTAGGGCGCATCACTTCATTCATGGTTTTTTCGAACACGTCAGCCGTTACCACAGGGGCAGGAGAATAAGCACCCATACCACCCGTGTTTGGACCTTGGTCGCTTTCAAAAATACGCTTATGGTCTTGAGACGTTGCCATTGGCAAAATATTGTCGCCATCAATCATACAAATGAAAGATGCTTCTTCGCCTACAAGGAATTCTTCGATCACAACACGAGAACCTGCATCACCAAATTTATTGCCTGCAAGCATGTCATCAATCGCTTCAAATGCTTCATCGTTGGTCATCGCAACGATCACACCTTTACCCGCAGCAAGACCATCGGCCTTGATCACGATTGGCGCCCCATTTTTTTCAACAAATGCTTTCGCTGCATCGACTTCTGTAAATACATCATAGAAAGCAGTTGGAATGTTATGGCGTTTTAAAAAATGCTTTGCGAATGCTTTAGAGCCTTCAAGTTGTGCAGCAAATTGAGTTGGACCCCAAATTTTAACGCCAGCTTCACGGCAAGCATCTACCACACCATTTACAAGCGGTGCTTCAGGGCCAACAATCACTAAATCAACGGTATTGTTTTTTGCAAAATCAATGATTGCAGTATTGTCTAAAATGTTCAGTGCAATATTTTCGCATTTATGTTCAGTTGCAGAACCTGCATTACCCGGTGCTACAAATACTTTAGTCACTTTGTCATCTTGCGCGATTTTCCATGCCAATGCATGTTCACGACCACCATTACCCAAAACTAAAATATTCATTTTAAAAATCCCTCAAAAGAATAGAATCCCTCCCGACCTCCCTTTGAAAAGGGAGGGGTATCGCAACTAAAAATACAGTTTTATGATGCGAAAAGTCCCCCTTTTTACAAAGGGGGATTTAGGGGGATTAATAAATATAACTTCTAATTAATTAATGACGGAAATGACGCATACCCGTGAACACCATTGCAATGCCAGCTTCATCAGCAGCAGCAATGGTTTCTTCATCGCGCATAGAACCACCTGGTTGGATAATGCATTTAATCCCTGCTTTTGCAGCATTATCAATACCATCACGGAATGGGAAGAATGCATCAGATGCCATAACTGCACCTTCAACCACTAAGCCTGCATGTTCAGCTTTAATCGCAGCAATACGTGCAGAGTTAACACGACTCATTTGACCTGCACCTACACCAATCGTTTGACGACCTTTTGCATACACAATTGCATTGGATTTCACGTATTTCGCGACTTTCCAAGCAAAGATCATGTCATCAATTTCAGCTTCAGTTGGCGCAACTTTAGTCACAACTTTAAGATCATCTTTGGTAATCATGCCTAGGTCTTGGTCTTGAACCAATAAACCGCCATTTACACGTTTGTAATCAAGTTGAGATTTACGTTCATCAATGTTAGGTAATTCACCACAAACCAATACACGCACATTTTTCTTGGCGCCTGTAACGTCTAGAACACCTTCAGCAATACTTGGCGCAATGATTACTTCAACGAATTGACGATCAACAATGGCTTGTGCAGTTTCAACATCTAACTCGCGGTTGAATGCAATGATGCCACCAAATGCAGATTCTGGATCCGTTGCATAAGCAAGGTCGTAAGCGGCTGCAATACCGTCTAAAGATACCGCAACACCACATGGGTTTGCGTGTTTTACAATGACACAAGCAGGTTTTGCAAATGATTTTACACACTCAAGTGCTGCATCAGTATCTGCAATATTGTTATAAGAGAGTTCTTTCCCTTGAAGCTGTATCGCTGTTGAAACAGATGCTTCAGACGCTGTGTCTTCTACATAAAAAGCAGCAGCCTGATGAGGGTTTTCACCGTAACGAAGGTCTTGGACTTTATTTAACTGCGTATTGAACGTGCGTGCAAATTTGTCTGCTTCGCCTTCTGATTTACCTACGCGCGCGCCTAAATAAGATGCGATCATGCCGTCATATTGCGCTGTATGTTCAAATGCTTTAACTGCAAGGTCAAAACGAGTTGCATGAGATAAAGCACCTTCGCCTTTAAGCTCAGCCACAACAGTTGCATAGTCGGAAGTATTGACCACAATGCCAACTGATGCGTGGTTCTTTGCCGCAGCACGCACCATAGTAGGACCACCGATGTCGATATTTTCAATCGCATCTGCAAGAGAGCAGTTGGGTTTTGCGACCGTTGCCGCAAATGGATAGAGGTTAACCACAACGAGATCGATTGCATCGATGTTGTGTTCAGCCATCACAGCTTCGTCCATACCTCGACGCGCTAAAATGCCACCATGAATTTTTGGGTGTAATGTTTTTACACGGCCATCCATCATCTCTGGGAAACCTGTGTGCTCTGAAACTTCAACTACAGCAACATTATTGTCTTTCAACAATTTATATGTTCCGCCAGTCGATAAAATTTCTACCCCTAGAGCAACCAAGTTTTGGGCAAATTCAACAATACCAGTTTTGTCAGAAACAGAGATTAAAGCGCGTTTAATAGTCATGATCTTCGTCACAGTCTTTGGAAACAGATTAAAACAAATTAGCAAAATTTAGGTTAAAAAAAATGCCTGCGAAATCGCAAGCATTTTATCATTTATTCACTCATTAAACCGTGAGCTTTCAACTTTTTACGTAAGGTACCACGGTTGAGCCCGAGGATCTCTGCAGCACGTGTCTGATTACCACGTGTATATTCTAACACTACAGATAAAAGAGGTTTCTCCATTTCTGCTAGCACCATGTCATACACTTGAGATGGTTGTTCGCCTTGCAGTTGAGCAAAATAATGGCGAACTGCGCGATCTACGTGAATACGAAGAGCGACATCAGATTGTGCAGTAAAAATAGGAGATTTGCTATTCATGCGAGTTAATCCGAGAATCAATAATCACTTGGGTAAAGTGATAAAATGTGGTCAAAATAAAAACAAGCTCCGTTTTAGTATGCTAAAACGGTTGGCTCTAAAACAAAGAACAATTAGCTTGCCACAACTCTAACTGTTGCGCGAAAAATAACCGTAACAATAGATTAATATTTGTTACAGCCTATCTTTCAAAAAAAATGACCTGATGCGCACAATAATTCTATTGAGCACAGGGGATAATCATTATTTTTTTGAAAAATTGCGAGAAGTTGGCATGGCAAAGCTTTCGTGGCGCGTATCATACCATTGTCTAGAAAAAAGTGAGCAAGAAAACTACATTTTTTTTCATTTTTTTTGGTTTTTTATTCATTTTAAGGGCGTATCACAACCAATCTGTATGTATCAAAAGCATTTCGAGGAACATTTAACTTAAATTGGAATTTATAAGGGCTTTGGGTGGGGATTCGTGTAATTCCATTTAAGCTTTCAATCAAATATTCTGAAGGTGGGCGTATAGAAGACGAAATGACTTTACTATCTTTAATTAAACTGATCTTTATTAATGGTAAGGCTAGGCCTTTTTCATAATGATTGGTCAGTACACCAGAAAACTCAGTGATCTGAGTATTCAATGCACGAATTTGAATTTGATCAACCTGAATATACCTATAACGTTCATCTATAGTTTGGCAATTAAACACATCACATGTGCTTATAAATAGCGAATTTAATATTGAAGAACGCTGCAATAGATTGGGATTAAACCACAAAACTTGAAACAGTAACACAAAGATTAAACTCAAATTCACCAAAGACCACAGCGCGTAGTAACCCGTACTTTTACGCTTAATGTATGGATCAGAAGAAATGCTTTGGTCTGCAGATAAGTTCAGTGTAGGGAAGTTTGCAATAGGTTCATTGTTGAGAGTGTTGAGATTGTTTAAATATGTGCGCAAATTGATATTTGAATTTTCAATTTTACGATCAAAAATATCAAGCAGGTGTTGTTCATTTTGATTATGACTTATTGAAAAAGGGTTGCGTTGTTGCAACATGGTTTCAGCAAGCTGAGGTGTGTCCAAGCTGGATGTTTTGGGCTGAACCAAATGCAAGAGCGCATTAAATTCAGCCGTACACTTAGGACAACAAACCATACCTTGTGCAACGGTCAACTGCGTCACAGTGACTTTGTAAATCGTTGAACAGTTTGGGCAGCGGGTTTGTTTTTCACTCATGATCTTAAATCAGGCTCAATTATGTAGTGTGGCGTTTCCCTGAAATACGACACCAATTTTCGTCGCGTTTCTCTACATCTAATATATCAAAAAATTCAGAATAAACACGAGAAACATCATCAACTTGCTCTTCAATTACACCTGCGAGTGCGAATTCACCCTCAGATTTAATCAATGTTGAGAACTCCGCCGCAAGCGCCATGAGTGGGCCTGCCAAAATGTTCGCAACAAAGACATCCGCTTTTTGATGAGCGAATTCCGCATTAAATTCTTCAGGTAAGCCAACATAAAGATGGTCAAGCACACCATTGAGTGCTGCATTTTGCTGCGTAGCAAGTACTGCTTGTGGATCAATATCGGTGGCATAAACTTTTTTGGCACCTAAAAGCAGTGCTGCAACGCCCAAAATACCTGAGCCACAACCATAGTCGATCACAATTTTATCTTTTACGTCGGTTTTACCTAACCATTGAAGACATAAAAAAGTCGATGCATGGTTGCCTGTGCCAAAGGCCAAACCTGGGTCTAATTTAATGTTTACCGCATCTGCTTCAGGTGCTTGCATCCATTCAGGCACAATCCAAAACTTTTCCCCAATTTGAATCGGCTCATAAGCATCCATCCAAGTGCGTTCCCATGCTTGATCTTCCATCAAGGCACTGCGTAAGGGTGCATCAGGCATTTGTAATTTGATAAAAGACTCTAAAGCAGTCACATCAATTTCTTCGCCATCTTCTTGTGCATAAATACCAGTAACAATCACTTTATTCCAAAGCGGAGTTTCACCCGGAAGTGGTTCAAGTAAAGCCTGATCTTCTGCATCGTCTAAAGTGACGCTCACTGCGCCTAAGGACAATAAAAGTGTTTCAGTAAAATCAACTTGCGCTTGATCGACAGTAATATGGATTTGTAACCACTTCACAGTAAAAACCTAAAAATTTATAAAGGACGCGATATTGTACCGTATTCACCTCAGCCGTGTCGGAAATTCATATTTCAATATGCTGTTTACTATTTTGACGATGAACTGGTTACGCTTTTATCAAGATCAATTATTGTGGCTTTAATGTATTGGAGGTCGTTTTGCTTCTTAGGTTATGATTTAAAAATGCCCGTGATAACTTGTCCAAAAAAAATCACCCATGAGGGTGATTCTATCGGAAATATACGGATGGCTTATTCATGCTGCAATTGAATTGCATCGGCTTGTGCGCGAGTAATGGGCGCAAAACGATTGAGTAAAGTGCCAAAAATAGCAGCAAAGATATACATAAAAATAGAGTAAATCGCTGCAGGCATAGCCGCTTCTGTACTGTGCATAATGGTCAGTGCAATTGTCATCGCCAATGTGCTGTTATGAATTCCAATTTCAAATGCACATGCGCGTGCTTGAAAGCTGGGTACGTTCAGAAGTTGCGGTAGGAAATATCCAACACTCAGACTTAAGAGGCAAAAGAGCGCAGTTGCAATTCCAACCTGACCAATATACTGCATAATGTTTTCACGCTCAGAAAGAATCGCACCAAAAATAATCGCCACAAGAAAAACGACGGCAAAAATTCTAACGGGTTTCTCAAGCTTATGTGCAATATGTGGAGCGTAATGTCGAACCAGCATTCCAATGGCCACCGGTACCAATATAATTACAAAGACTTGTAAAATCTTGCTGAACTGTAAGCCAATCTGGGTTGAATCTTGAATAAAATGTGCAATTGCAAAATTAACAATGAGCGGCAGGGTAATCGCAGCAATCACGGCATTAATTGCAGTAAGCGTAATATTAAGTGCAATATCTCCCTTATACAAATAACTAAACAAGTTTGCCGTCGCACCACCTGGAGAGGCTGCTAAGAGCATCAGACCGACAGCCAAAAGTGGCGGCAGATTCAACATTTTACAGATGATAAATGCAATGCCCACCAATACCACCAGTTGAGCAAAAAGTGCAATCAATACAGCTTTCGGATGTTTTTTTACGCGTGCAAAATCTTTTAAAGTTAACTCTAAACCTAAACCCGCCATAACAATCGCTAGAGCAAGCGGGAGCATAATGGTGACGATTCCTGTATCCATGGAACTTTCCTAATCCGTGATTCTTATTATGATTAAATTATATTCATCAAAAGCTCAGGGCTTGAGCTTATGTTATTTTTTAGCGTTATAAAGCAATAAAAGCAACCCATTTATAAAAGTGTTGCTGAACGCGTCGGTTGATAGATAAAGAGGATGATAAAAGAAAAACTGTGTGTCCATTAAAAATGCGTCTATAGAAAAGATATCTCTACAGACGCAATAAAAGCTAAAATCTCTAGCATTTTAAATACATATTTTACTGCTTGGGCATAGGAGGGGTATAGCCTAATCCACATTTACCTTTGTAGTCTTTACCTTCAATATTGATGGTTTTAGTGGCTGCATCGCTACGACAAATAGAATTTAATTGTGCCTCATTGCCTGTTAAACCTTTAGCATTGGTGGGAATAAACTGAGGTTGGCAGCTTCCATTCCAAATAATACCCTTATAGGCGAAACTGACTTCAGCACCTTCTGATTTTCCCTGACAGACTTGTTGGTATTTTTTTGCATCATAAGTACTTTCAACTTTGTCATTGGCTTGACTAAAATTACTAAAAAAAAGTGTACATATCATGGTTGTGAGCAGAACTTGAGTTTTCATGATTGATCCCTTGGGTCTGAACTTATCTTTAAATATGCTATATAAATAACCAAACTCAATGGGTAATTAAGCTTTATTTTTTGAAATAAAATTGTATATTCCTGCTGTAAATATGCAAAATTTCAACACTTTGTATCTAAAATGATATAGATTATTTGCGCCACAAAAAAAACCAATAAAAAAACCAGAATCCGCCTATATACAGCAAAATTTGCTATAATTTAACGTCATTATTTTATCTCCCAATATACCACTATGCATTATCCTAAAGTTTACGATGTCATTGTTATCGGTGGCGGACACGCGGGTACAGAAGCAGCTTTAGCTGCGGCACGTATGGGGCGTCAGACCTTACTCTTAACTCATAATATTGAGACTTTAGGGCAGATGAGCTGTAATCCTGCCATCGGTGGTATTGGTAAGTCGCATTTAGTCCGTGAAATTGATGCTTTAGGCGGAGCAATGGCACTTGCTGCCGACAAAGGTGGTATTCAATTCCGTATTCTAAATTCACGTAAAGGCGCAGCAGTTCGTGCAACGCGCGCGCAAGCAGACCGCATTTTATATAAAGCTGCGATTCGTGAAACGCTTGAAAATCAAGCCAACTTGGATATATTCCAGCAATCAGCAGATGACTTGATTGTTGAAGGCGATAGCGTTAAGGGTGTTGTGACCCAAATGGGTATTCGCTTTGACTGTAAAACAGTGGTTTTAACCACGGGTACATTCTTGGGCGGTATTATTCATGTAGGTTTGGAGCAGTCTAAAGGTGGTCGTGCTGGTGATCCGCCGTCTATTGCTTTGGCAGATCGTTTGCGTGAACTGAATCTTCCTGTGGGTCGTTTAAAAACAGGTACACCACCACGTATTGATGCGCGTTCGGTTGATTTCTCGGTTATGCAAGCACAGCCAGGAGACTTACCTTCTCCAACCATGTCATTTATGGGGGATGCGTCGATGCATCCTGAGCAGGTGAGTTGTTATATTACCCACACCAACGAGAAAACCCACGACATTATTCGTGGCGGATTGGATCGTTCACCAATGTATACTGGTGTAATTGAAGGGGTCGGTCCTCGTTATTGCCCATCTATTGAAGATAAAATTCACCGTTTCGCAGACAAAAATTCGCATCAAGTGTTTTTGGAGCCAGAAGGTTTAACCACACACGAACTTTATCCAAATGGTATTTCAACATCATTACCATTTGATGTTCAGTTTGACTTGGTGCGTTCAATTCGTGGTATGGAAAACGCGCATATTATTCGTCCGGGCTATGCCATTGAATACGATTATTTCAATCCTCAAGCACTGAAATTCACTTTGGAAACCAAAGCCATCGCGAATTTGTATTTTGCCGGTCAAATTAACGGTACAACAGGTTATGAAGAAGCAGGCGCGCAAGGTTTATTGGCAGGTTTAAATGCTGCACGCCGTGCTTGGGAACAAGATGAATGGACACCTAAGCGTGATGAAGCGTATATGGGTGTGTTAGTTGATGACTTGATCACGCTAGGAACCAAAGAACCCTACCGTATGTTTACCTCACGTGCGGAATATCGTTTGATGCTACGTGAAGATAATGCAGATCAACGCTTGACCGTGATCGGTCGTGATATGGGTCTTGTAGATGATGTGCGTTGGGAATCTTTCTGCAAAAAAATGGAAGCAGTAGAGACTGAAACAGCACGTTTGCAACATTTATGGGCAGCACCAAATAACCCAATGGGTAAAAAATTCGTTGAAATGACGGGTGCTGACTTAAGTAAAGAATCAAGTGCAATTGATTTGTTGAAACGTCCAAATGTGAATTTCGCGCAAATTGCTGAATTAACTGGTTCAGCGGTGACACCATTTGTCGGTGAGCAAATTGAAATTGCAGTGAAATACGCAGGTTACATTAACCGTCAGCATGAAGATGTTGCACAGATGAAACGCCTTGAAGATACTAAAATTCCAGTAGAATTTAATTATGATATCGTTTCAGGCTTATCACGTGAAATCACTTTAAAATTAAAAGATGTTCGACCTGAAACATTGGCTCAGGCTAGTCGTATTCCGGGTGTGACACCAGCTGCGGTGCAACTGATTATGATCACGATTCGTAAGAATATTGCACTCGCTAAAAAATTAGCTTAATTCATTGTTTTTTGCATGATTAAAAAAGCCCACTGATGTGGGCTTTTTTTTGCTCAAATATTGATGAACAAATCTTAAAATCAATTAAGCAAAATAAAAGCAAAGTTAAGTGCATCTAATTATTTTTCAATTTTAAAATAAATTGTTAGATTGGATTTACACCAACAACAGAGGAAAACACCATGACCATGAAATCTATTCGCTACAATGGATATGATCTCGCATGCTGTTCTATGTAGAGCGATTCCAGCGTAGATCCTTAGCATTTACACGACTATGCGGGGCGCAGATATCGTGTGAATTCTTTCAATATAATAAGACTTAATTTAAACAAGAATATGAATAAAAATTTTCCTATAGAGCCGTCATCAGGCTCTTTTTTTTATTCAATTTCATGAACTGCATTGAAAACATTAAGTGGTTCAATACGAATGATTTTTTTACCGAAGCTTCTAAGCCACCAAACAAGTTGTGAGGTAAAAGGCACACTTGCACTGACTTTATATAAATCATCTGAAATTTTAACGATCGTTTGCTCTTTACTGAGCTGGCTTTCGGTGAAATAAAGCGCATCAGCTTCATTCATAATCAGCTCCAGATCAACATGCTCAGTTGGCTTGTCAAAATCGACTCTAAAGCCAAGGGCGCCAGAGTCAATGTAAGCATCTATGTCAAAATTCACAGGATGTAAAGCGCGTGTATCGAGTACCGTCGCAGATTTAAAGCGGTGCAAAGCAAAGGTTTGAACTTCAGTTTTATCGTGTCGAGTACAGATAAGGTAAATGATGGAACCCTTTTGTACCAAGGCCAAAGGATTCAAAATGTAAGTACGCTCCTCGCCTTGTGGACCGCGAGAACGATACACACATTCGATCTGTTTGTCTTGTAAAAGACCTTCATAAATGGCCTGTTGAGCAAATTTTTCAACCACAGGCGGAATCAGCGGCTGATTACCTGGAACAATACGCACCCGATTAATCCATTGGCGGACATTATTTTGGGTTGAAAGACTGCGACGTGCCAAGTCAAACCAAGGGTTCATTTCTTCGATTAGACTAGGAGGCAACAGATGTTTTAAATGCTCTTCAACCATCATAAAGGTGACCGCTTGTGAGCTGGTCATATGTGGCAAACTTTGAATAGGTGCATCCGAGCGCCAGCGCCAACCTTGAGGTACGGTTTTATTACTTTCAATTGGAAAGCGCTGTGAAATTTGGTTTAAGTCCCGTTGAATGGTACGTAAACTAATATCGATACCTTCGCGTTCTAAGGTTTCTTGAAGTTCACGAGTACCCATCCATTTCCCTGTCGAGAGACGAGAAAGGATTTGCCATTGTCGATAGAGGCTATTCGAGGTTTCTTTTTCTTGTGAGGACATAATTTAATAATAACAATAGCAAAGGAAGCTTCATGGACACAATAGAAAAACTACAGCGTTTTAGCAAGCGTCTCGTCATTTTCTTTTTCTATATTTAGAAACAACTTAATGCAAATTTGCCATTGAGTTCACTTAGCAAATAGTAGATTAATACAGCATATCAATCAAAATGATTGGCATTGATTTTGCTTTGATAAATAAACAATAGATAATAATGATGAGGCTTGTATGCTGAAAGAAAAAAATGATACAACTTCCGATTTGAGCGATTTTGCTACATCGAATTCAGATGTACTTGCATTTGAAAAGTCTGTACAGGTAGAAATCAAGCAAAACAGCACAGCATATTTGTTCGACCAATTAAAATCTGAATTTTTTAATGAAATGTTAGATGATTACACCATTTCCAATGAGACTTTTCAAAAAATAGAAGCATGGCTTTGTGAGAGAAGCTTGGACGAATTAAAACAATTAAATCATCAAGCTAAAGAGCATTTTTTATATCAGGGGATTACTTTCGCAGTCTATGGTGAGACAGAGGGAACTGATCGTATTATTCCTTTTGATCTTATACCGCGTATTATTGCCAAACAGCAGTGGAATAAAATCGAGCAGGGCTGTGCCCAGCGTGTACGAGCACTTAATTTATTTTTAGATGATATTTATCATGATCAAGCGATTTTAAAAGCGCAATTGGTGCCTGATTTACAGGTATTGAGTCATGAATCCTATTTGCCTTTAATGTATCAGCACAATCTCAAAGGTAAAATCTATAGTCAAATTAGTGGCATTGATATTGTGCGTGATCAAAAAGGTGAATTTTTTGTTTTAGAGGATAATTTAAGAACGCCGTCTGGTGTGTCTTATATGCTGGAAAGTCGTAAGATCAGTGAACAGCTTATGCCTGAACTGTGCAAAGCCAGTCAGTTACATGGGGTGGAGCATTACCCTCGATTATTAAAAGAAATTTTACAAGAAAATGCCAATGTCAATCATCCCTTTATCGTTGTGCTTACACCGGGACGCTATAACAGCGCATTTTATGAACATTGTTTTTTAGCAAGAGAAATGGATGTACCTTTAGTTACAGGACAAGACCTTTTTGTTGAAAACTGCAAGGTTTATGTAAAAACAGTGTGGGGTAAGCAACAAGTCGATGTAATTTATAAGCGGGTAGATGATATTTTCCTTGACCCTTTATGTTTTAAACCTGACAGCAGTTTAGGTGTTCCAGGTTTGATGTCTGCTTATCTTCAGCATAATGTTGTGATTGCAAATGCACCGGGTACAGGGGTTGCAGATGATAAATCAATTTACCCTTATGTGGGCGACATGATTGAATTTTATTTAGGCGAAACCCCTATTTTAAATAATGTGCCTACATATCAATGCAGAGAAGCCGAATCATTGGATTATGTCATTTCAAATCTTAATCAATTGGTGGTTAAAGAAGCTCAAGGTTCGGGCGGATATGGCATGTTAATTGGACCTCAGGCATCAGTGCAAGAAATTGAAGCATTTAAACTTAAACTGATTGCAAATCCGCATCATTATATTGCACAGCCTACGTTGGCTTTATCTGTTGCACCAACGATTTCTGAGGGTGGAATTGCAGAACGACATATTGATCTCAGACCATTTGTTTTAAGTTCACCTTATAGAACAGAAATTGTACCGGGTGGTTTAACTCGCGTTGCAATGGAACAGGGTTCTTTGGTGGTGAATTCGTCACAGGGTGGCGGTGTCAAAGATACTTGGGTGGTCGATTCGCTTCATTCTTAATATTTCATTCTTTAACTCAGTAACCAGGAGGGTGACATGATTATATTAAATAGCAACGCACAAAATATTTACTGGGTCGGGCGTTATTTGTCGCGTATTCAATATTTGTGTGGGCAATTTCCATTTCAAAGTGATGAAGAGGCAGTTCAATATGCTCATGCCTTTTGTTTGCCCGCATTTAATGCCAGTAGCTTAAATGAATTAACGCTTAATCCCGAACAACCGGCATCTTTTCATCAACAATTTCAAGCTGTGAAACATAATATTCAAGACTTACGAGGTGTCTTGTCAATTAAAGCGTATTGTGAGCTTAAGCAAATGATCAGCACAGCCAATGAAAATGCGGGTTATATTTGTAGCGTTGTTGATGAATGTAGTGATGTACTTGAAGCTGAAAATGAAGATATCTTTTTGTTTTTTAGTTTAGGTCAATTGTTTGAAAATTTAGACCGTCAAATTCGTTTAAATCAAGATTTTAGTAGAACCATTCAGTCTTTAAGTGGTTTGATTGAGATGTTAAAAGCGAAAGGTTGGGATACTTTGGATGAAGCATGGCAGCATTTATTAGAACACCCGAATAGTAACAGTTTTTATCAATTGAATGATCAAGTGCAATACCTATTCGAGGTGGGTGCATGAAACTGATGATTAATCATCAAACGCACTATCAATACACAGAAAGTGCGAAGAATAGTATCCAATATATAAAAATGACACCGCAGTCGAATGCGCATCAGCAGGTATTGTCATGGGCAATCAGTGTGCCGGGTAGTGTGCAAAGCCAGCTAGATTCTTTTCAGAATGTATGGTTAACCAGTACTCAACGCTATGCCTACCAAAATTTAACCATTATGGCGCAAGGTATTGTTGAAATTAATCCTCAGTCTCGCTATGCGATTGATACGCATCTGAGTCCTTTATTATTTTTACAGACAACTCCGAATACATTATGCAATGCAGAGATGAAAGCCTTTGCAGCACATTATGTACCTTCTGTAACTTACCAAAATCTGCAACGTCTTTCAGAGGCTTTACTCGAACACATGCCTTATATTAGCTACAGCACTGTCGTGAGTACGACAGCGGTTGAAGCCTTTGAACATCGGCAAGGCGTGTGTCAGGATCATAGTCATGTATTTATCTCAATGTGTAAATCTTTAGGTATTCCCGCACGTTATGCTTCAGGATATTTGTACGTGCCAGACAGTAGCCATTTGGCCAGTCATGCTTGGGCGGAATTTTACTTAGACGGGTTTTGGTACAGTTTTGATGTGAGTAATCAACTCTATACGCCCAGTTCACATATTTATGTTGCAATCGGTCGTGATTATTGGGATGTTGCACCTGTAAGAGGGGTTCGCGAAAAAGGTGGTATCGAAAGTATGAGCTCGATTGTACAAGTACTGCCTTGTTGAAATCAGAATAAGGAAAGTAGATGACCTATTGTTGTGCAATGCGTTTAAAAGACGGTTTGGTATTGATTAGCGATACTCGAACAAATGCAGGGGTAGACCACATCTCAGTATTTCGTAAGCTTTATGCCTTTGGCATTGAAGGTGAGCGGTTTATCACAATCCAAACTTCTGGCAATCTAGCCACGACGCAAGCGGTGGTCGGGCATTTAAAAAATCGACTCGATTTAAAGCTAGAGCCAAATCTTTATAGTGTGAACACCATGTTTGAATTGGCGGAACTGGTGGGGCAAACTTTAAAACGTGTGATTTCGGATGTCACCACGGATCATCAAGAGCAAAGTAATTACTATTGTAGTATTTTACTCGGTGGTCAGATTAAGGGTGAGCAAATGCAGCTTTACAATATTTATCCTCAAGGTAACTTTATTAGTGCAACAAGCGACACGCCTTTTTTTCAAATTGGTGAAAGTAAGTATGGAAAACCGATATTGGACCGTGCTTTGTCTTATGAAACACCCTTACCCAATGCCATGCGTTGTGGATTGATTTCGTTTGACTCTACGTTAAGGTCTAATGTCTCTGTTGGCTTACCGCTAGATAGCGTCATTTATAAAAAAGACAGTTTTAAAATTCCAGTCGGCAAACGAATTTATGAAGAAGATCCCTATTTTCTTCAAATCAGCCGTGGATGGTCGGATATTTTGAAAAAGGGTTTGAACAGTTTACCTGAGCCAACTTCAGATTATTGGGAATAAGGTTATAGATTTTTAACACTTGATCTACTCAGATATAGACAAATAACTGAGCAACGTGCATTCGGATTCATGTCGTTATCAGATCCAATGCGTTGAATCTTTAGCTATTTTTAAATTTTATTTTCAGACTGATCAATTAAATTTGTCGGACGAAATGGCTTTCTATGATGTTATTAAATGTTCCTAGGGTATCCTAAGTTTGGACAGAATCATTAGTCTCAAGATAGGTTATCATTTGATTGGTGATTGAACTGACGCCAAAACAAGCAAAACGCTGCTATCAGAAATAGATGTAAAAAGCCCAGTTAAATTGGGCTTTTTAGATCTGAGATTTTTAGAAAATAAGATTTAAGAGTTAGTTAGTCTTGCGTTTGGGGCGATTGCTCAAGCGACAAAGCAATTCATAGCCTATCGTTCCGTTGGCTGCTGCAACATCATCTACCCAGCGATGCTTACCCCAAAGCTCTACTTCTGTGCCTAGTTCTACCGTTAAGCCTGTGACATCAATAGCAATCATGTCCATTGCGACTCGACCCACAACTGGTGTGAGTTGATCTTGAATGGCAACATAATTCTGTTTAGGAAATGCACGTGGATAACCATCCCCATAGCCAATGGAAACAATCGCCAAATCGGTTTCCTGTTGAGCGACGAAATGCGAACCATATCCCACAGATTCACCCGCTTGTATAGTATTGAGTGCAATAATTTCCGCACTGAAGGTCATTACAGGTTTTAAATCTAAAGTTTGAATAGATCGATCTGCGAATGGAGATGCACCGTATAACATAATACCCGGACGAACAAAATCGAAATTCAATTCAGGCCATTTGAAAATAGCTGCTGAATTACAGCAAGATGCTAAAATAGGGTCGCAAGCTGATTTTATCGCTAAAAATTGATTTTTTTGTTGTTCATTGAGTGGATGTTGCTCTGCATCAGCATTGGCAAAATGCATCGTCAGTACACAGTTGAAGCCTTCGGACTTCAAATTTTGAATAATTTCAATAATTTCATCGGCTTTAAAACCCAAACGGTTCATGCCACTATTGAGTTTAACCCAAACTTTTAAAGACTGTGCAAGATAAGCATCTTTATGGGCAATCAGCCATTCGACTTGTTGAATGAGATGAACTACACATTCAAATTTTTGTTCGATCGCGATATGCATTTCATCTTCAGAAAATACACCTTCAATCAGGATTACGGGGTGATCGTAACCCAGCTCACGGATTTCTAGTGCTTCTTCTAAACATGCAACGCCAAAGGCATCACTTTGATCCAAGGCTGCTAGGCAGTCTTTTACGCCGTGTCCATACGCGTTGGCTTTGACCATGCTCACAATGCTAGCAGTGGGTGCAAGTTGTTTAACACGGTTTAAATTGTATTGCAGTGCTTCACTGTCAATACACACGGTTGCTTGGCGCACCTGAATACTCCTCGATTTAGCCATAAATATCTTTATAAAGTCTGCATCAAAGATAAGTTTAATGAAGATTTTATTTGAGATGATAAATTTGGGTTTATTGTATTCTTATGATTTGAAATAATCAGCGATTTATCGCTACTTTTAACTATTCAGCATTTATAAAACTTGAGTAATCGAAATTTTAAACAAAAAAAAGAGATCTAAGATCTCTTTTAATCGAACTCAAATTATTCTTCGTCTTGATACTGAGCATAGTATTCAGGAGATAAATTACTAAAACGCGTATATTGACCTTCAAAAGCCAAGCGGACAGTACCAATGGGTCCGTTACGCTGTTTACCAATAATAATTTCAGCTGTCCCTGCTTCTTTAGACTCTTTGTTATAAACCTCATCACGATAAATAAACATAATCAAATCGGCATCCTGCTCAATTGCCCCTGATTCACGTAAGTCTGACATTACAGGGCGTTTATTTGGTCGATTTTCCAGTGAGCGGTTCAACTGTGACAGCGCAATAACGGGACACTGCATTTCTTTAGCAAGCGCCTTTAAGCTTCGTGAAATTTCACCGATCTCACCGACACGGTTATCGCCCATGCCAGGAACTTTCATCAATTGCAGGTAATCGACCATGATACAACCGAGCTTACCGCCGTGCTGTTTGGCAATGCGTCGAGCGCGAGCACGTAATTCAGTCGGTGGTAGGGCAGATGAGTCATCTATGTATAAATGCTTCTCTTGTAATTGCAAAATGGTACCAGTCACTTTAGACCATTCATCCCCATCCATTTTACCTGAACGTAAATGACCTTGATGAACACGACCAAATGATGAAATCATACGCATGGCAATCGAGTCTGCGGGCATTTCCATCGAGAATACCAGTGCAGGAAGATTTGAGTTAAACAACACACTTTCGACCAAATTCATGGCAAGGGTTGTTTTACCCATGGACGGACGTGCCGCTACAATAATCATGTCACCTGCTTGCATGCCAGACGTTTTATTGTCCAGTTCTACAAAGCCAGTACTTAAACCTGTGATACTGCCTTCAAGTTGAGAAAGTTCGTCTAATTTTGCAATCAAATCTGCAGTTACGCTGCTGATCGATTTTGGACCTTGCGCTTTGGCATTGTTATTGTGTTGTTCTGCAATAGAGAAAATATTGGTTTCGGCTAAATCCAAAATTTCACTGACTTCACGACCTTTAGTGTCATAAGCATTTTGCAAAATGTCATTACCGACTTTAATCATGTTTCTTAAAGTCGCAAATTCACGGATCTTGATGGCATAAATTTCGAGATTGTAAAAACTTGCAGGAGAATCAGTCATCAACTGCATGAGGTACTCTTCGCCACCAATCGCATCAAGCAAATTTTGTCGAATCAGCCAGTCATTGACCAAGACCGCATCGTAAGGGGAGTTGTCTTGAGCTAATTTTTCAATCGCTCTATAGATGTATTTATGACGTGTTGCATAAAAATCATTTTCAGATAAAACATCACCCACTTGCTCAAAAGACTCAGCAACGGTCATGAGTGCGGCAAGCACGGCCTGTTCTATAGCTAAATTATGTGGAGGCGTGCGAAATTCTTTTAGAGATGCAGATTCAAGCTTTTTAGAATCATGATCGAAATTATTGGTTTTCGCGTTGGCAGTCGCCTGAGACATATAAGACCTTGATTTTTAATAAAACTGAATGATCAGAAACTACTGATTAATTTAATCTGAAACAGATAAGAGCATAACTGAAATATCAGTCAAAAAGGAGAGCTTAAAACAAATTCAGTAAAAATCATTGTAGCAATAGATCAAATGAAGCGTGTAATCAAAAAGTATAGATAAAAAAAGAGCATGCAAACGCATGCTCTTTTTTTTGCAAAAATTACTCAGATACGATTGTAACGAGAACTTCAGCAACAACATCATGATGCAATTGGATTGCGATGTTGAATTCGCCAGTGTGACGAAGTGCACCGTTCGGTAAACGAACTTCTGCACGGTCAACTTCTAGACCAGCATTTGTCAACGCATCAGCGATATCACGTGTACCGATTGAACCGAATAGTTTACCTTCGTCACCAGCTTTCGCAGTAATAACGATGTTCACTTCGTCCAATTGATCAGCACGTGCTTGAGCAGCAGCTAATACATCAGCTTCTTGCTTTTCAAGTTCTGCACGACGAGCTTCAAATGCAGCAGTGTTAGCTTCAGTTGCTGCTACTGCTTGACCTTGAGGGATAAGATAGTTGCGGCCGTAACCAGCTTTAACTGAAACTTTATCACCTAATTTACCAAGGTTTTTAACGCGTTGTAATAAAATAATATCCACAGCTCAACCTCACTTATGATTGTCAGTGTAAGGGATCAAAGACAAGTAGCGAGCTTGTTTAATCGCAAGCGCTAATTGACGTTGGTAACGAGCTTTAGTACCTGTAATACGGCTAGGAACAATCTTGCCATTTTCAGTAATGTACTGTTTTAAAGTATCGATATCTTTGTAGTCGATGTAAGCAACTTTCTCAGCTGTAAAGCGGCAGAACTTGCGACGACGGTAAAAACGTGCCATTGAATGTTCTCCTTATGCTTCAGCAGAATCTTGAACTTGTTGTGCTTCTTCACGTTGAGCTTTACGCGCACGTTTTTCTTCAGCACTTTTAGCAAGTAAAGACTCTTCAGTAATTGCGTGTTCACGACGAATAATAACATTACGAAGGATTGCATCGTTGTAACGGAACAATTCTTCTAATTCATTAAGCGTAGTTTGATTACATTCAACGTTCATTAAAATGTAATGCGCTTTGTGAATTTTGTTAATTGGGTATGCCAATTGACGACGGCCCCAATCTTCTAAACGGTGAATTTGACCACCAGCATCTTTGATGTGAGAAATGTAGCGTTCTACCATTCCCACAACTTGATCGCTTTGGTCTGGGTGTACCAGAGTTACGATTTCGTAGTGACGCATTGTCAGCTCCTTACGGTTTATACAGCCCCAGATTAAATTAATCTGAAGCAAGGAGTCACAACCGAAGTTGTGCCGCATAAATTGCGAGGGGCTTATTATAGGAAAGAATAGCACTGATTACAAATGAAACTTTCCCTATTTACGCCAAACTATACCGTCTTACAAATTAAACACGAGATGAATTCGCCTATGTTTTCTGATATCAGAGAATGAATTAATGATCAGCCTGATTTTTTGAATTGGTTTTTTGGGTAAGGGACTAAACTTTAGTAAGTATAAATAGTATCTTTGTTAAATACCAAAAGTGAAGTATGAGCTGCTAAAAATGAGATTGTTCTATAGATGGTGTGTTGTTACACCATGCATGACGCAGATTGTTTGGAGGTCATAATTTTAAACTATCAAAAACTGAATAGGCATTGCATTTGAAAAAGCTAAACTAGAATAAAAAAAGATAGAGTAAAACTCTATCTTTTAAAAAAGTAGTAATTGCGGTGCAGGCGATATATAGGTAAAGCTAAAGCTGATACTCATAATCGTGATTAAAATGACAGAAAATAGGAAAAATTTCTTTGCCCAAAGTTGATCATTTTCTGCTTTGAATCCAATCACTGCTAAATACAACCAATACAAACACAAAATGTTAATAATGATCAAATATACCCAGTTGGTATATCCATAAATGAACAACGCATTCATGGCAATACCAAATAAAATCACATAAATGAGTGATTCGACTTTGGTGCGGTAGATTGATCTTGCTACAGGTAAAATGGGAATACCTGCATTTTTATAATCATCAAAACGGTAAATTGCAATTGCCCAAGAATGCGGCATTTGCCAAAGTGCATATCCGATGAAAATAAGTAAAGCTGCGACATCAAACTGACCCGCTACAGCAGTATACCCAATGACAGGGGGGCTTGCGCCAGAAATACTACCTACGATCGTTTGATGGATTGTTGTACGTTTGGTCCAGAGACTATAGAAGCCTACATAAACCACAAAACCAATCACAGCAAAAAGAAAAGCGTACGCATTCACCCAAAACCATAAAATGCTAAAACCAAGCAGACCCAGTACCCATGCAAACACATAAGCAACCGGAACGGATATGGTTTTTTTGACCAGCGCGCGATTTTGAGTGCGCTGCATTTTGTGATCGATGTCCTGATCAATAACGTTATTGATCACACAACCAGAGGCAACAACCAAAGTTGTACCCAGAAGGGTTAAAAGCAGGAGAAGGAAATCCACTGAGCCTTGGGTGGCTAGGAAATAGCCACCCAAAGTGGTAACAAAGTTACCAAAGAGAATTCCTGGTTTAGTCAGGAATATATACTTTTTTAACATGACAATCGTTTAGATCATCATGTTTGAATGTAAGTAGTTCATGATCCATACAGAACCAACCAAAAGAACTGCAATGGTCAGAATTGTATAAATAAATGCAATCACATTCCAGCGCTGTTCAGCAGATGAGTTCATGTGCAAGAAGTAAACCAATTGAACAAGAACCTGCGCAACAGCAGTAATACCAATAACCGCAACAATCGCACCACGGCTAAAATCTTCAGTGTGCATTGCCATGTAGAAAGGTACTACAGTCAATAGAACAGAGACGATAAAACCGATTGTGTATTGCTTCGTAGTACCGTGTGAAGCATCAGCAGTATTGTGATCGTGACTCATTATAATACTCCCATCAAGTACACTACGCTAAATACGCAGATCCATACGATGTCAAGGAAGTGCCAGAATAAGCTTAGGCATGCAAGACGACGTGTATTGATTGTAGTCAAACCATTTTTCTTGATTTGAATCATTAACACGATCATCCACACCAAACCTGAAGTTACGTGAATACCATGCGTACCAACTAAGGTAAAGAATGAAGATAAGAACGCACTTGTCGTCGGGCCATGACCAGCATGAACTAAATGATTGAACTCATAAAGTTCCATACCAATGAACGTAGCACCGAACAGGAAAGTCACTATAAGCCAAGCCAAAACTTGATTTACATTCTTTTTGTAAGAAGCAAGTACTGCAAAACCAAATGTTACTGAAGAAACCAAAAGAGCAAATGTTTCAGCTAAAACAAAGCCGAGAGAGTCCCCAAACAGATCCTTCGCACTTGGCGTTCCAGGTGGAATATGACTGCTTAATACAGCGAACGCAATGAAGAGTGTACCGAATAAAATCAAGTCACTCATCAAGTAAGTCCAAAAACCAAAGACAGTGATGTCAGTATCATCGTGATGATGCTCACCATGATCATGGTTTTCGTGATGAAGTACTTCAGCCATATCCTTAGTCCTTCTTCAAGTGTTGTTCAAGTAAAGCATAACGTTCGTTTTCGATACGCTCAACTTCAGCGGCAGGTACATAGTAATCCACTTTTTTCGTGAATGAACTTGTAATGAAGCCGATAATTGCAGCGATAAACGAAATAACAGCTAACCACCAGATATGCCAGATTAAAGCAAAGCCCATTACAGTAATGATCAATGCAATAACCATACCCGCAGCACGATTAGTTGGCATGTGAACGTCTTCGTATTTAGTCGGACGTGCATATGCTACGCCATTTTCTTTGTCCGTCCAGAAGCGATCGATACCGTTCGACTGTGGAAGCGTAGCAAAGTTATAAAATGGAGCAGGAGATGAAGTCGACCATTCCAGTGTACGTGCATCCCATGGGTCGCCTGTAAGGTCTGCAGTTTTGTTGCGTTGCAAATAACCGACAATGATTTGCAAGATGAAACATGCAATACCAATCGCGATTAATACAGCACCGAAAAGTGCGATACCTACATACGGATCCCAGTCTGGGTTGTCATAAGAGTTCAAACGACGTGTCATACCCATGAAACCAAGAACATAAAGCGGCATGAACGCAAAGTAGAAACCGAAGAACCAGAACCAGAAACATGCTTTGCCCCAGAATTCGCTTAACTGCCAGCCAAACATTTTTGGCCAATAGAAAGTGATCCCTGCAAACATACCGAACACAACACCACCAATAATAACGTTATGGAAGTGAGCAATTAAGAACAATGAGTTATGCACCAAAAAGTCAGCGGGCGGAACAGCCATCAATACACCAGTCAAACCACCAATACCGAAAGTCACAAGGAAGCCAAGCGTCCAGTACATAGGTGATGTGAAGGTAATGCGACCCTTATACATGGTGAATAACCATGAGAAGATTTTAACACCTGTTGGGATTGCAATAACCATGGTCATGATGCCGAAGAACGCATTAACGTTCGCGCCAGCACCCATTGTAAAGAAGTGATGTAACCATACGACGAACGCAAGAACCGTAATTGCGATTGTTGCATACACCATTGATTTGTAACCAAATAATGATTTGCGAGAGAACGTAGACACGATTTCTGAATACAAACCAAAAGCAGGTAGAATCAGAATATATACTTCTGGATGGCCCCAAGTCCAAATCAAGTTTACGTACAACATTGGACTACCGCCCAAGTCATTGGTAAAGAAGTGGAAACCAAAGTAACGGTCTAGCGTCAACATTGCGATCGTAGCAGTTAATACTGGGAATGCTGCAATAATCAGTACGGCTGTACATAAAGATGTCCAGGTAAAGATTGGCATGTCCATCAGACCCATACCAGGTGCGCGCATTTTAATGATGGTAACAAAGAAGTTAACACCAGTAAGAAGTGTGCCTAGACCAGAGATCTGAAGTGCCCAGATATAGTAGTCCATACCTACGCCAGGTGAGTATTGAATGCCTGATAGTGGAGGGTAAGCCATCCAGCCAGTTGCAGCGAATTCGCCAAGAGCAAGAGATGCCATCATTAGACCTGCAGCGCCGGCAAATAACCAGAAGCTAAGCGAGTTTAATAATGGGAAGGCTACGTCACGTGCACCAATTTGAAGCGGTACAGCAATGTTCATTAAGCCAACAACGAGACCCATTGCTACGAAGAAAATCATAATTACGCCATGGGCAGTAAAGATTTGGTCGTAGTGTTCTGGATGTAAATAACCTTCACCGCCACCTTTAGCAAGGAACAATTGAAGGCGCATCATGATTGCATCTGCGAAGCCACGTACGAGCATCACCACAGATACGATTAGATACATAATACCAATTTTTTTATGGTCTACGGAAGTGAACCATTCAGTCCACAAATAGTTCCATTTTTTGAAGTAGGTGATCCCTGCAAAGAGTGCAAGTCCACCAAGTACCATCATTGCAACAGTCGCCAACACGATTGGATCGTGTGGGATTGCATCTGGACCTAACTTACCTAAGAAGCTCATGTCTTATTCCCCTACAACTGAAGAAGCGGGTTCAACATCGGCATGTGCGTCAGAAGCAGCAGCCTCATGAGTGCCAGCAGCAGCTGAGTGATCAGCACCGTGGTAGTTGCTCATGTATTTGTGAATTACAGATTCAAACAACTTTGGCTCAACTGAAGAGTAATAAGTCACTGGGTGTGGCTTAGTTGGGTAAGGACCCTCTGCTTCAGCAGTAGCTGCAAGTTTTTTCTCTAAATCTGTTTTAGCATTCGCGACCATAGATTCGATTTGGAATTTCGAACGGTTACCATCACGTAAGGTTGCAAATTCAGCTTGATCTAAAATGGTCTTTTGAACTGCTTCTGGGTTTACAGAAGTTCCGTTGCCGGCTTTAACAGCTGCAACCCACTCTGCAAATGCTGGCTCAGACACAGAATGAGCAAGGAAGCGCATTTGTGTAAAACCATAACCTGAGTAGTTCGAAGAGAAACCACGATACACGCCTTCAGTATCAGCAAGCATATGAAGTTGAGTTTGCATACCCGCCATTGCGTAGATTTGACCTGCTAACTGTGGAATGAAGAATGAGTTCATTGTGAAGTTAGAAGTGATATTGAAGTTAATCGGCGTCTTTTCTGGGAAGCGTACTTCGTTAACTGTTGCAATGTTTTGTTCTGGATAAACGAAAACCCACTTAAACTGTTCAGAAATAACCTGAATAGTTAAAGGTGCTTTGTCTGATTCAAGCGGACGGTAAGGATCATACTTGTGTGAGCCCCACCATGTTAGATACGCTAAAATACCAATAATAATACATGGGATACCCCAAACTACGATTTCAATAACAGTAGAATGTGCCCATGTTGGTCTATAGTCTGCATCTTTATTCGACGCGCGATATTTCCAACTAAACCATAATGCCATAATTGCTGATGGAATCACCACCAACAGCATTAGATAAATCGCAGTCATCATGAGGTCTGATTGACCTTGAGCGACTGGACCTTTTGAGTTTAGAAGTACCATATCACCGCCACACCCAGTTAAGAGTATAGCGAGCGTTGATAAAGACAATACAGCTAA
The DNA here is from genome assembly GCA_964579445.1 of uncultured Acinetobacter sp. Lineage (GTDB taxonomy): Bacteria > Pseudomonadota > Gammaproteobacteria > Pseudomonadales > Moraxellaceae > Acinetobacter. Next base: position 88,403 of record CAZOGM010000002.1, read on the forward strand.
AATTGTTTGTCTCATTTTACAACCTCGGTGAAGAGTCCCATTCCCTAAATAAATTATGGGATAGCGATTATAGTGTCACATGATTGAAAACCCAAAACGAGTTTATGAGAGTTTTCAATCATCAGACACCGCTACGTTGTAGGGCATTATGCCCTATAAATATAAACTAAGCTACACATAAAGCGCCTTTAAATATAAGGTTTAAACCCAATTCTTTTGGTCGGAATTAGATTTTTAAAGGGCTATATTTAGTCTGAAATCAAGCCCATAAAAAAGGAATGCTTTGGCATCCCTTTGGCTTATTTTTTAATTTTTATGACCTTAGTTCTCGCAAGCTTATCATGTAAAGTTTGTCGTTTTTTACCGAGGGTGAATAAATAATCTACAATACTAAACAGTGGTAAAGTGTAAATACTCGGTGGAATGAACACGAGAGATCTTAAAAGAAAGGCTCTTACAACCCCTGGATTATTCTCAGAGTCATAATCTACAACTTGAATACCGAGTAATTTTTTTCCAATACTTTGCCCATTTTTGTGAAGCAAGTAGGCTTGTACACATAACATCACAACAATGTATGCAACAGCACTCATGATCGCAACGCTGGGAATAGATGCGACAATGTCACTTTGAATTGACATCATCAGTTTTTCGTCTTGACTTTGGTTCATTACAAGGTTCAAAAGTTGTTCGTTTAAAGCGATAAACTTTGCTTGCTGAGCTTCAGAAAAAAATGCAGTTAAAATATAAGTTACCGGTAACCAAAAGAGCAGATCGATAAATTTTGCTAAAAAACGAGCATAAAAGGGTGCAAGCTCAGATGTACTGTTTTTTTTGTCCCATAGGTTTTTTTGAGAGGGTGTTGCGGTATTGGGTTCTGGGGTATGAGTATTTGGAGGGAATGGTGCTGAAGGCACATAACCTGCAGGATGATACTCAAGCTTACCCTCTGTGAGCTCACCTAAAGCTTTCCATTCAGCCATGCCTTGATGCCAAGCCAAGTCAGTCAATAATACTTGTTGGCTTGCGAGCATTTGATTAATTTGCTCTAAAGTATACGGGCCAGCTTGTTGATTATTTCGCGCCAAGTAAATTTGCATAAAACTAAAATCTCAAAACTTCAAAATATGATAGGAAAAAAAAGACCCACGAATGGGTCTTTTTTTAACACGTTTTATTACGCTTGTTTAGTCTTTTCTTCTGCAAGAAAGAACCAAGTGTCTAAAACAGAGTCTGGATTTAATGAAACAGATTCGATGCCTTGATCCATTAACCATTGTGCTAGATCTGGGTGATCCGATGGACCTTGACCACAAATACCCACGTATTTGCCTGCTTTACGACATGCATGAATTGCCATAGAAAGCAGTGCTTTCACCGCTGGGTCACGTTCATCAAACAAATGAGATACGATACCAGAGTCACGGTCTAGACCCAATGTTAATTGTGTTAAATCGTTTGATCCAATAGAGAAACCATCGAAGTGTTCAAGGAATTGCTCAGCCAATAATGCGTTGGTCGGTAATTCACACATCATGATCACTTTTAGACCATTTTCACCACGTTTTAGACCATTCAATGCCAATAATTCAATCACACGTTTTGCTTCAGCAACAGTACGTACGAATGGAATCATGATTTGAATGTTGGTCAAGCCCATTTCTTCACGTGCTTTTTTCAAGGCACGGCATTCAAGCTCGAAACAGTCACGGAAGTTGTCAGAAACGTAACGACTTGCGCCGCGGAAGCCAAGCATCGGGTTTTCTTCTTCTGGCTCGTACAACTTGCCACCGATCAAGTTGGCGTATTCATTTGACTTAAAGTCAGACATACGCACAATCACGGGTTTATCTGCAAATGCAGCAGCAAGAGTAGAAATACCTTCAACCAATTTTTCAACATAAAATTCGATAGGTGATGCATAACCCGCTGTGCGAGACAAAACAGCCGCACGCGTTTCACGTGGTAGGCTATCAATGTTTAAGAGCGCTTTAGGATGTACACCAATCATACGGTTAATGATGAATTCTAAACGTGCAAGGCCAATTCCTTCGTTTGGAATTTGTGCAAAGTCAAATGCGCGGTCAGGGTTACCCACGTTCATCATGATTTTAAATGGAAGCGTTGGCATAGATTCGATTGAGTTACGTTGAACTTCGAAATCCAAAGCACCTTCATAAATGAAACCTGTATCACCTTCAGCACAAGACACTGTTACTTCTTGACCATCAACCAAGATTTCAGTTGCATTACCACAACCCACAATAGCAGGCACACCAAGTTCACGTGCAATAATTGCTGCGTGACAAGTACGCCCACCACGGTTGGTAATAATCGCTGCCGCACGTTTCATGACGGGTTCCCAGTCAGGATCTGTCATGTCTGATACCAGCACATCGCCATCTTGTACTTTATCCATTTCTTTCACAGAAGAAATGATGCGGACGCGACCAGAACCAATACGTTGACCAATTGAGCGACCTTCACAAATCACGGTCCCTTTTTGTTTCAACAGGTAGCGTTCCATTGTGCCGACATTTTCACGGCTTTTTACTGTTTCTGGGCGTGCTTGAACGATATAAATTTGACCGTCGTCGCCATCTTTAGCCCATTCAATATCCATTGGAGAACCGTAATGGTTTTCAATGATTAATGCTTGTTTGGCCAACTCTTGAAGTTCAAGGTCGTTTAATGCAAATTGTTGACGATCTTGTTTTTCAACATCAACAATCGTTACTGATTTACCTGTAGAACCTTCTTCACCATAAATCATTTTTTGGTGTTTAGAGCCTAAGTTACGGCGAATCACGGCGTGACGACCTGCATTTAAAAGCGGTTTAGATAAATAGAATTCGTCTGGGTTCACTGCACCTTGAACCACCATTTCGCCCAAACCATAAGATGCAGTAATAAATACCACATCACGGAAACCAGATTCAGTGTCGAGTGTGAACATAACACCCGCAGCACCTGTTTCAGAGCGAACCATGCGTTGCACGCCCGCAGAAAGCGCGACGATGTCATGGTCAAAGTTTTGATGCACACGGTAAGCAATCGCACGGTCGTTATACAGTGATGCAAACACTTCTTTAATTGCGATCAGAACGTTATCAATACCACGGATGTTCAAGAACGTTTCTTGTTGACCTGCAAATGATGCGTCTGGTAAGTCTTCAGCAGTCGCAGAAGAACGAACGGCAACCGCGATATCAGGGTTGCCGTTTGAAAGTGCAGCGAACGCGTCACGGACTTCTTTTTCGAGTGTGGCAGTAAGCGGGGTGTCTACAATCCATTGGCGGATTTTAGCGCCAGTTTCAGCAAGAGCATTTACGTCATCAACATTGAGTTGTTTCAATTCAGCTGAAATTTTGGCATTTAATCCACTTTGCTCAAGGAATTCACGATAAGCAGCTGCGGTCGTTGCAAAACCACCTGGTACGGATACACCAGCGTTGGCTAAATGACTGATCATTTCTCCAAGTGATGAGTTTTTACCACCCACGATCTCTACGTCGTGTTTACCTAATTTTTCCAGACCGATTACGCGTGCTTCCAAAGTTGTTACTCCACTTATGCAGTATTAATCACTATCTTGGCATGATATTTTATGAAAAACTTAGCAAAATTATTTTACTAAGCGACAGTCATGTAAGATCAGTTTACTATAATGATTATATAGCACTTAGACAAATAATTGAGGAGAATTTTAATGTCCAAAAGTAAAGATATTAAACGAAGTGTTTTTTTTATTTCCGATGGAACAGCCATCACGGCGGAGACACTTGGGCACTCTTTATTGGCACAATTTCCTCATGTTGATTTTGATATTCATATCATTCCTTATATTACGACAGAAGAGGCTGCAACGACTGTGGTGGCTGAGATTAACCAGCGTTCAGCACAAGACGGTCAACTGCCTTTAGTGTTTGATACCTTGGTCGACCCCTACGTGCGAGATATTATTAATACTGCCAATGCGGTGAACCTTGATGTGTTCGAAGGAATGATTAGTAAGTTGTCTGAAGTGCTTGGAACAGCCCCTACAACTTTAGTCGGACAAACCCATGCGGTGACCGATTCTGAGTCGTATAAATCACGTATTGATGCAGTTCATTTTGCACTGGATAATGACGATGGTGCACGCACCCGACATTATGATAAAGCAGACTTGATTTTGATTGGTGTGTCACGTTCAGGCAAAACCCCAACCTCGATTTATTTGTCATTACAGTTTGGAATACGCGTAGCAAACTACCCACTGACTGAAGAAGATTTAGACGACAATCGTTTACCCAAAGTCTTAAAAGAACATAAAAATAAATTGTTTGGTTTGATGATTGATGCTGAGCGACTTGTAGCGATTCGTACTGAGCGTAAAGCTAACAGCCGTTATGCCAGTTTTAGCCAATGCCAAATGGAGCTTCGCGCAGTCGAGGGTATTTATATTTCTGAAGGGATTAAATACTTAAACGTCTCAGAAATGTCGATTGAAGAGATCTCAACACGTGTGCTTCAAATGACAGGTCTCAAGCGTCGAATCGGTTAATATATTTCATTCTTGACAAGGTTTGAGCGTTAAAATCTAATGCTCAACCTGCTTAAAAAAACATAAAAATAAAGATGAGACCCAGCTGATGAAACTGAAGCAAATTTTGTTCACGATGATGGTTTTTCAATATACTGTTTTAAGTCATGCAGCAGTGAATATAATTCAAAAAAAAGAAACTGAGATTGTTAAAAAATATAATCAATCAGATTTTTATGAAATTAATACTGACTTTATGCAAAGTGCTACACAGCTCATTAACGAAAATGCACGATCCAGTTATCATTATGATTTTCCAATGTTTACAGATGAATTGCATCTTTCTATTCATTACCCTGAAGATCGTCAATTCAAAATTTATACTTTTGATGTGGGTGGTGGTGGAACAATGGGAGAGTATCAATCTTATATCCAGTTTCCCATGCAGATGCAATCTGGACTGATTGAATTAGACACAGGCTATGTGCAAAAAATTGACACACTGATATTGAATAACACACCACTGTATTTGGTACAAAGTTACTATAAAGGGTCCAGTTGTGTGGGTACATATTCAATTCAAGCCTTCAGAGCAAATCATCAAAAACTCATCAAAGCCGATATTTTTCACACGAATACCAAAACATTGAATGAAATTTTGATTGATTATGATTGCCATAAGGACACTGGTGAAAATGAGCCTTATATTCAATTGTCTCAAGATAAGAAAACGCTGAATTTGCAGTTTATAAATGCAAAGGGTATGCCCCAAGCTAAGCAGATTCGTTATGTGCTGAAACCTAAAGGCTATGTGTATCAGGGCATTTATAAAAAATAGCAGTATGACCTCAATTACACATCATAAAATGCTAAGGTTTGAAAAGTATATCGTTAAAATTGTTTACCTAAAAAAGATATAGGAACTAAACAGCGCCTATATCTGAGCCTGATTCCTTAATCAGAAAAATTATGAAAATTATGATTCGTACGTTGTCACAATCACATCAACCAGATGTTCGATACCTTCCATGCTTTGAATACCATTTTCGGTAATTTTAACTACAGGCCAAGTAAATAGTTTGCAGTTATCGCGCTGTAATGCTGAATAGTAGCTATCAGACTTATAAAACACTTTCTTGTCAGATGCTGTATTGGGCATAAGTTGACGTTTTAACCAAGTGTCGTTGACTTGGGACTCTAAATAGCGAACTGCCAATAAGGATTTAATGCGTTGATTGAACAAACGGCGGTTTTTAATCATTAGAGGATGAGAAACGAGTTTTTGAATTCCTTTTTCAGTTTGTGGCAATACAAAATGCGGCTTATCTTGAAAAACTTTAACAAATTGCGCTTTGCTACAGATAAGTTCGAGATGACTCACTGCAAGCTGATTTGATCCTACAATAGCGACCTTTAAGTCGCTAAAGTCTATTTGTTTGATTTGTTCAGCTGAAATAATCCTTCCCTTAAAGGGTGTAAAGTGCGCAGCGGTGTTGTGGAAAAAGGGATCATGCTGGCTATTTGCTTTAATTTTCATTTCCTTACCTTTTTTTGTTTTAGTTCATTGCAGTGGGTTCTGACGTTAATTCATATATCCAAGTTGGAACTTTAGGTAAAGACTTTTCTGGAATCTTATCAGTCACTTTTACCATCGCATCGATAGGTATATGAAACCATTTTTTATTGCGATCTACGACATTTTTGCCATGAAATTGAATAATTTGGAACCATGGGTTACGACGACCTTCAACTGTACGACCCCCAATTCGAGAAAATTTATTCATTGCTGCATAAAGTTTTTCTTCAGGTAGTCCAAGTTTAATCACGTTATCGCGCATTTTATTGATAAGTGGCAAATAGGCTAAAATACCCAATAACATACGAGGATCTACAGCACGAGCAGCCATTTGCGCAAGCTCGATTACGCTTTTATTTATGCCTTGCGCTTCCATTACACTAAAGCCCACACCTAAATGACGCGCTTCGTCACCATTAATCAATTCAAATGCCTGGTGACATACAGGGTCATCCACTGTGTCTAAAAGAAAGGTACAGAGCGCACCATCTAATGCAACTTCGAGCATAGGAATGACTGCACCTAAAATATAAAAGGGCATATCATCGGCATAGGTGTCTAACCATTCAATGATTAAACGTAAGTTTGTATTGGGTTTAGGAATGTCGCCATCGAGCATACCCCAACGTTTCATGAGTGCCATTTCGGCGTTAGCATGACGTTGTTCTTCTGCATGGAAAATAGCATACATTTCACGTAGGGTTTCTGTCGGAGCTTTTTTGGACATGGCTGAAAAAGCACGCGCACCTACATGCTCAATCCACATGAGATCTGCCATAAAGTCTTTAAGTTTTGGCCACTGTTCAGCAGTGACCAGTTCACGACCAGGCGCATCCCAATCAATATCGGATAAGGTCCATTGGGTATTTTTGACTTTTTCCAGCATTTTATCTAAATCGATAGAAGCCATTATTCATTCCTTATTTATTTTTGAATGAATTTTAGGTGATTAAAATGTGATGTGGTTTGCAAAAGTGCTTAATATGCGTTGATTATTATTGCTAATCCATTAATAGATTGATTTAGATAAGTAAAATTTTATGGCACTTCTCATTATTTTTCTTTCAATATCATTTGAGGTCAAAACATGTCTCTGCCTAACGTGGATAGTCAGACAATTTTTTAAACAAACAAAAAAGGGTGATAAATGCTCTGCTAGAAGTGTCTAAGTTGGTCAGATGTCATAATATATAAAAAGAAAAGGGCGCAGTTGAATGCATCATGTGAAAAGAGTTCACATGATGCATTTCTTTATTCGGATTGGTTATCTGGGTCGTTTGGAGTTGTTTCTGACATGTTAGATGGGGTAGAAATAACGGGTGAGGAGTGGCTTTTTAAATATTCCACATCTCGAATATTTTTTTGCACAGCTACTGCGCCAAACAAGCTGAGTAAAAATGAGATCATATAGAAACCCTTTTCACTGAGTTCAAGTGAAGCATTCCATAGTCCTACGGCCAACAGGCCAATACAGATGATGATAGATGCCCAGCACAAACCAAAATAAATAGGTGTTACCTGTAAACCTTCAAGTTTATCACGCACCACTTTTTGTAAAGATACGGATGCAAATAAGGCATAGAGAATGACCACCAGATAATAGCCTTTTTCATTGAGTAGCATATTGGCATTAAAGAGTCCTGCAGCATAAGCAGCTACACCTGAAAGCAGTGCAACCCAACTGGCTGCAATAAAAGCGGAGGTTGGTTTATTTATATAATGATCCATAGGGGGTTCCAGATGTTGTTATTGGTTATATGGTCTGAGCTTTTATTATGAATGAAATACTGTACCAGATTATGCCGTAGAAGCGCTTTTAGGTAAAATAGTGTTTAGTTTATTTAATTTAAATAATTGATTTTGATCATTGTTTATTTTATTCATAAGTGAATTTTGAATATTAAATTTAATAAAACCCCTTTGAACAAAAAGGGGTTTTAATTTTTTATCACATTAAATTTGGCAATCTAGTCCGCATTTTTAAGTTGCATAAGTAACTCAAAGTTACGAATACGTTTTTGGGTGTCATAAATATCACAGGTGAAAATAAACTCATCGACATCATACGGGATCAGGAGTTGTTCTAGCCCCATTTTCACGGTTTCGGGCGAACCAATCTGTGCCATAGCGAAGAAGTTATCAACGGACATCTTTTCGGCAGCCGACCAATGTGCTTGTATATTTTCAACTGGGGCTTTGAGTCTTAAACTTTCACCGCGCATTAAACCCAACACCCGCTGATACGCACTTGTGGCTAAATATTCAGCTTCTTCATCTGTGTCTGCAATGGCTGTAGGCACGCCCATAGACACGTAGGGTTTATCTAAATAAGTCGATGGTTCAAAGTTTTCACGGTACAGTTGAATTGCTTGACCGAGCATACGCGGGGCAAAATGCGAAGCAAAAGAGTAGGGTAAGCCAAGCTTTGCCGCAAGCTGTGCACTAAACAGGCTTGAACCGAGTAACCAAACAGGTACATGAGTGCCTTGACCTGGTGTTGCTGTAATTCTTTGATTGGGTTTGGCATCACCCAAGTAACTCAAAATTTCTAGTACATCTTGAGGAAATTGTTCTTCTGTTTCTTGGCGACCACGGCGTAAAGCACGCATAGTGACTTGATCTGTACCCGGTGCGCGTCCAAGCCCAAGTTCAACACGGTTCGGATAAAGCGTTGCAAGCGTACCAAACTGTTCTGCCACCACCAGTGGTGCATGATTGGGTAGCATAATACCGCCCGAACCCACTTTTAGGGTTTGCGTGTTGGCAAGCAAATAGCCCAGTAATACCGCAGTTGCGGAACTGGCAATTCCATCCATATTGTGATGTTCCGCCAGCCATAGCCGCTCGTAACCTAATTTTTCAATATGCTGAGCAAGTTCTAAAGCGTGCTTAAGTGAAAATTCAACTGTTTTATCATCACGGACAGGTGCGAGTTCCAACACTGAAAACTTAATGTCTTTTAAAGTACGCATTGCATATCTCATTCAACGGGTTTGAATTCATCATACGACTTTATCATAATCTTGTATATTGAAAAAAAACGATATAAAGAGCCAAGACGCTAACGTGGAATAAAAATAAATTTGAAATTAAAAAAGCACCCGTAGGTGCTTTGAAAAAATGTGGATTTTTTTAGTGAAACTCAAAATGTCTAATCTTTAAATCTAAATTAGCGTTTTCCGTTTTTAGACCAGCCCACATGGCGACCATTGTCAGCGCGGTAATTGCGATCATTATAGCGATAATTATTGTTGCGGTAGCCACTACTACGGCGATCATAACGATCATTGTAGCGACTATTACGGTCATCATAATTATCATCATAGCGACGATCTTCTGAGACTTTCTTACCTAAAACTGAACCACCGGCTGAACCAAGTGCAGCACCTGCATATCCGCCATTGGTGCCACCCATGTTACGACCGACCGTATAACCACCGACACCACCTAACGCTGCACCAATCGCTGCACCATTACGGTCACGTTTGCTTGCAGATGCAGCTGCACCACCCGCACCACCCAGTGCTGAACCGACCATTGCACCAGTAGAGCCACCCATTTTTTGTCCAATCGCAGCACCCACTACGCCGCCGAGGGCTGAGGTGAGTGCAACACGAGTATTGCTATCTGCTTGAGCTGTAGTAATACCTGCAGTTGCAACCACAGCTGCCAATACGATTGAGTTAAATTTCATGACCGACTCCTGAACGAAGCTATATTTATTTGATAGATTCAATATAAGAAACCATTGATCAAACAGCGTGGAGGGACTGTGCTGAAAGTGTATTTTTTTCTTCAAGATTTATTCATTATTTTATGAATTGATTCAAAATCAAAAATAATGGCGCATTATTTAAACTCTGAACAGTGATTT
>CAZOGM010000002.1:98477-105933 GCA_964579445.1 uncultured Acinetobacter sp.
AATTGATTCAAAATCAAAAATAATGGCGCATTATTTAAACTCTGAACAGTGATTTGAACACTGAACAATGCATACATACATTTTAGTTTTAAGAATATTTAAGCCAACGAAATTGTTAAACCTAAAAAAGCACCCGAAGGTGCTTGAGACATCACGGATAAATTAATGACGACGATTACGTTTTTTCTTCCACTTACGATCTTGACGAGAGTCAGAAATTTTATCTTTTGAAATTTTATTACCCAATGCAGCACCACCTGCCGCACCTAAAGCAGAGCCGATGTAACCACCGTTTGAACCACCCATGCTTTTACCTACGGTATAACCTGCACCACCACCTAAAGCGCCACCAATAGCAGACTCTGTACGGTTGCGTTTGTTACTTGCGACTGCTGCACCGCCTGCACCACCTAATGCTGCACCAATGGTCGCACCAGTATTACCCCCCATATTTTTACCGAGTGCTGTACCTGCCACACTACCTAAAGCACTGGCAGCAGCAACACGGGCTGTGCTGTCCGCATACGCAGTCACGGTGAACATAGAAGCAGTTGCTAAGGTTGCTGAGATCAATAAAGTATTCAATTTCATTTTTAACTCCATGTCCCAAACAGCAGGACCAGTATTATTTCGATGAAGCAAATGTAACAAAAAGACCAACTGAAAATATGGAGAAGCAAGCGCGGAGTTTTACTGTTTCGTATCCTAATGTTGTGTTTATATTACAACTGTCTAATTAAACCTCTAAATGATGCTGAATAAGTATAAATCATGAAGATGAGCGCGATTTAAATTAAAAATAATTGAGGCAAACGATGGCTTGCATCGTGATTTGTGCAATTTAGAATGACTTTATTCTATTTATTCTGATTGTATGACACAAAATTCAATGTCATAGCGGTAGTTTGTATTCATAGATTCATTGTATTTAAAGCATCGCAAAGACTTCTTCAAAACAGTCAAACGAGCACCAGATATTGAAATTTTGTCTTTAGATTAGACTTGAGTAGCCACTAGATATGTTATTTAAAGGTGTAAGCCGTTAAACTAGGCGCAATTTAGAATTGACTTGCCATCGCTGCTGTTGAATGAAACAGTCGAGTTGGATTGAGTGAGTCTTAGCTTGAGATCCTATTTAAAATGAAAGAATCGTTACGTTTACGATTAGACCAACTTTGTGATCGTCATGAAGAGTTAGAAGCGTTACTGGCAGATATTGAAGTCATTTCCGACAATAAACGTTTTCGTGATTTATCACGTGAACATAATGATTTAACTGAAATTACCTCGGTATGGAAAAAGTATCTTCAAGCTGAACAAGATATTGAAACCGCGAGTGAAATGCTGACAGATCCTGATTTTAAGGAGATGGCGGTAGAAGAAATTAAAGAAAATAAAGCGTTAATTGCAAGCTTAGAAGCCGATTTGAACATTTTGATGATTCCGAAGGATCCAAATGATGCAAACTCGGCTTACTTAGAAGTACGTGCTGGAACAGGTGGTGATGAAGCTGCAATTTTCGCAGGCGATTTATACCGTATGTACAGCAAATTTGCGGAAACGCAGGGCTGGCGTATAGAAGTGCTGTCTGAAAATGAAGGTGAGCACGGCGGTTATAAAGAAGTAATATGCTTGGTCAGCGGTGAAGGCGTGTATGGTCGCTTGAAGTTTGAAAGTGGTGCGCATCGTGTCCAACGTGTACCTGCAACAGAATCTCAAGGTCGTGTGCATACCTCTGCGTGTACCGTTGCTATTTTGCCTGAGATTGATGTAGATACCACGGTAGAAATTAATCCATCAGAATTACGTATTGATACGTATCGTGCATCTGGTGCGGGTGGTCAGCACATTAACAAAACAGATTCTGCCGTGCGTATTACCCATTTACCCACAGGCACTGTGGTTGAATGTCAGGATCAACGTTCCCAACATAAAAACAAAGCCAAAGCGATGGCATTGTTGGTTTCACGTTTAGAAAATGCCAAACGTGCGGTTGCAGATGCAGCAACCTCTGAAATGCGCCGTGATTTGGTCGGTTCAGGTGACCGTTCAGAACGTATCCGCACGTATAACTATTCGCAAGGTCGTATGACAGACCATCGTATTAACTTAACTTTATATAAGTTAGATGCCGTGATGGAAGGTGATTTAACTGAATTACTTGACAGTTTACATCGTGAATATCAAGCAGATATGTTAGCAATGCTCGCAACACAGAATGGTGGATAATGAATATTGGACAGGCTTTGGCCTTACGTGGTGAAGTAGAAAGTTACGAGCGCCAAGAAAATGAATGGTTGCTTGAGCACATCACCAAAATTGATTCATTTGATTTGGTAATGAAAAAATCGCAAGAATTGACTGCTGAGCAAGAGCGTGACTATGTGGCTGCGCTTAAACGTATTGAAGCTGGTGAGCCTTTGGCTTATGTCACAGGTTCTCAGCCGTTTTGGACTTTAGATTTGAAAGTGACCAAAGATACTTTGGTACCCCGTCCAGACACTGAAATTTTGGTTGAAACGGTACTGCGTCTGGATCTGCCCAAAGATGCTCGCGTTGTTGATTTAGGTACGGGCACAGGTGCAATAGCATTGTCGCTTGCGAGTGAACGTCCTGAATGGAGTATGACTGCAACGGATATTTATGCGCCGACTCTTGAAGTTGCACAGTTCAATGCAGAGAAGCATGATTTAAATCATGTGAAATTTGCCTGTGGTTCATGGTTTAAGGCTTTAGAGCGTAACCAATTTTTTGATGTGATTGTGTCTAACCCGCCGTATATTGCAGAAAATGATAAACACATGAAAGGACTTGCATCTGAGCCGAAACGAGCTTTGGTGTCGGATAAGCATGGCTTGGCGGATATTGAGCATATTGTGCAGCAAGGCAAAAAACTCCTTACGGCAAAAGGCTGGATCGTGATTGAACATGGTTATGATCAATCTGATGCCGTACAAAAAATCTTTAAAGATGCACATTTTAAAAAGATTCGTACCGTTAAAGATTACGGTGGTAATGACCGTGTGACTTTGGGGCAATGGCCGAATTAGGTTCTTTTGATCTGCTCTTAATGAGTTTTTATCGATTAATGATAAAAAAGCGCATAGTTTGCGCTTTTTTATTTTTTATTTAACGACATTTCGCCAGCGTAAAAACCAGCTTTCTATAAGCTTCATCAGGCCATCACTGATCTTACCTAAAATCGCCAATAATATAATCGCAATAATGACGATGTCAGGACGCGATGTTTCACGACCATCACTGAGTAAATAACCAATCCCTTGAGTTGCCGCAATTAATTCCGCTGCAATCATAAACATCCAAGATAAACTTAAACTTACTCTAAGGCCTGTTAAAATACTTGGAGATGCTGCAGGTAAGATGATTTGTTGAATTTGTTGTGTATAAGTAAGTCGATATACCTTTGCTAATTCTATTAGTTTTGTATCCACCCCATGAATCCCTGATACGGTGTTGGTGTAAATCGGAAAAAAGGCACCAATCGCAATTAAGGTGATTTTTGAACTTTCGTCAATCCCCAGCCAAAGCAGGAGTAATGGAATCCAAGCCAAACTGGGAATGGACTTGATAGCAGAAAAACTAGGCTCTAAAAAAGCCTCTGCTTGCTTATTTAAACCCACTAAAATTGCAAAAAAAAGACCTAAACTGCTACCTATTCCAAATCCCAGAATGACACGCCATGTACTGGCCCAGATATGTTGCAGCAGGTCTGACTGAGCCAAATCTTTGAAAGACTGCCATAAACTACTGGGCGCAGGTAATAGATAAGGTTCTACAAAACCGCCTTGAACGAGATATTCACAGATTAGAATAACCAAAGTCGGAAGCGTGAGTGCTTTGGCCCAATGCTTGAAGTAATTTAACGAACTTAAAAAACGTGGGCTGTCCGTTTTTCGATGGTGATTCACTTTATGAGGTGTTGAAGGAGCATTCATGTTAACGAACGACCCTTTTCGCAAATTTTGCATCAAAGAGCTGATCAATGACTTGGTTGACATTGGTTCCTTTACGTACGAGTTCCTCTTCCGTCAAAATTCCTCCCGATTTTTTCAATGCGCTTATATGCTTTGTCGTTGGAGTGTTTTGATCGAAATTGGTACGACTCAATTGTAATTTAGCCACATTTAATGGAAGTTTTGCCTCGCGCGCTAAAAGTTCAGCCAATTTGTCTGGATTTGATTTTGCCCATTGACGTGCTTGTTCATAAGCTTTAATAACAGCTTCTACAGCCTCTGGACTTTCTTTAATAAAAGATTCTTTAGTGCTGAGAACACTATAGCTGTTGAAGCCTACATTTCTATAAAGAAGTTTTGCACCTGACTGAATTTGGGCCGAAGCCATGAGTGGATCTAGTCCAGCCCAAGCATCGACCTGACCACGCTCTAGAGCTGTTTTCCCATCAGGATGTTGCAAATGAACCAACTGTACATCACCTTTATGCAAACCCACGGAATCTAATGCTTGTAAGGTAAACAAAAATGGATCTGTACCCTTTGTTGCTGCTATTTTTTTACCTTTTAAATCTTTTAAGCTTTTAATGGTTGAGTTTTTCGAAACCACTAAAGCAGTCCACTCAGGTTGACTTTGAACATAAATGGTTTTAATTGGGCTGCCATTAGCTCGACTTAAAACAGCGGCAAGTCCTGCTGTTGAAGCAAAATCGACACTATTGCTATTTAAATATTCAAGCGAGCGATTACTACCTTGACTAAATACCCATTTAATTTGAGTTTTGGGTAAAGCTTTTTCAAGTAATTTTTGTTCTTTTACCACCAAGCTAGTGGGTGCATAGTATGCATAATCTAATTTCAGATCTGCAGGTAAGGCAGCAAGGCTGTAGTTACTCATCAAGGTCATCGTGAGGGAGCTTAGCAATACTTTTGTTTTTATATCACTGAATTTCATTTAATAAATCCTATGGCGCATGAATATTTGGATTAGTGTTTACATGTATATTGATATTCCTACAAAAATGAAATTAAGATAAAAATATATGGATTAGAGATAACTGTTTTTCGTTTGCTTAGTTGATTGAATTATTTGATTTTTTATTAAGTTTTCTAATTTATTGATGTTTAGAGGAAATATTCAAATTGACATCACAATAAAATATTTAACGTACTTTTAATTCACCTATAAGTTACCTTTAAGAAATGCACTCTAAAAAAATGCCATCAATTGATGGCATTCTTAATTCAATATTGTGAATGCGTTTAATGCTGTGATAGCTCTGAAATATTCTTTTCAAACAGAACATGGCACATGAGTGCAGAGATGAGCGCACAGACGAAAATGATCATCACTAAGCCAAAGCTTCCCCAAATCGCGAGCGCACCGGTAATGGCAGAAATAATCGCTCCTGCGGCAAATTGCATCGAACCCAGTAATGCCGAAGCCGTTCCAGTATGTTCATGTTGACGCATCAATGCCAATTGACTGCCTGTGGGCATGATAAAGCCCAAAAGTGAAACCACCACGAATAAACCTGCACAGAGGACGTAAAGGCTCGTAAAGCCCAAGCTCAAATACGCAAATAACAGACCAATCACCACAAAGTAAGCACTATTGATCAATTTGTAACTGCCAAGTGCACCAAATTTTTCATGCAACTTGGGATTGAAAATCGCGGCAGCTACCAGTCCCAGTGCATTGATTGCAAATAAAACGCTAAATTGGGTGGAACTGAGTTGATATTGACTTATAAAAACGCTTGCAGAGCCTGCCAAATATGCAAAAAAACCAGCTTGAGCAATACATAAAGTCAATGCATAGACCATAAACTTAGGGTTGGATGCAATATTTATATAATGATGAAAAGTTTTACTCAGCTTAAATTCATCACGCAATGGGTTTGAACGCGTTTCGGGTAACAACAGTAGGCACGCTGTTAAAATAACGCCTGAATAAACCGCCAAAAAAATGAAGATTGCGCGCCAAGATTCAAGTGCTTGTAAGCCATTACCTATGAGTGGTGCAAGGACGGGAGACAAACCTAAAATAGCCAAAACCATCGACATCATTTTGCCCATCATGGGGCCTTGGTACAAATCTTTAATCATAGCGAACGCAATGACCATACCAATTGAACCACCTAAGCCTTGAACTAAACGCAAGACATGCAACTGCAACACTGTTTCAGCAAATGCACAGCCGATAGAACCTAGTATAAATATGATCAGCCCTAAAGTAATCAGGGGTTTACGTCCAAATTTATCTGAAAGAGGGCCATAAAATAGTTGACCCAACATTAATCCGACAAAATAGGTCATTAAGCTGAATTGAATCGTACCTTCTGTGGTATTTAGGCTTGCTGCCATAGTCGGAATACTGGGAAGGTACATATCAATACCCAGCGGACCAATCGTGCTTAGAGCACCAATGAGTAAGGGCGTTGATCGTGTTGCAGAGGAAGTCATAGGCGCCGAAATGAGCTAAGATATAAAAGAAGATGCGCATTAGAAACCAATGGGTTTCCTAAGTCAAGTGAGAATACCATGTCAAAAATGGGGCGACCATTGGTCATGCCTGTGGAAGATCGTTGCAAAGAAATTTATGCAGCGGCAGAAAAATTGTTTGGGCTCAAGGGCTTTGCCAATGTCACTATGGCTGAAATTGCTGCTGAAAGTGGCATGTCTAAAAAAACCTTATATGTTTATTTTTCAGATAAAAAAGCGCTGCTTAAAGCTTTGGTTTCATCAAGCTTCGTTTGGTCAGATCAATTTTTTAAAGTTGAAGCAAGCCTTTCTCCGGTTGAAGCACTCAAACAGCATTTGAAAATGATTGCTGAATATGCGCTGTCTGAGCGACATTTAAAGCTGTGTCGTTTAGCGATTGCAGAGAATTTTGGTTCTGACGGCATGGCGGACACGTTTTATCAATTGGGAATTATGCAAAGCCGTCAAAGTCTCATCCATTCCATTGAGAAAATTCCACTCTCGCAGCTTCAGGTACAGCTTGAAGTGGGGCTTTTGGCAGATTTACTTTTTGGTGCTGTCATTGGAAAAAAACTGATTGATGCTTTAATGGCAAATCAATATTCTGCTTTAGTGAATCATGCAGATGTGGAAAAAGCAGATGATTTAAAGCTAAATATTAATTTAGCAGTGCAGCCAATTGCAAATGTGGAAAATAAATCAAATAATGATCAAAGCTTTAATCCAGATTTTGAATGGATTGATGCGCAAATTTCATCTGTGGTCGATGCCTTGTTTATCAAAAGTGCTATATAGACAGTGATTGATAGAATGCATTTGATTTATTTTAAAATCCAAGTTTTAGCGCGGTGTTAAAGAGTAGGTGTCATGATTCATACATCAAGAAAAAAGCGACTATTGAATAGTCGCTTTTAAATTTCAAGATTTAAAAGGAGTTTTTAAAGTTAACGTTGAAAACTTTAGATTGGATAATCCATTAAACTATCCGCGATATCGACACT
>CAZOGM010000002.1:106033-118927 GCA_964579445.1 uncultured Acinetobacter sp.
GCAACAACTTTAGCAGTATCATCTATATTTTCATGAGTTAAAGCCGTACCTGACTGAATCGCTTGAATACGATCTGGGCTGATGTCGAGTGCATCTGCAACTTCAAGCGGATTATGTTCAAGCAAAAATGAGCGAAGAGCATGATGAAGTTGTAACGCAGGCGCATTTAAAATGCCCTGATTAAGTTGTTCATCGAAATCGATAGTCGGCGATGTCAGTGCATATTTAAAGTTTTGTACGAGATTTTGTTCAAGTACATCAATCATCTTAAGCATAATAAACCTATAGCTGATCAAACAAGCGTGGGGAGGAGATGGAGTGATTGCAAAACGCAATAAATTGAGTGAAAAATAACCTAAAAATAAAATTGATGCAATTTTATTCAGATGAATTTGATTGTTGTTTTGATTAAAAAATACACCATTAAAAAATATTTAATGATAAATAAATCACTTAGTTTTAATAAATAAGACGTGACTGATCAGTCTTAATTTCTATATAGATAACGCAGCTCAAATTTTCCCACATTTTTCAATTCATCTCAGGATCAGTTGAATATATAACAGCTTAATTCACAGCAATCATTCTTTAAGTATTTAAAAATTACTTTGCAAAGATAAAGCCAAATGCTCTTTTCTGGGATGATATTTAACAAGCAAATGTGGATGTTTAAAATCGAAGCTATAGCACGGTATGAGTATCGTTTTCTTGTATGAAGAGTATGCAGAAATTTTTTTAGGCGCATTTAAAAATGCGAATCATGATGCACGATTTAAATATTGAGATGATTGTAGTTGAAATGCCTATTTTAAAAATGTAGATAAATCACCAAGTCTTTACTTATGAATTGCTGAGTAGTCTCATATCGCCATGCAAATGTGATGTTTTTTTTGCTATATTCGATTCGTTGCGTTTTAGATGGATCTCTGATGCTGTAATTGAGTGAAGGGAATTGTCAGAGGAATTTAATGCAATACTAAGAATTAAACGCGTACTCAAGTTAGACGGTAATAAGTTGATCCTTCAGATGAAAAGTTAACTAAAATCAACTTCAAAAAATTAACCTCAAGAATCATGATGAAAATAATCAACAGGAATGTGACATGAAAATTAATGGAAAAGTATTTGTAGTGACGGGTGGTGCATCGGGTTTGGGCGCAGCAACAGCGACCTATTTAGTGAATCAAGGTGCACGCGTGATTATGGTGGATATGAACCAAGCCCTGGGTGAGGCATTACAACAAGATTTGGGCCAACAATCTCATTTTGTCACTTTAGATGTCACCAATGAGTCGGCTGTTGAATCGTTCTTTCATCAAGTTGAACAAACCTATGGTCAATTAAATGGGTTGATTAACTGTGCAGGTATTGGGCCTTCAGCGAAAGTACTTGGTCGTGATGGTTTACATGAACTGGCTTTGTTTCAAAAAGTACTCAACATCAATGTCACAGGTACGTTTAATATGCTGCGTTTTGCCGCGGAACTTATTGCAAAATACCCAATCGAAGCAGGTGAAGAAGAACGCGGTGTGATTGTAAATACAGCATCAGTTGCTGCATTTGATGGGCAAATTGGACAAACTGCCTATGCTGCATCGAAAGGTGCAGTGGTTGCGATGACTTTGCCTTTGGCACGTGAGCTTGCGCGAAATGCGATTCGCGTTATGACGATTGCCCCAGGCATAATGGAAACCCCAATGCTAAAAGGCTTGCCTCAGAATGTTCAAGATTCTTTAGGGCAAATGGTACCGTTTCCACCGCGTCTGGCGAAGCCTGAAGAGTTTGCACAGTTGGTTGGTCATATTTGTGAAAATGCTTATTTAAATGGTGAAGTGATTCGTTTAGATGGCGCAATTCGAATGGCAGCGAAATAAATAAGCTTCTAATTTTTATCAAATAATGTGGTTGTTTATTTAAAGTACATTGAATAATCTAAAATTCAGATATAAATGACATCGAAATTTACAGTGTTTCAGTTTTAGGTTGTCTTTATGAGGATTATTTACGTTGTCTTTTAAAAATTAACAGCCACAACATCCTCTGTTGAACTCAAGGTGCATCCCTATGTGTCGGTTCAACAGGGCACTATCATTTCGCCTTGTATTTTGGCGTGGCTAAACAGCCATCTGCATCTGAAGATATCTTATTAAAAAATCTTTTATTGAAACAACTATAAAATAGATTGAGAAAATAAGCTTTATACTTATGAGATCCTACTGGATCATATTTGATGTATACACATGATGGAATCAATAGAAACAAGCTTTGAACTTACAGAAACTGAACTGCAGCTCTATGCTCGTCAAATTTTACTTGAGGATTGGGATATTGAAGCGCAAGAAAAGCTCAAACTGAGTAATGTACTTATCGTGGGCTGTGGGGGAATTGGTTGTACAACTGCAGAACTCCTCGCCCGTGCAGGCGTAGGGCAAATGACCTTAATCGATGCAGATGTGATCGAAATGAGTAATCTACAGCGGCAGATCGCCTTTGTTGAGCAAGATATTGGCTTCTATAAATCCGAAATTTTGGCAAAACGACTAAAACAGATTAATCCCAATATCCGAATAGTCAGCCTTACAGTTCCTTTCGATGTCCTTAATGCTAAAGCGCTTATTGCAGCGCAAGATTTGGTCCTCGATGGTTGCGATGACTTTGCAACACGCTATTTAGTCAATCATATGTGTAAAATGGAAAATGTACCCCTGATCAGTGCTTCAGCTATAGGCTTTCAAGGACAAATGTTGATGGTTGAAGGGCGTTCAGCATGTTATGAATGTCTTTTTCCCAAACAACCACGCATTAATGAAAGTCTGCGCTGTGCAGATTCTGGCGTACTTGCGACAACGCCAAATGTAATGGCAAGTCTACAGGCACACCATGCGCTTCTTTATTTGGGCTTAAACCTGACACCCCTCAAGCAAAAACTGTTGCTTTGGGATGGATTAACAATGAAACAACGAATTTTAGCCTTTGAAATTGATACAGATTGTCCAAACTGTCAGCGAAGACAATCCGCACATGCCCATTAATTTGCTACACTCAAGCTCATTTAATTCTATTCAGACATTATGAAAAACAATATTTGGTTAGATGGATTACGTTCAGTTGCTCGGGTGGGTGAAACGGCCGTTATTGCTGCGCGCGCAGGTATAAAATACGCTACAGAAAAACCGAGTAACGCCAAACTCATGCGTGAAACTTTTGAGTCTTTGGGTTCAACGTACATCAAACTCGGGCAGTTTATTGCCAGCACCCCGTCACTTTTCCCCCGTGAATATGTTGAAGAGTTTCAAGGCTGCTTAGATCAAACGCCAAAACTGCCATTTAGTTATATTGAAAGTGTTTTGGCCTCTGAATTTGCTGGTCGCGATTTAACTGAAATCTTTGCTTCTATTGATGAGACACCATTGGCATCTGCATCGATTGCACAAGTTCATGCAGCAAAATTGGTCAGTGGTGAGGATGTCGTGATTAAGGTTCAAAAACCGGGTGTGGAAACCATTCTTTATACCGATTTGAACGTTTTACATTGGGCGACCAAAATTTTAGAAAAAGCAGTGCCTAAAGTAAAATTTGCATCGCTTGCCGATATTGTTGAAGAAATTAAAAATAGAATGGTTCGGGAAGTCGATTTTATTGAAGAAGCCAAAAATATCGATGATTTCTCCAACTATTTACATGCGACACAAAACAGTAAGGCAGTAGCACCGAGAGTATATCACCAGCATTCGACCCGCCGTGTTTTGACTATGCAACGCTTTTACGGCGTACCATTGACTGATTTTGAAGTCGTCAAGAAAGTCTCTAAAGATCCAACCCAAGTGTTAATCACGGCGATGAATACATGGTTTGGTAGCCTGATGATGTGTGAAAGTTTCCATGCAGACTTACATGCAGGCAACTTGATGCTGCTTGAAGATGGTCGTGTTGGTTTTATTGATTTTGGTATTGTAGGTCAACTCAAACCAGAAGTCTGGACAGCGTGTATTGCATTTATGGATGCTTTACAAAAAACTGATTATCCACTAATGGCAGAAAATATGCTGGGTATGGGTATGACCGATCACAAAGTCGATACTCAAGTTCTGGCTGCTGATTTGGAGCGTTTGTTTAGCGGGGTACTCATGGCCGACCCTCAGCAAATTCTGTCGACCAATCCTGCTGATTTAAATGACATTATGATGGATATGGTGGGTGTAGGTGAACGTCACGGTATTCGTTTCCCACGAGATTTTGCCTTGCTGTTTAAACAAATGCTGTATTTCGATCGGTTCATGCGTATTCTTGCGCCGTATACTGACATTTATGCAGATCAACGTTTGCAAATGGTTCAAAATATGGATCCTGCATCATTGTTAAAAAGTTAATTTATTTTTAATCCCCCGAATCCCCCTTTAGAAAGGGGGATTTTTAAAGCCTGCTTGTGAAATGGGAGTAGGCGGGATTTAATTATTTTTGTTTAAGGTAGATATATGGATGCCATCATTATTGAAGGCTTAAAAGTGGAAACCGTGGTCGGATGCTTTGACTGGGAACGTCAGATTACTCAACCATTAATGCTCGATCTGATCATCAATACCGATTTAGAGCAGGCTTCTAACTCAGATGCTTTAGTAGATACCTTGAATTACGCCGAGATTTGTGAACTTTCGACTCAAGTGATTCAAAATGCGCAGCCTGAATTGATCGAACATGCAGCAAAGCTGGTACTGAACGCGCTTTTTACTACCTTTGATGCGATAGAATCTATTATGATTACGATCCGGAAGCCTGCCATTATCGCGCAAGCAAATTCAGTAGGAATTCGTCTTGAACGACACCGTACAGATTTTCGCCCTTGCACTGGCGAGTAATCATTTCGCTGAGCAACATTTTCATCGCGCATTCCAAACCATTCAGCAGTGGGGTGATGTTTATTTTTCCCCCATTTATCTCATTCCATGTCGAGATGGTGTGGGTGCAGACTATTGGAATGCCGCGTGTTTACTCAAAAGTCGATATTCTGAATTGGAAATTATTCAGCTTTTAAAAAAACTGGAACATGATTCTGGACGAATCCGTCCGTCGCATCAAATTTCTTTAGATGTCGACTTAATTGCGGTGGGTCATGATTTGGCAAACATGCGGTTCAATCCCAAAAAAATACCGTTAGCAGTGGATGTAAAAATTCCACTTTATGATATTTGGGCATCTGAGTTGTTTGAAACCCATTTGCGTTATCCTGTTATTCAGAACAACATTGTGATGAGAACTGGTGAGTGAACGATGCATCGCTATTTATACAAGGTCAAATTGAGACATTGAAAGTGAAAAATTGACCGTCAAAATATTCCTAAATGTGTTAAAAAGTAATGAAGGCATTGTCGTTTTATATCGTCCTTTCTTCATTGTTCTGGTATCTGGTCGTTATTTATATTAGGAAGTGTGTGTGGTTGAGATCGACATTAAGATTCTAAAAGTATTCTTATATGTGTATAAATTGAAGAATGTATCCTTGGCCGCAAATCAATTGGGCATGAGCCAACCCGCGGTCAGTAATTTACTCAACAAACTACGCAAATATTATGTCGACCCTTTGTTTGTACGCGTTGAAAATGAAATGCGTCCCACGGAGCTGTCCATTCAATTATTTCCGTTAATTTCGGACTTATTGAATAATTACGAAGCCATTTGTCAGCATAAAGAACAGTTTAACCATTTTGAATCACAGAAAATATATAATATAGCGATGACTGATGTGGCGCATTTGGTGCTACTTCCGCAAATTTCATCGTATTTAAAAAATCATGCACCGCAAGTTCAGCTGAATGTACATTCGATTAAAGCTCAAAGTTTAGACTTATTAAAAAATGGTACGCTTGATTTAATTGTGGGCTACTACGAACAGTTGGATGACTATTTTTATCAGCAGAAATTGTTTGAACAGTATTTTGTCGTCATTGCAGCAAAAGATCACCCACGTCTAAAAAATCCTAAAATCACCTTAGACGAATATTTGGCTGAAAAACATATAGATGTTGAAGTGGGAACGGGGCATTTTTCATTTGAGCGGCATATTCGCCAATTGGGTTATCAGCGCAATAAAGTTATGACATTGCCAAGTTACTTAGGGGTAGGTTTGGTGATACAGCAGTCTGATGCCATTGCAACTGTGCCATTTTATTTAAGCGAAGTGCTTTTGGCGCGAGGTAATTTGCAAATTTTAGAATTACCGCAGAATTTCCCCACTTACTCGATTAAACAGTTTTGGTATATTTCCAATCATAATCAAAAAAGTCATCAGTGGATTCGTCAGGTTTTTTATGAAAACCTCAAAGATAAAGATATTCACCTTTAATAGTCAGTGTGGTTGTGGATCTTGTGTTTGAAAAAAAGACCTACAGTCAATTTAGGTCTTTTTTTATATCAGGCGATAGACCACTTTAAATATAATAACTGGTTTTGGTCATAAGTTTCGAGATCGCAGTCATCGTGATTTTAACAGGGACAGGAAGTTCAACACCCCCTGCGTTCAATGCCGTGTCACGATGCTGTAATTCATCTTCATTCATTTGCACCAAGATTTTACGTGAACGCTCATCTTGTTCTGGTAGTTGGGTAATATGATGTTGCAGATGCATACTGACTTGACGTTCAGTCTCAGCCACAAAGCCTAAACTGTATTTGTCGCCTGCAATGCCTGCAATCGCACCCATGCCAAAAGATAAACCGTACCAGACAGGGTTGAATAAGCTGGTGTGGCTATCAAGCTCTTTTAAACGGTCTTCACACCA
The DNA here is from genome assembly GCA_964579445.1 of uncultured Acinetobacter sp. Taxonomy (GTDB): domain Bacteria; phylum Pseudomonadota; class Gammaproteobacteria; order Pseudomonadales; family Moraxellaceae; genus Acinetobacter. Next base: position 112,810 of record CAZOGM010000002.1, read on the forward strand.
AGCCAAATGGTCTTGTTCTTCAATGGCTGCATGTTCCATTTCACGGCGTACATTGGGAAGTTTTGCAGTCAAAGCTTGCCCATGGTAAAGCGCTTGGGCACAGACTTCGCCACTATGGTTGACACGCATTAAGCCGGCTACATGACGCGCTTCGCTCACGCCTAAATGGGTGGTTGCATCATGGCCTGGATTGACACGCTGAGCAGAGGTCGTACCGGGTACAAGACTACGTAGCGCTTGATCAAAAGAGTGAATAAATTTGTCTAAGCCCGTATATTGACGCATAAGATTAATCCTCTAAAGCGATGTGTGCATGTTTAAGCTTGGTTTTTAAACTGTGTAAGAGCCATATAGTGAACAGAGTACTGAGTACGGCAGTCATGCTAAATAGAATTTTGATATCAATCTCTAAAACACTCAAGATGATAATCGAGAAAACCGCAGAAGATACCATGAATACAGCATTCAAAATATTGTTGGCTGCCACCACTCGTGCACGATGTGAACGAGGGGAGTAAGCTTGCATCATCGCATACAGCGGAACAATATAAAAACCCCCACTAATACCCAGCAAGGTTACTGCAATCATGACATGGTAGTAGCTCATCCCTGAACTGAACATTTGAGCAATACCAATGAAATCACCTGTGCGCTCTGGTACAAAGGCAAGGCTGCCAGCCAAATAAAAAGCAAAGATGGTCAGCCCAATTGCACCAATCGGTACCATCTTAATATTGACTTCAGCACCACCAATTTTACGACATAGTAGAGACCCGACACCAATACCCACAGAGAAAAATGTGAGTAATAGACTCACCACATTTTCATTGCCATGCAGGTTTTGTTGAGTGAGCTGCGGAATTTGAGTTAAATAGGTCGCGCCATAAAACCAGTACCATGAGTTACCCAGTAAAATAGTGAAAACCACAGGTAAACTTTTGGCATATTTGAGGGTTTGAAAACTGGTTCTAAATACGTTCCAATCGACTTCTAGCTCAGGTGTTCGAACAGTTTGTTTTAAAATAAAACGACTACACAAATAACCAATCAGTGCAATGCCCACTACAGTCATGCTGATCCAGAGCAAATTTCCACCAGAGCTGGAAATCACCACGCCACCTAAAATCATCCCAATTAAAATGGCAATCGATGTGCCAGACTGGAATAAGGCATTGCCTGACATGAGTTCTTGGGGCTTTAAAATTTCAGGCAAAATGGCATATTTGATGGGACCAAAAAAGGTACTGTGCGTTCCCATGAGGAATAACGCAATCAAAAGTAACCATAAGTTACCCAGCATAAAGCCTGCACTACCAATCAGCATGATCACAATTTCGAGCAATTTAATATTTCGAATGAGAAAAGAGCGCTCATATTTGTCGGCAATTTGACCTGCAGTCGCAGAAAAAATGAAATAAGGCAAAATAAATAACAAAGCTGCCATATTGTTAAGGGTGCTAATACTTGCAGACTGCTGTTGAATTAAGCCATAAGTAATCACTAAAAGTAGCGATTGCTTAAAGACATTATCATTGAGTGCCCCAAAAAACTGGGTCAGGAACACGGGAAGAAAACGTCGTGATCCAAGGAGATGCTCTTTTTTTTCCATTGTATGCAGACTTCATTAAAATATATTAAGAAATGTGATGATTTGGTAACAATATCCCAAAATCATGTATCATGTTTTCATCCTGAAAAGTTCTGAAAATACTAGAAATTTGAACTAAAGAATCAACTGAAATGGATCAGTATTTTCGACTTAAAATATAAAGTGTCTAGAGCGCAGTATGCCAGAAAAAATTCAGTTCAAAAAATCAATGCTTGTGCATTGTATGCACAACATATTTAACACAAATGATATCAATAAATTGTTGTGTGCGAGTGTTTTTTTAAGTGTATTTACTTCGCCTGTATTGTATGCCGCAGAAAATGTTGACCTCAGTTCAACCCAGATTCAACCGGCAACCAGCGAGCGTGCGCTCGAACAAAATAAAGATGCTTTAGAAGCCGCTGCCATACATCAAGGCGTGGCACATGACAAAATAAAAAAATTAGATGAAAGAATGGCTGAACTCAATACGAGTGAACAGCAATTTGATAGTTTACAAATGCTTCATCAACAAGAGCAAGGCGTAACTGGGCAAGATTTTATCCCCATACAATTTGAAGATTTAGAAGAATTACCGATGCAGTCAATTGACCGCACGATGGAAAATGAAATTTTAAAAGTGGCTGAAGATGCCAAAGTTCAAGCACAAAATTTTCGTTCAGGCTTAACTCAAGCGCCAGATCTGCTGGGGGATCAAAGCTTACAAAACGACATCAATGAAATTGCACAAGCGCCAGTCAATGTCGATCAATTGATGCAGAGCATTCAAGCTGATAGCAAAATTGTGGTATCCGAAAATGAGTCAGGACGTTCATTGGCAGCCCAAGGTTTGGCTGAACAGCCGAGCAATGAAAAGCCCAATATATTTAAACGCTTGTTCTATAAAGTGCGTCCACCCCGTGTTAATCAAGTCGAAAAAGTGCCTCGCATTACGGCTGAAGTTGAGGGAGCACCTAAAGCCTTGGCTGATAATATTAAGGGCAAACTCTCAGCGTTTACAGTCGAATCATTTAGTGACTTTAATTCCGCAGCCCCTCAGTTGAGGTCTTTGACCCATCAGGCTGCTCAAGCAGTGGGTTATTATGATGCCCAGTTTAAGTTTGAAAAAGTCAGCGACAGTCGTGTGCGGGTTTTAGTCACCCCAAATGAACCGGCTGTTGTACGTGAGCAAAATATTGAGTTTACCGGTGCAGGCGATAAATTGGCACAGTTCCAAGTGATTCGCGTTTTACCTGATTTAGAAGAAGGTGATGTGCTCAATCATGGTCTGTATGAAACCACCAAAACACGTATAGTCGATGCGGCGAGCAATAACGGATTTTTTGATTCGTATTGGCGTATGCATGATGTGATGTTGGCACGTCCGCAAAATCAAGCTGATATTAATTTGCGCTTTGAAACAGGTGAGCGCTATAAATTGGGTGATGTCGAATTTCGCATGAGCGACCCGACGAAGCCTTTGCCTATTCGAGAGGAAATACTACGCACGCTTGCCCCATGGCAAGAAGGTGCTGACTTTACTGCTTGGCGTGTCAATGGATTGGCCAATAACCTGACCAACTCGCGTTATTTTAATTATACCTTGGTAGATGCGGTTAAACCTGAACCGATTATACAGCCCTTAGAGCTCGCGCCAGATTTACAAGCTTTAGTTGATCAACAAAAAATTTCTGCAACAGCACTGATGCAACAAGACAATCAGAAGGTCGTCGCTGACACAGAAGTCGATACTCAAACCGTGGCGGATGAAAATCAGTTTGCGGGTGTCCGTGAAGCGCAGATCGATCCAAATTTGACCGAAGCCCAGCGCAAAGCCAAAGAAAAAGCGCTGGAAAATGAGCGCCTACAGGTTCAAGCGCGCGAGCAAAAAGTGATTCCTGTGATTGTGACTTTAAATGCAGATAAATTAAATAGTGTTGAGGCCGGTTTAGGTTACGGTACAGACACTGGCGTGCGTTTAAGAAGCCAATATCGCCGTGCGATTGTGAATGATCGGGGGCATTCTTTTGATGCCAACTTAGAGCTCTCACAAATTCGACAGTCTATAGATGGGCGCTATAACATTCCGTACACACATCCATTAAATGATTATGTGAGTTTGGTTGGGGGTTATGAGCGTGAAGAACGTGATTCGGTGGGTAATGGCTTAGACTTACTGGTTGAATCTGCGGTGGCTGGCGCAGATCGAATTGTGAAGGGTTCACGCCGTGATTGGCAGCATATTTTTGGAGTACGTTATCGACTAGACCGCATTGGTGTTTCTGAAGGTCTAAAAGACAACGTGGATATTGATGATATTCCAGATGCATTTTTGGCACCCGGTGCAAATTCGGAGCAACAATCACTTTTATTGGGATATGAGCTGACCAAAACCAATGCAGATACGCGGATTAATCCAACCCGAGGTTTTAAACAGAACTATAAAATACAGTTGGGAAGTGAAAGCTTATTGTCAGATGCAGATATGGCCATTTTAAATACCCATTGGAAAGGCTTGTATTCACTAGGAAGTAATAATGATCATCAATTTTTTGGTGGTTTAAGCTTAGGTTACATCTTTACTCAAGACTTTGAAAAAGTGCCTTATAATTTGAGATTCTTTGCAGGTGGCGATCAAAGCCTCCGTGGATTTGACTATAAAGGTTTATCGCCTATTGAATCTGGGTTTAAAATAGGTGGCCAAGCCACAGCGGTCGGAACACTTGAATATAATTATCAATTTAAAGAGGGCTGGCGCGCAGCCGTTTTTAGTGATTTTGGTAATGCGTATGATAAAAATTTCAGCAATGACTCTGAATATAGTTTAGGTTTAGGAATTCGCTGGAACTCTCCGATTGGCCCGATTCGTCTAGATGTAGCTTCAGGTGTTTCAGATCCAGATCGTCCAATTCGCTTGCATTTCTTTATTGGCTCACAACTTTGAGTGATGTACAAATAGCCTCTAAACTCGATTTAACCGTTTTTTATTTTGTGGAAAATTTATGGCTGAAGTAGAACAACAAGAGCAACCCATTCCTGAACAGCAACCGCCGAAGCGACGTAGCATCACTCGTAGTGTTTTGTTGTTGGTGGCTTTCTTATTGGTGTTTTTGGTCGCAGCTTTGGCCCTGATGTTTTCTACAGATAAAGGGAGTAAATTTTTATTAGATCGGGTGTTGTCAACTCAGCAGATTATTAAGTACGAATATGAAGGCGGTAATCTGCTTAAAGGTATTGTTTTAAAAAATGTACTGGTGACACTGAAGTCTGTCGATGTCAAAATTGACCGTGCAGATGTTTCACTGGGTTGGCGCGCAATACTTGAAAAAGAAATTCATTTAAGTCATGCAGATGTCAACAATCTGAGAGTAATTAATAAGTCTCCGCCAAGCAATGAGGCTTTTAAATTTAGCGAAATTAAATTGCCTTTCGTGTTACGGGTAGATGAAGCTAAAATTGATAAGCTCCAAATTCAAACATCAACCTCGAAAGTCAATTTTAATGACGTGATTTTAAACGATGCGCTGTGGTCGGGGACTGAGCTTAAGTTTGAAAATTCGCAAATGGATATGGGGTATCTGTCTGTCCGAAATGCCACAGGCAACATGAAATTCGAGGGTAAATATCCACTTCATGCCAATGCGATTGTGAAATTACCTTCACTTAAAAGTATCAATGTTGAAGATATTTATGTCAGTGCACGTGGTTCACTCGATACGATTCGTGCAGGCGTTGCGACCCGTACACCCGATATGCTCACAGGTTGGGCTGTAGTACATCCAGTTCGACCAAAAGTACCAATGAATGGTGCATTGAATTTTAAAGAGTATCACTGGCCGTTATTGTTGGAACAAGAACTATTGTCTCAACAAGGGATCGCCAAATTTAAAGGCAATATTGAGCGTTTAGATCTGGATATCAATACTGACATCAGTGGAAAAAATATTCCCCAAGGTCAATATACTGCTGTAGCTCATACCGATTTAGTGAATCAGCTCAATATTAGTAATCTAAATGGTCAGGTCATGAGCGGTGCTGTGAATCTTGCGGGTCTGGTCAGTTGGCAAGATCATGTGCATTGGGACTTAAAAGGTCGTTTAGATAAAATTAGTCCGAAAGACAAACTGATTCCACAAGTGGTACGTGATTTTCTTCCGCCGAGTTTAGATGCCAATATTGCTTCAACTGGAGCGCTAAAAAAAGGCATGACTGTAGCTGCAAATATTGATTTTGATCAATATGAAACATGGAAGCTGGTGCTGAATCAGGCAGAACAAGTGGGCAAAAAACCCAATCCAATGTTATTGGATGTTGCATGGAATAATATTGATCGTGCTGTGCCTTATGTGGGGTGGCTCAGCAGTGAGTCGGGTCAGGTGAAACTGGCGCTGGTGGAGGGTCAGCAAAATATTCAAGTGGCAACCGTGGTTCGTCCAAATGAGAAAGGTGCATTGCCTGCGGGTCAATATGTCGCTCAACTGGACTTAAAAGGTAATAATTTAAATATCCCTTCATTTCGTTATCAGGCTG
>CAZOGM010000003.1:0-78166 GCA_964579445.1 uncultured Acinetobacter sp.
GACTGAGATAGTTGGAGAAGCACGCACAGGGATTAGTATTTTTAGAAATATTAAACCTACTACACTTCCTTTTGAAATTTCGATGTTAGAGCGTCATCCCAATGGTTCACAAGCTTTTATTCCGATGCAAGGTCAAAAATTTTTAATAATTGTTGCCCCCAGTTTAAATGCAGATGATCCCGATGTTTCTCAGCTTAAAGCTTTTATAACCAATGGTTCTCAAGGTGTGAATTATCGTGCGGGAACATGGCATCACCCACTTTTAACTCTAGAAAGTCCGAGTGATTTTGCTGTGATTGATCGGATTGGGAATGGTCATAATTGTGATGTTTTTCAGTTTCCAGATAAAATTCAAATACTCAACTAATACTTAAATCTCATGTTTGCATTATTGTCTTTGCAAGAGCTCAATCTTTTATATACCTTAACGACATAATTAAAAGGTATTTGGGGGAAATCATGGCGAAGTTTTTAAATACAAGTGGGACTAATTTTTTCTTGGAAGAATTAATCAAAAATGCCAAAGAGCGTTTAATTCTGATTAGCCCTTATTTAAGACTGAATGATCGTATTAAAGAACTCCTTGAAGACAAAGATCGCCTCAAAATTGATATTCGTATTGTCTACGGCAAAAGTGATCTACATCCTGACGAAATCAAATGGATGCAAAAGTTAGACTATGTAAGACTCAGTTTTTGTAAAAACTTACATGCAAAATGCTATTTAAATGAAAATGAATGCATTATTTCAAGCTTAAATTTATACGAATTTAGCCAAGTCAATAACAATGAAATGGGCATTCTCATTCGTAAATATGAAGACACAGATGTATTTAAAGATGCCTATGAAGAAGCTCAGCGCATTATTCGTATTAGTGATGAGGTGAGAATCACTTTGGATGAAATTAAAACAGAAATTGCGCCCACAGAATCTTTAGCTGTAGATAAAGAACTTGAATCAAATGTGGATACAGAAAATAGTAAATTTACGAAGCTCACCACTGCTAAACTCGCCACGAAACTCGGATTAAAAACACCTGAAACTTTTGAAAAATTAATGGCTAAAGGATATTTAATGTTGACTGAAAATGGTAAACATTCTTTAACTGATTCGGGCAAAGCCATCGGTGGTGAATCTAGAACAGGACAATACGGTATGTATTTCCTATGGAATGAAAATACTGAAATCTAAAGACAATTCCCCTCTTCTTATTCTTAACCCTCTCCTCAATCCTCTCCCAAAGGGAGAGGAAGCTTTTTCAGATCGCCACTAAATCACGAATTCCATTTTCAGACATTTCAGCCCCAATTCCCTGAGCCACCACTTGTCCACGCGCCATGACCGTATAACCATCGGCAAGCTCTTCTGCAAAATCATAAAACTGCTCAACCAATACAATGGACATGTCCCCAGCATCGGCAAGTTTACGAATCACTTTACCAATATCTTTAATAATGGAAGGTTGAATACCCTCGGTCGGTTCATCCAAAATCAAAACTTTAGGTTCAGATGCTAAGGCTCGTGCGATCGCAAGTTGCTGCTGCTGCCCCCCTGATAAATCTCCTCCACGGCGATGCTTCATTTCATCCAAAACAGGAAAAATCTCATACAAATGTTCAGGCACTTTTCGAGTTTTCGCCCCTGAAAATTTAGCCATCCCAATCAGGATGTTTTCCTCCACCGTTAAGGTCGAAAAAATATCTCGCCCTTGTGGCACATAAGCTAAACCTGCTCGTACCCGCTGTTCAGGACTCAGTTTTGATATATCTTTACCATTTAATAAGATCTGCCCTGACTTGATCGGTAAGATTCCCATTAAACATTTAAGGAGCGTGGTTTTACCCACACCATTACGCCCGAGTACCACTGTACATTCGCCAACGGGTGCAGACAAAGTCACATCTCGTAAAATATGACTGCCCCCATAAAATTGATTGACGTTTTTGACTTCTAACATGGTCTGCTCCTTAACGTCCCAAATACTTTTCAATGACATCTTCATTGGCTTGCACTTCTGCCAATGTCCCTTCTGCCAAAATCGAACCTTGCGCGAGTACCGTGACTTTTTCACTGATGGTGTCGATAAAGCTCATGTCATGTTCAACCACAATCAAGGTATGATTTTTCTTGAGTTCCAAACACAGCTCAGCCGTTCGCTCTGTTTCTGCATCGGTCATGCCTGCCACAGGTTCGTCCAGTAAAATCAATTTGGGACGTTGCATAAGTAACATCCCAATTTCAAGCCACTGCTTTTGACCATGTGAGAGCAATCCTGCTGGTTTATTCACAAATTCTTCCAATCGAATTTGTGCCAAGGATTCTTCCAGTGCCAATTGAGCATCAGGCTCTAATTTGCTGAAAAAGCTCTTTTTGACCTGTTTATTTTTTGGCGCGGCAAGCAGTAAATTTTCCATGACAGTGAAATTTTCAAACACTGTCGGTTTTTGAAACTTGCGTCCAATGCCGGCTTCAGCGATTTGTTCTGTGCTCATTTTGGCAAGATCATAGTTTTGACCAAAAAATGCTGTCCCTTCAGTGGGTCGTGTTTTGCCTGTGATCACATCCATGAGTGTGGTTTTACCTGCGCCATTGGGTCCAATGATGCAGCGTAGCTCCCCTTCTTTGATATACAACGACAAATCGTTCAATGCCCGAAAAGCGTCAAACCAAACGCTGACTTTTTCTAGGTACAGCGCAATTCCATGGGTAAAATCAGGCCCTGATTCTTTTAACCGTCCATAACCTTCACCGATCTGACCGCCATGTAATTTTGAGTCTAATCCTAAATCTGACATTTAGTTTTTCTCCTTTTTAAAGCGATCCAATAAACCAATCACGCCTTTAGGCAGGAAAATGGTCACCACAATAAACAATCCGCCCAAAATCAATAACCACACTTCAGGGTATGCCACAGTAAAATAGGTCTTAACGCCATTGATTAGTCCTGCGCCTAAGATCGGTCCAATGAGCGTACCTCTGCCACCGGCGGCCACCCACACTGCCATTTCAATCGAATTGACTGGATTCATCTCACTCGGGTTAATAATTCCTGCTTGAGGTACATACAGTGCCCCTGCAATCCCAGCGATCACCGCGGATAATACCCAAGCCGAGAGCTTGTACCACAGTGTGCGATAACCCAAATATTGCAGACGGTTTTCACTGTCACGAATTGCACCCAGTACGCGTCCATAAGGTTTATTCATCAAATGGCGCAAACCGATAAAACACAGTAACAGTGCTAAAGCCGTGATAAAGCAAAGCGTCGCACGCATCGGTGCAGTGGTAATATCCATACCTAAAATGGTTTTAAAGCCCGTAAATCCATTATTGCCCCCAAAGCCTGTTTCATTGCGGAAGAACAAAAGAGCTGCGGCAAAAGTCATGGCTTGGGTAATGATGGAGAAATACACGCCCTTGATTTTTGAACGAAAGGCAAAATATCCAAAAATAAATGCGATGATTCCAGGCACCAAAATGACCAGTGCCAGAGCCCACAAAATATATTCAGTACCGACCCAGTACCACGGCAGTTCCGTCCAGCTTAAAAAGCGCATAAAGTCTGGCAAGCCATCGCCTGCAGACTCACGCATGAGGTACATACCAAAGGCATAACCACCCAAGGCAAAATACAAGCCATGCCCGAGACTCAAAATGCCAGCATAGCCCCACACCAAGTCCAGCGCCAAAGCAACCAAAGCCAAGCACATGATCTTGCCAATTAAGGTCACCCAATACGCAGATAAATGTAGGCTCGATTCAGGTGGTAATAAGTGAAACCATGGCAGAATCAGCATGACAGCAAAGCAAACCGCGATTGCCACTGCACGATAAGGTTTGTCGGATAATAGCGATGTTATTTTCATAGTCTTACTCCACAAAACGGCCTTTAATGGCAAACAAACCTTGTGGGCGTTTTTGAATAAACAAAATCACAAGAACCAAGAGAATAATTTTTGCAAGGACTGCACCCATTCCAATTTCTAGAACAGTTCCACTGATACCTAGACCGAATGCTGCAAGCACTGCACCCCAGACCTGACCTACACCACCGACCACGACCACAAGGAAGGCATCGATAATGTAGTTTTGACCCAAATCAGGACCCACATTACCCACTTGTGCTAAAGCGCAGCCCGCAAGACCTGCCAGACCTGAACCCAGTCCAAACGCCATCATGTCAATGCGACTTGAACGAATTCCGACAGCACGTGCCATTTGACGGTTCTGCGTCACAGCGCGAACAAATAACCCAAAACGCGTTTTGTTGAGTAGATACACCAGCAGTAAAAGTACAGCAATCGTGAAACCAATAATGGCAATACGGTTATAAGGCAGCATTAAACTTGGGGTAATCGAGATACCACCCGATAACCAAGAAATATTCGATACTTCAACATTCTGTGCGCCGAAAATCATGCGAACCAATTGCATCAGAATCAGACTGACACCAAAAGTGGCCAATAAGGTTTCAAGTTGACGACCATACAAAGGACGAATAATGGTGCGTTCGATTAACATCCCAATCAACGCACTGACCATAAAGGCTGCTGGAATCGCAGCAATCAAATACCAATCGACATAGCCGGCCAAATGCGTTTTAAACAGACTTTGAATGACGTAGGTGGTGTAAGCACCGATCATGATCAGTTCGCCATGTGCCATATTAATGACCCCCAGCAAACCATAAGTAATTGCAAGGCCGAGTGCCGCAAGCAATAAAATACTGGCAGTGCTTAACCCTGAAAAGACATGCCCTGTCCATTCACTGGCTTGGAGTTTGGTTTTAATACTGCCCTTTGCTTCCACTAAAATGGCTTTTAACTCTGGATTTAAATTTGGTTGGGTAAGCTCTTGTTCGACCAAAGCCAATACTTCAGGACGGTTCGATTGTTTTAAAATTTGTGCGGCTTGAATTTTGGTTGTAAGGTCTGAACTGTTGTAATCTAAACGTGCTTTTAACTGTGCTAAACGTGCTTTAACTTTATTGTTATTTTCTTTGACATAAAGTTGATTGAGCATTTTGGCATCAATTTCTGTCAGATTATTTTCTAAAATATCAATCGCTTCTAAACGCTGTGATGCATCGTCAGACGCTGATTTCACTTTGGCCTGACCAAAGCTGAGCGCCTTACGTAAGGTGTTAACCAAAGTCACTTGTGACAAATCTGAGGGCCAAGTATTTATGACTTGTTCATTCGGATAGCTGAGCAGCTGATCTTCGCTTTTTAAGAGATATGTTTGACCTGAACTATCGGTATAGAGCTGGTTCTGATCAATATAAGCCACCAATTTGTCTAAATCTTCAATACTGGCGGGCCAGTGATTCAGCATATCTCGACGCTGGCCAAAGTCTGCTCGAACAAATTGTTGAATCGCGTCTGCTGAGACCGTCGAAGTCTGAATAGTTGATATTGACTGCGTTGCTTGAGGCTGAGCTGAAAGATCTAAGGTCTGCGCTTGAGCAGCATGCAGGAGAAAAAGTTGAGACAAGATCAGGAAAAAAATAGCAAATTGAGTTCGACAAAGCATTGCAAACCTCCCTGCGGAGAGTAAGACCCATAATGGGAAAAACAAAAAAAGCCTGTTGTGATTCATCCAACAACAGGCACAGTATTATTATTTAGGGATATACGGGCTCCAAGGCTCCGCTTTAATGACACTTGGCGTTTTATAAACCACATCAAACTGACCATCAGCACGGATTTCACCAATCATCACTGGCTTATGTAAATGGTGATTGCTTTCATCCATTTTTAGGGTATAGCCTGATGGTGCTGTAAAGGTTTGACCGGCCATGGCTGCTCGTACTTTGTCGACATCGGTTGTACCCGCTTTTTCAACAGCTTGCTTCCACATATTGATGCCGACATAGGTTGCTTCCATTGGATCATTGGTCACCACTTTATCTGCATTTGGAAGTTTGTATTCCACAGCAAACTGTTTATATTTTTCGATAAACTTGCTGTTGCTTGGATTTTTAACGGACATGAAATAATTCCATGCAGCCAAATGGCCAACCAGTGGTTTAGTGTCAATACCACGAAGCTCTTCCTCACCGACAGAGAATGCCATCACAGGAATATCAGATGCCTTGATGCCTTGATTACCGAGCTCACGATAGAACGGTACGTTTGAGTCGCCATTGATGGTCGAAATGACCGCAGTCTTTTTACCCGCAGAGAATTTCTTAATATTCCCTACAATGGTTTGATAGTTACTGTGACTAAATGGCGTGTACTCTTCCATAATCTCAGCATCTGCAATGCCTTTCGACTTTAAGAACGCGCGTAAAATTTTATTGGTGGTTCTTGGGTAAACGTAATCTGTCCCTAACAACACGAAACGCTCAGCTTTACCACCCTCTTCACTCATCAAGTATTCAACTGCCGGAATGGCTTGTTGGTTTGGCGCAGCACCTGTATAGAAAATATTTTTAGACTGCTCTTGCCCTTCATATTGCACTGGATAGAACATTAAACCATTGAGTTCTTCAACCACAGGTAAAACTGATTTACGAGAAACTGACGTCCATGCACCAAAGATCACCGCAACTTTGTCTTGCGTGATTAACTGACGCGCACGCTCTGCAAATAAAGGCCAGTCTGATGCAGGATCAACTACAACAGGTTCAAGTTTTTTACCCAACACACCACCATTGGCATTAATTTCATTGATGGTCATTAACGCGGTGTCTTTCAGTGAGGTTTCTGAAATCGCCATGGTGCCAGACAGTGAATGTAAAATCCCGACTTTAATGGTATCACCATCCGTCGCTACCGCTTTGGCTTCAGGTTTGATTTCTGCTGTTTTTTCAGCTGGCTTTGCACACCCTGTCAATACAAGGCTCCCCAGCATAGCTGTTGCAAATAATGTCTTTGAGAATCGTTTTTGTTGAAACATCTTAATTTCTCCAAACCTTTTGGTGCATGAAACATGCATGATTGTTTTATGGGTCTGGACTGTTTTATTCAATTTCTATGCCAACCCTATTTCAGGGTGGATTTATACAACCAAACAATCAATTATTACTGAACTAAATCAAAATCTTAGTGATGCAATATCGAGAGATTGAATGCTTAAAGATAGTACAATTTTATATATCCTATTAAGGCTCTGACTGAATGAACATGCGCATGTTCAGTGGACATTTTTGACGCACCACGTACAGAAAAGATGCAGTAATTTTATACAAAAATGCACAATCAAAGCGCGAAAATTAAAAAAGCCCGCAGCAGCGGACTTTTCAGAAAATAAAGGTTGATCAAATAAAATTAGACAATTATATCTGCCAAATTACCTTTTTGTTCTAACCATTCTTTACGGTCACCTGAGCGCTTTTTTGCGAGTAATTTGTCTAAAAGCCCAGCAGTAAAGTGACTATCGTCTAAATCCAATTGCACTAAACGGCGCGTGTTAGGATCAAGCGTCGTTTCACGTAGTTGACTGGCGTTCATCTCACCCAAACCTTTAAATCGGGTAATTTGAGGAGATTTACTTTTGACTTTTTTCAAAATCCCTTCAAGTTCAGCATCGTCTAGCGCATAGTGCACATCTTTATTGTCATCGATACGATATAAAGGCGGCATTGCCACATACAAATGTCCAGCTTCAACCAAAGTCGGGAAATGCTTCACGAACAGTGCACAAAGTAAGGTCGCAATATGTAAACCATCGGAGTCCGCATCCGCCAAGATACAAATCTTACCGTAACGCAGTTCAGACAAATCATCTGAACCAGGATCTACCCCTATTGCAATGGCAATGTTATGTACTTCCTGAGATGCCAAAACCTCATCAGAAGACACTTCCCACGTATTTAAAATCTTACCGCGAATCGGCATAATCGCTTGAAAGTTCTTATCGCGCGCTTGTTTGGCAGAACCGCCCGCAGAATCTCCTTCCACAATAAACAGCTCAGACTGATCTAAGTCATGTCCAACACAGTCGGACAATTTACCTGGTAAAGTCGGCCCCGCCACAATTTTTTTACGTTCAACTTTTTTGGCTGCTTTTAAACGGCGACCCGCTTTAGCAATTACCAATTCTGCCAGTTGCATGGCAATTTCAGAGTTTTGATTGAGCCACAGTGCAAAAGCATCTTTAGCAATATTCAGCACTACGCCAGAGGCTTCACGACTGGAAAGTCGTTCTTTGGTTTGACCTGAAAACTGTGGCTCTTGGAATTTAAGCGACAGAATATAGTTCACACCATCCCACACATCTTCTGCTGCGAGTTTTAAATTACGCGGCAATAAATTACGCAGTTCACAAAATTCACGCATCGCATCGGTGACCCCAGAACGCAAACCGTTGACATGCGTACCGCCCTGCGCCGTTGGAATCAAGTTCACATAGCTTTCTTGAATTTGTTCACCGCCTTCGGCATTCCAACAAATCGCAAATTCAGCACTGGCACGCTCTGCATTGCCCGTTGCGACAAAAGCTGGTGCTGGAATAATCTCACGATCTTCCAGCTCATCCATCAAATAGTCAACCAAACCATTTTCAAATTGCCACACGATTTTTTCATCGTTAATTTGGTCAACATAATTGATTTGTAAGCCCGCGGCTAAAACAGCTTTGGCTTTTAGATTATGTTTTAAAGCTTTTAAGGCAAATTTAGGTGAATCAAAATATTTTACATCTGGCCAGAAGTGAACCGTCGTGCCAGAAGCCCGTTTCGGTGCTTTGCCTTCGAACACTTCAAGTCCAGAAACGGGTTCGCCATGCTCAAACGCCATTTTATACAGGTTGCCTTGGCGCTGCACTTCAACTTCTACACGGTTTGACAGTGCGTTGACCACCGAAATACCTACACCATGCAAGCCCCCTGAAAATTGGTAATTGTCAGTGCTAAATTTACCACCCGCATGCAGCTTGGTTAGAATGATCTCAATCCCGCTTTGACCATATTCAGGGTGAATATCGACCGGCATACCCCGACCATTGTCTTCTACAGACAATGAACCATCTTTATAGACCGTCACGGTAATTTTGTTGGCGTGTCCAGCCAGTGCTTCATCGACCGAGTTATCAATCACCTCTTGCGCCAAATGGTTTGGGCGAGTGGTATCGGTATACATGCCGGGACGGCGACGTACCGGATCTAAACCAGATAAAACTTCAAGTGATTGAGCCGTATATTGAGACACGTTGTACTGTTTCCTTATTTTATGCAGTCCGATAAAAACCGAAATGACATGGGTATTTTGTCCGCGAAATTTTCCATCGCATGGTTGCCTTGTGATTCTGTGATCACCAATGCCCGATGCAATCCGCCACTATAATAACGCTGAGCTTCACGATAATCTAAAACTTCGTCACCTTGTTGCAGTAGAACCAAAATTTTGTCTGCATCTTGCACAAATGGCAGCGCCATCTGCGCTAACTGATCAAGTTGTGTATGATCCAATGACCAATCGGGTGTCACCTGATACGGCATCTCGACATCGGAAAATAACTGACGAAACAGTTGCCATGGTCGCATAGCTGGATTAATTAAAACAGCGGGAACTCCATATTTCGCGACCAATTGCGTCGCGTAGAATCCGCCCAAGCTACTTCCCACCAAAGTGACCTCTTCCAATGATTCAATCAAGCCTGACATTTGCTGCATCACCTGAATGGGTGCTTGATTTAAATCAGGTAAATGAACCGTGACCGAAGTATTTTCTGCGAAATACTGTTTTAGCTGTTGTCCTTTAATCGATAAAGCACTACTTTGAAAGCCATGTAGATAGATAATATTCATCAAGTTTTTAATTGCAATTCCCAGTGAAGTGTTTTAATTTTTAATGCGAACTTGATCACACATTTGTTTGAGTTTTGTACTTAAACGAATCTTGTCCGACAAAAAAATAAGGCAGGTTCACAATCACAGTTATCTTAAAATGAGTTCGGGATGAACAACATGAGATAAATACAAGGGATTTTATACAATGATCAATGCCAAAAATAAAGTGCTTCGCCATGATCATTCAGTATTAGGATAAAAACGCATGCCGAGTTTAACCCCTCTACACGAAACCTATTGTAAATGGGACAGATCGCCACCGAGCCAAGCTGATGTTTTGGAAGGTATGGCGCAATTGGTGAGTACACCGCTCAGCCATGTTGTACAAAATTTAATTCAGTCTTTACAGCGTGAAATGTTACTCAGCATTTTTGGTATGAGTAAGAAAAAGTCGCAAGAAATTCAAAAAAAATCTTATGTCAAAAAATTCTATCAATTTTCGTATGATACCTTGTTGAGCTATGGCAGTTATTTTTTAGCACCCACTCTCCGTAAAATTATTGACCAATTTCCCAATTTGCATGACAAGCCCTTAACTCCCAATATGATTTTTTTGATCAGTGCATTAAACGGCGTTATTGGGGATTACTTGCTAAAAAACCATAATCCTTTGGCGCTCTCCAGCATGCTATACGACCATTATGGCGCAGTGCAAAAGGGTGATTTATCAGGTCGCGTGGTGGTGTTTTGTCATGGTCTTTGTATGAACCATCTGGATTGGACCAATCGTGGTTATGGCGGCATTGGTGAAAAACTGCTGGCACAACGTGATCACAACACCATGCTGTATTTGCACTACAACACGGGTCGCCGTATTTCTGCCAATGGGCGTAGCCTGTCCAACATGCTAGAAGACTTGGTCAAACGTAACCCACGCATTACCAGTATTGATTTGATTGGACACAGCATGGGTGGTTTGGTCTCCAGAAGCGCACTGTTTTACGGCAAACAAAATATGCACCAATGGTTTCACATGACTGAAAACTTGGTGTGTTTGGGTTCGCCGCATCATGGAGCGGTACTTGAACGTATGGGTTTTGCGGTACAAGAAAAAGTCGGACGTTTCCCTTTAGTACGGCTGGCGGGGCATTTGGTCAATATTCGCAGTAACGGTATTTTAGATTTGCGCCATGGCAGTGTCCGAGATGATGACTGGGAACATAACGAAGCGCGTATCGGCATGATTGACGATAACCGTAAGCCTGCACCACTACCCTCCCACATCAATACTTTTTTAGTGGCGGGAACGATTGAATTTGAAAACCGTAAAAACCGTACCTTAAAAGTCATTGGTGACTATTTGGTCAGTGTGAAAAGTGCGTTAGGTGAGCATCCCAACCCGCGTTTTCAACTTAAACTACCTGAGTCACACAAAGCTGTGTTTTTTGGTTTAAATCATATGGAAATTCAATATCATGCCAATGTGGCTGAGCAAATTGCCAAATGGTTTTATCCACATCATGATGATATTGCCGAAGCGCAGATTCAAAAATATTTAAGTAAGCTGGAAACCATGCAGGATATTGTTGAAACTTGAATTCAGTTGAGAGCCAATTTCATCACGTTGATGAGATTGACTTCAATCTCATTCATGATTTTCTTAAACAAAATATCTAATAAATCAGAGAATTGAAAAATTAAAGGCTATGAAGTCAAACTACTCTCGATCTTTCCAATATATCCAAATAGCCACTAAACTGATCAGTAATTCAACAACAAAAGACCAGTGTAAAATAAAATTGAGCCACCACGGTTGATAGCGTGAAGTCACCTCAAAAAACACATAAGACTGATCAATGAAGGGTGCAAACAACCATACATTACCTACAAACGTATCGAGGCACACATGTAACAGCGCTGCACTAGAAAATAGCGTTGCCATCAATGCAAGCTTACTGCCCCAATCTGATCGTTTAAAACAAAAATAAGAAATTAGAAATATAGGAATCCAAAAAGAAAACCAATGTAGAAAATATTTATGATGATGAACGGATCTGTTGTCAATAAAATAGAAATAGAACAGATCAATATCTGGAAATATTGCTCCGATCATTACAACGATAAAAAAGAATTTTTTGCTGAGCAGATTATGTTTAAATTTTTTTCTAAAAATTTCGCTAAAATGTAACCTGATGGCAAGTGTGCAATAAACATTTTATTTTCTCTGTTGCTTTATTTTATAGAATGAAAAGCATATTGTTTAGCCTATTAGAGACTCTCAGACCAAGCACTTTGCTTTATCAGCTTGCCATCTTGAATATGTAAAAATAACGTGTATTGGGTTGCTCCACCATTCGATAAACTATTAAAAATATAAACGTCTTTATTTTTGCTATAAATTTCTGACATTTGATAATCTTGTAAACCATCTATTTGTAAAGGTTTATTGGGGAAAAAATATTGCTCTAGATTTTGTTTGGGGATAATCGTTATTTTTCCATTATACCTAAGCTCAATTTGGTTAAACTGATAAAGCTTATCTTGGCGAGGTAATTCACCATCCGTTCCAAAAAATTTCTTATTTTTATAATGTGTATAAAGTTGTGCTGACTTTTTAAAATCCCGAATAGATAATTGTGGGGATTGAACAGAAATGTGAAGCTGATTTCGACCATCATAATAAATTGCTTCATTGGATGTACTCTTTTTAAGCATCCATTTTTGAGATCCATTAAAGAAATTTACTCGGCTTCTATGTACATAGCCTGAACCTAAACGACCATTCACATCAAATACTGCGTAACAAAAAGAAGAGCTATCTTGTTCAAAACTGCACGAAACAATTTCACCATTGCTCAATTTTTCAGTAACTTTTGATTTTAATGAATCAGCTGCTCTCACGTTCACATAACCGTCTGGATCTTGAATAATTCCATAATTGGCATAAGTTTCTGTAAAAAATAAAAATGGACATACGAAAAGTAAAATTTTTATTTTCATTGTTTGGTTTTCTTATAATTGATCAATATATAACCATAAAAAACCAGCGCAATGCTGGTTTTTTATCGGCTCGATTAAGGATATTTGCGTAGTAATTGCCATATACTGATAATGCTAAGCACACTGAAAAATACCAGTGACCATACCGGCAAGGATTGACCCAAAAATGTCCAATCAACCACGGCACACTCGCCTGAACCTGACAGTACCTGTTGAAGTACGGTTTTCATAGGCAAAACATCGACTAAATAGTCCAGTCCCGGCCCACAGCTCGGTACTTTTTCAGGCGGTAGGTTTTGCAACCAAACATGACGCGCTGCAACGCCTGCTGACCATAATATCGAAAGCGTACCGAGAAACGCATAGCTACGTCGAATGCCATTTCGTTTCGGATTGTGTAACAAAGCAATCAGAGAAAAAATACCGAGCCCGATTAAGCCAACACGTTGGAATACACACAGTGGACAAGGCTCTAAACCCTGTACATGCTCTAAATACAACGCAAATGCCATACCGATGACACTGGCCAAAAATAATAAACCACTAATGACACGATACTGATTCCACTGCATGGAATACCCTCTTCTTTATGATCGATACGCAGCCAGATATTCTTCAAAACTGCTGCTTTGTTCTTGTTCCAGTTGCTGCTGTTGCGCTAAAGAGGTCTGTACGAGCCCTGCGAAGTAGGCAGCGGTTTCCGCACTGAGTTGATGTTTTTCATAACTGTCCGCATGTTGCTGCGCCATGACACTGCCAAAACCCCATGTACCGTTATGCTTCAGGGTATCAACGATGACTTGTGCAGAGAGTGTCTCATCGACTTCATCAACGCGTCGTTGCATCACCTGCAAGGCATCTGTATAGAGTTGTGTTTCTGTACCCTGATTCAGTGCTTCAGCAAAAGGTTGCATCTGCGCCAGATATTGATTTGCCCATGTTTCAATTTCAATCTGCTGATCATGTTCACGAATCATCGCATTCGGCGCACGACCACGATTGACCACTTCAGCCTGGTTCTGCTCAATCACATCGACTTCCGCTGCATACAAAGCGGGACTGTCTTGCAGTAAACAATACAACGCCAATACTTCAAGGAAGCCTGCTGTATCTTCCGTGATGCCAATCGGGCTATATGGGTCAACATCAACCGCACGCAGTTCAACATAGCCTACACCGCGCTTTGCCAGCGCATCAGATGGGGTTTCATCTGCTTGAGGCACTTGTTTAGGACGCACCAAACTATAGTATTCATTTTCAATTTGCAAAACATGGTCGTTGATTTGAATCGGCTTACCGTGTTCATCATTTAAACCTAAACGGCTAAATGCGTCATACGGCGTATGCACGGCTTTTTGTAAGCCCTCTAAGTAACCCGTTAAATGGTTGTAATGAATACCCAATTCTTTTTGTGCTGAGTTTTGATAACCAAAACGTCCCATACGCAGTGCAGTCGCAAAAGGTAGATGCAAAGTTCCACTGACCAAAGGCAATAGATGATGCTCACGACCCGTCATAAAACATTTGCATACAGAAGGACTTGCACCAACCAGAAACATCACTAGCGGTGTTAAACGAATAAAATTACGGATTAAACCAAAGTAACGATGACTACGATAATCCTGCAAGGACAACGCTTTTAAAGCGTCATCGGTTTCGTGTTGTTGTAAGGCTTCAAATAGCTCATCTGGGAAAGATACATTGTAATGCACCCCAGAAATGGTCTGCATACGGCGACCATAGCGCACACCTAAACCATGACGATACAGGGTTTTAAATCGACCAATATTTGATGTTCCGTATTCTGCTAAACGAATATTTTCTTCTTTTTCATCCAACATACACGGCATAGACAATGGCCACAGTTTTTCACCATCTTCGAGATGTTGATGTGCCACAGCATGAATATCTTTTAAATAATCCAGTGCTTCAGGAATACTCGGCTGAGGCGGCGTAATAAACTCCATCAAAGCTTCAGAATAGTCCGTGGTAATGTGCGGATGCGTCAGTGCCGAACCTAAAGCGCGAGGATGATCTTTCTGAGACAAAAAGCCACTGCTTTGCATACGCAGACTTTCGCGTTCAATGCCGCGCAACATGCCTTTAAATAATGCAGAATCCACCCAACTTGGTAATACTGATGGTGCGGTCGCTTCAGGTTGACTCATTACTCACTCGCTTATCTTAAAGAACGACTTAAATAAAATTATTGATTTATATCAAGTATAGCGTGATTTATTGGCACAAATGCAGCTTGCATCTGAATTTGAAACCAACAAAGCTTTTATTTTGGCAAATATTTATCACAAACTTAGACTTTAAGACATCGCTTATTTGTGATTTTATGAGGTCATAACCTCTAATGAATTGTTAAGATCATGAATTATCAACAAGTACTCGACTTTTGGTTTAATGAAGAACATCAAGAATTTTGGTTTGCCAAAAGCGATGATTTTGACTTCGAAATTGAAGAAAAGTTCGGACATACCTTACAACAAGCCATGCAATGCGAACTTTGGACGTGGCGTGAAACCGCGGAAGGTCGTTTGGCTGAAATTATTGTACTGGATCAATTTTCTCGTAATTTATTTCGAGATCATCCTGCTGCCTTTGCACAAGATCCATTGGCGTTGGCTTTGGCACAAGAGGCAATTCGTTTAGGCAAAGATCGAGAGTTAAGCCCTGAACAGCGCTCGTTTATGTATATGCCGTTTATGCACAGCGAATCTAAAATTATTCATCAGCAAGCTTTAAATTTATTTGAGGCGTTAGCAAACCCGATAAACCTAGATTTTGAAAAAAAGCATAAAATAATTATTGATCGTTTTGGGCGTTATCCACATCGTAATGTCATTTTAGAACGTGAATCTACCGCAGATGAAATCAGCTTTTTGCAGCAGCCCAATAGCAGTTTCTAAACGGGTATGATGCAGATGAAACCGTACTGCTAAGCCGTGGGAGAAAATATGAAAAAATCATTGATGAGTCTATCGCTTTTGGCAGTACTGGCGCTGTCGGGTTGTGCAACCACGCCCTCTAAACCGCGCACTTTTGATCAGTTGGGAAATTTTAGTAGTACGCCTTTAAATACCCAGACCTATCGGATTAGTTTTCAAGGCTCATCCAATATGAACTTTGGTACTGCTGAAGAAATCACCTTGTTGAAAGCGGCTCAAACCTCGGTTTTCAATGGCTTTCAATTTTTTAAAGTCATGGATGATCCAAGCAATCGTAATCAACAACCACCGCGTCAGGCTGTGGTTTATCCGACGCCTATGTATGGGTACGGCGGCTATGGCTACCGCAGACATCCCGCTTTTTATGATCCATTTTATGACATGCCGCAAGTCGTCAATATTGACCCTGTACAAGTGTCCTATACCATTCAATGTTTTAAAGACAAAAAATCTGCACCGAATGATGCATTTGATGCGCGATTGATTTTGCAGTCACTGGGGCAAAAGTACGGCCTAAGTCCGACAGGTCAAGTGCTGACACCACAACCTGAACCGACTGTTCGTCCCTAATTTAGGATAAACCATGACCCCTGCTGAAGCGCATACCTCACCCAACTTAAACCGCAGTAAACGTTATGCCATGATTGCCTTAATCATGGCAGTTTTGGCGTGGTTGGCACTCATGGTTGCAGCCAAGCTGTTACCTGACTATGTCTGGCTGATTCATATTTTAATGTTATCTGCTGAAGCAGGTGTTGTGGGTGGTCTGGCAGATTGGTACGCAATCACGGTCTTGTTCCGTAATCCTTTTGGCAAAATTCCAATCCCAAAGTTTTTAAAAGATCATACCGAGATCATTCCGCGTAACAAAGCGCGTATCGCTGAGTCTATGGGGCGTTTTGTTCAAGAAAACTTTCTCTCGCCTCAAGTGGTAGAAAGAACATTATCCAGTACTGACTTGAGTCTGGCTGTAGGGCAGTGGCTGGCAAATCCCACGAATAATTCACAGGTCACACAAGTGATCCAACAAACCGTTCCAAAAATTTTCGAGTTTGTGAGCCAAGAACAAGTTGGACGCTTTATACAAAGCAACAGCGTGCAATGGGTACGTAATACTCAAATCAATACCCTTGCCAGCGAAATGATTCGCGCCGTATTGGAAAATGATTTTCATCAAGATGTATTACAGCGTGGACTCGATTTAGCCCATGACTGGATGACGCAGCATCCTGAGCAAACCCAAGCATTGACCCAAACCCTATTTAAAGAATTAGGGGTGTGGAAACTGGCAAAAGGCGCAAGTTGGATTGGGATTGATGTACAAAAACGTACCATCAGTTCTCTGATTGAACGGGTGGAATCAATGCTGGCAGATCCTGAACATCCATGGCGACAAAAAATTGAAAGCCTAGGTCATGATTTAATGCTGCAACTGGCAGATGCGGACAGTGAAGCCAGTGCACGCTTAAATTCTACCAAGGATGCTTTACTGGATAGTCCTCAGGTGCTGAATTTTATCAGTGGCGCAGTGGTGATTTTATGCAATGCGATTCGTGAGGATTTACTCAAAACAGATTCAGGGATTGCGGAAAATTTAAGAATTGCCATACAGCAGTTGGGTCAAAACATTGTCTCTAATCAAGAGATTCGTCGCTTGCTCAATGAAAAATTAAGCGGAATTGCGATTAACTTAAGTGACCAATACAGTGAAAAAGTCATTCTTTTTATTAGTGAACGCATTCATGAATGGGATTCACGTGAAATGATCGACAAAATTGAAAATGAAGTCGGTGGTGATCTACATATGATTCGCGTCAATGGCGTGGTGGTGGGTGCGTTTATCGGATTAGTACTGGGAATTATCCGCGCTTTGGTCGATGTGGCTTTTTAATTCGCTATAGGAATCTTTCCAATTGTTTGCAATAGAATTGATATGCAACATGAAAAAAATAAATCCATGAATCTAAGCACACATGCTATGTTGCATCTTAATATCAAGAATAATTGCGTAATCTAGATCATGATCGAAATCTATTCCAAACTTCCTGCACAAGGCGTAACTATTTTTAGCGTCATGTCAGCCTTGGCACAACGTTTAAATGCACTTAACCTCTCGCAAGGATTTCCAGATTTCGATGCACCCCCCGCTTTGCTTGAGGCCCTGAGTCAGGCCACCTTAACGGGGCATAATCAATACGCTTCAGGCGATGGTTTACTGTCCTTAAGAGAACAAGTTGCACAGCTTTTTTTAACGCGTGACCAAATAAAAATAGATCCTATAACTGAAATTACCATTACCCCTGGCGCAACCATTGGTATTTTTGGTGCCATCCAAGCCCTCATTCATGCGGGTGATGAAGTGATTATTTTTGATCCAAGCTATGACAGCTACGCTCCCAGCGTACAATTGGTCGGTGGTACCGCCATTCATATTCCACTCAGTGGTCAAAATTTTTCAGTGGATTGGAATGTGGTGAAGCATGCCATTTCAGATCGGACGCGGATGATCATCGTTAATACGCCACATAATCCAACGGGTAGTATTTGGTCTCGATCCGATTGGCTAAATTTAATTGAACTCATTCAAGATAAAAATATCGTGGTACTTTCCGATGAAGTCTATGAACATTTGATTTTTGATGGAAAACAGCACTATTCAGCGCTGTCCTTTCCTGAATTACGAGAACGCAGTATCGTCGTTGGCTCTTTTGGTAAAACCTTTCATGTCACGGGTTGGAAAACTGGTTACTGCATTGCCGCACCGAAGCTGATGAATGCGTTTCGACAGGTTTATCAATTTGCAAATTTCTGCGGTGTCACCCCGATTCAACTGGCACTTGCGACATTTATGCAGCAGCATCCTGAACATATTCAGCAATTAGCAGGCTTTTATCAAAGCAAGCGAGATTTGTTTAATCAAGGTCTTCAAGACGCGCGTTTTAAATTTACCCCATCACAAGGCACGTATTTCCAAAATTTAGATTACAGTGAAATACGCCCTGATTTAAATGATGTTGATATGTGCCAATATTTGGCAGAAGCGCATAAAATTGTGGCTATTCCAGTGTCTGTTTTTTATAAAAAGCCGCCACAAAATTTAAGACAAATTCGGTTTTGTTTTGCCAAAAAAGATGAAACCTTAATCCATGCTGGTCGTATTCTGTCGAAGGTATAAGGCATTGCAGGAAAGAATAATGCAACTCCCTCAGATCTGTTTTAGAGACACCAGGTCTGATTGTTTACGCGAATACTAAAGCAATTTAAAAATGATAATGCTAAGGTCAACAGACTGAAGTTTAAGATTATATTTAAAATCATATTTACGATCATAATGGACACTATAATAAAATGCAGCCGCATCTCAGCCCGATTGATGAACCCGATTTTTGGAAAGTTTTTTTAGTCTTTCTACTGCCCTTGATTGCGACCAATATTTTACAAAATTTGTCGGGCACGATTAATACGGTTTTTGTCGGTCAAATGATGGGCGTAGACGCGATTGCAGCCGTTGCCGTGTTCTTCCCGATTTTATTTTTCCTGTTGGCTTTTGTGATTGGATTATCTGCAGGTTCTACTGTTTTGGTCGGTCAAGCATGGGGCGCACAGAATATTGAAAAAGTCCGCGCTGTGGTCGGCTCAACCTTATTTATGACACTCATTGGCGGTAGTATTATTGCCATTTTTGGGGTATTGGCAGCCAAATCTATATTGTTGGCCTTAGGCACAGATCCTGCTGTGATGCATTTGTCGCTACCCTACGTGCAATGGATGCTCGCAGGAAGTCCGCTGTTATTTATCTATATTATTTACACCTCTATTTTACGTGGTGTAGGTGACAGCATTACCCCGCTGATTGCACTGGGCATGACCAGTCTAATTGGTCTGTTTATTACTCCAGTTTTAATTGCAGGATATTTTGGCTTCCCTAAAATGGGGATTATCGCACCCGCCATTGCCACCACTGTGGGTTATTTGGCAGTATTGATTTTCCTATTTGTGTACTTAAACAAAAAAAATCATCCCTTAAAACCCGATCGTGCACTGTGTAAATTTATTCGCTACGACCCTGAACTCAGCAAAGTGATTCTTCGCCTCGGCATTCCAACGGGGATTCAAATGGTCACCACATCTGTTGCGGGTTTGGTCATTGTCGGCTTGGTCAACCGTTACGGATCAGATGCTACCGCCGCCTATGGTGCAGTCAATCAGGTGCTCAATTATATTCAGTTTCCTGCACTTTCTATTGGCATTGCAGCCTCAATATTTGCCGCACAAGCGATTGGTGCGGGCAAAGCAGACTCACTGTCCAAAGTGACCAAAACGGCTTTGGGAATGAATATTGTGATTACAGGTAGCTTGGTGATCTTGGCCTATTTATTCTCTAAATATTTAATGGCACTGTTTATTACAGATCCAGCTGTGGTGGTTTTGGGTCAACAGCTTTTATTTATTGTATTGTGGGCGATTATTTTCTTTGGGGCGAGTGCCATCTTTGCCTCTATCATGCGTGCCAGTGGTACGGTGACCGTACCCATGATCATTAACATTATTGCGATTCTTCTGATTGAACTGCCGTGTGCATATCTGTTTAGCGACTGGTGGGGCTTAGAAGGTATTTGGTATGCTTATGCGCTTGCATTTGTCTGCTTGTGTATTATGCAAGGATTGTATTATCAATTGGTTTGGAAGAAAAAAACCGTCGAGGTTTTGATTTAGCATTGACTAAAATTCACTACGAAAGAGTCAATTAAAGTGTTTTCTGTCTGATTCAGCGCTTTTAATCGGCTTATTTGAAATCAATGTTAAATGCTGAATCGGACATAAAATCCTTAAAAATAGCGGCAATGTGTTGAGACTCTAAGCTATTTCATAATCATTATAAGGTTTTATTTTTATCGTATTTTTAAGTGAGATCAGCTTTTTTGTCATTGATTTAATCATCTCTAAATAAAACCAATAACGCACATAAAAAAACTCGCCTGAGCGAGTTTTCAATATTGATTTTAGAAGCGAGTAAATGCGTTTACTTAGGCTCTAAACGCTTACTCAATTTGGTTGCCAGTGCCGTCACTTTTTGGTATCCCGTCGGCATAATGCGCTGCATTAAATCAATCGCCTTGGCATCATTACCAATCAATAAACGGCGTTTATTTTTTAATACAGCATCTAAAATTTGTTGAGACGCCTCTTCAGCAGGCATACGAAGTAACTTATTAAATGCCTTCGCAGATTTTTCTGGATTCATGCCTAGAGATTTTAAACTGTCATTCATACGTGCATCATTGGCAATATTGGTACGGATACCCCCTGGGTGCACACAGAGCGCACTTACACCACAATTTTCAATATCCAATTCCTGACGTAAAGACTCCGTAAACCCACGCACTGCAAATTTAGATGAGTTATAAGCAGATTGTGTTGGCTGTGCAGTTAAGCCAAACAAGCTTGATGTATTGATAATATGCCCTTCACCTGTTTTCTTAATATACGGAAGAAACTCTTTCGTGCCATAAACCACACCCCAGTAGTTAATCCCCATGATCCACTCAAGATCTTCATAATTTGCACCTTCTACTGTTGAGCCTAAAGCCACACCAGCATTATTAAAAATCATGTTCACTGAACCATGATTTTGTACAGTATCCGCAGCCCAAGCTTTGACTTCTTCAAGCTTTGCTACGTTCACTTTTTTAGAGGTGACTCTGACATTATAAGCTTTGAGTAATTCAACAGTTTCAGCTAACCCTTTTTCATTCACATCACTAATCGAAAGATGGCATCCTGCTTTTGCTAGCAATACTGCAAGCTGTTGCCCCATACCAGAACCCGCACCTGTAATGGCAGCCACTTTATTTTTAAAATTTTTCATTGTGTTTCCTTATCCATTTTTATGCACAACAGCGTTTTGGTGTGCTGCTCAATACTCACTATAAATTTGACAATTAATATTGTCAATATTGATCAACATCATTTTTAAGATAAAAACGATCAATCATCTCGACATAGGTTTATCTGCATTTTATTGTTAATATGTTGAAAACCACGTACACGTCTAGACTTTTATTACTTATGACTGATCCTGTAAAACACGCGCAAAATTTAGAAAAAACAGCCGTTAAAAATGCCGTTAAAGAGCGTCAGTTTAAGGGAATGTCATTGTCTGAACGTAAACTGGCACGGCGTGAAAAACTCATTCAGGCAGGTATAGAAACCTATGGTACACAAGGTTTTTTTTCAGTTACGGTCAAAGATGTTTGTAATGAAGCCAAGTTAACTGAGCGTTATTTTTACGAGTCTTTTAAGAAAAGCGAAAATCTATTTCAAACCATTTTTTTAGAGTTGATTGAGCAACTACAACAAACATTAATGCAAGCGATTATGCAGGCCTCCCCTGATCCGCTGAACATGATTGACTCAGGTTTAAATGCATTTTTTGCCATGCTTGAAGATGACCCCAGAACGGCTCGAATTATTTATATTGATGCCATGTTGGTTCAGGAACTGCATAACCATGCCACCATTCAGGAAACGATGGGCCGTTTTGACCGCATGATCCATGCTTTTGTCACGTTAATGATGCCGCAAACGCATTGGACTGAAAAAGAAATTTCACTGATTGCCACGGGCTTAAATGGTTATGTGACCCAAGTGGCAGTGCGCTGGGTGATGGGTGGCTTCAAATTACCACGTGCAGATGTAGTCCATGCCTGTAAAACAGTATTTTTAGCCTTATTGAACGACATGACAAAAAAATAATCAGATATATTTTCAATTTAAGATCATGGTTTTTAAAAAACTATATTTATTTGATTTTATTGAAATAATGTAGATATTCACGTCATTAAATGGTCACGTTAACATCACTATTTTGTCACAAAACATTGCGCTGTTGAAGTTGTTATGAGCTTCTGCAATGATACTGTCATAATTAATCTTTGTAATAAGCCTGTCATAAATATAAAACGGTTCACCGTTCATCATAGGATATTGCGTTGTGAAAGATGACTACATTTTAATTGTCGACGACGAGCTACCCATTCGCGAAATGATCCATACCTCATTGGATATGGCAGGTTTTCAATGTCTTGAAGCTGAAGACGCCAAACAAGCCCATCAAATGATCGTCGATCAACGTCCTGCACTGGTTTTGCTCGACTGGATGCTACCTGGTGGGGTCAGTGGTGTAGATTTATGCCGCCGTCTTAAACGTGATGAAACACTGTCTGAAATTCCAGTGATTATGTTGACTGCACGTGGTGAAGAAGATCATAAAGTTCAAGGTCTCGATGCCGGTGCCGATGACTACATGACCAAACCATTTTCCACCCGTGAATTGGTTTCGCGTATTAAAGCGGTGCTCAGACGCGCCAATGCCTTGAATGGTGAAAAAACCATTGATGCAAATGGTCTTGTTTTAGACCCAGTCAGTCAACGCGTCAGCTATAATCAAAGCATTTTAGAGATGGGGCCAACTGAATACCGTTTATTGGCATTCTTTATGACTCATCCAGAACGTGCATATACACGCGCGCAGCTTTTGGACCAAGTTTGGGGTGGCAATGTGTATATTGAAGACCGTACCATTGACGTACATATCCGACGTCTACGTAAAGTCCTAGAACCTTTTGGTGCAGACCGATATGTTCAAACCGTTCGCGGAACTGGTTATCGTTTCTCTACCCGTGCAGATGTCGCTCTGGGCTAATCCTGTTTAGCCTGTGCTTTTAGGTAAATTAAATCTCTATGTATGAACCTTATCCCGTCCCTAAGCTTGCCCGTGAACATAAAAAATTCCTGTATAGCAGTTTATGGACCTTTGCCAAACAAGATTTACGCATTCTGGCATTTCTCGTCATTATTGGCGGTTTAATTGGTTTAGGCATTGGTTATTTCTGGGTCTGTTTGGGTATTGCTAGCGCAGTTTTTTTTGCCTTACAGCTCAGATCTTTGTATCTGGTCAATGACTGGATTTCAAACCGTCCCTATGATGTTCCACCCAATTTAAATGGGATTTGGGGAGCACTGTTATTCAATGTTTACCGCGCACAGCGCCAAGAACGTATTGTCCAATCAGAAATGGTTGGACTGATTGACCGCACCCAATCCTCACTGGTTGCGCTCTCTGAAGCGATTATTTTAACAGACGATCTGCATCAAATTGAATGGTGGAATCCTGCGGCGGAAGAGCTGTTCGGGATTCAAAGCGTCGATCGTGGTCGTAATTTATTAACGCTAATTCGCCAACCAGATTTTGTGGAGTATTTTCACAACATCAATGCTGCCCAAGATGGAATTAAGATTAAACTGGCTACAGATGAAAATAAGTATGCCCAGATAAAACTGACCCGTTTTGGCAATGAAAGCCGTCTTTTGGTTGCGCATGACATCACACGAATGAAAAATTTGGAACAAATGCGATCTGACTTTGTCGACAATATTTCGCATGAGTTACGCACCCCACTGACAGTACTCAGTGGCTATATTGAAACGTTTAAAGATCAAGAAGATATTAATCCACGTTGGAAACGCGCGTTTGATCAAATGCAATCTCAAACCAAACGAATGAATGCATTGGTCAATGATTTGCTTTTGCTTTCACGTTTGGAAAATGAAAAACAAATTGCCAAAAATCAAATTATTGAAATGCCGAATTTGATGAATCATTTATTTGATGATGCGCAAGCGTATAACATTGATTATGGTCATACCTTAAATTTAGATATAGACAGTCACTGTGACCTGATTGGCTCTGACATGGAACTGGCAAGCGCGTTTAGCAACTTAATCACCAATGCCATTAAATACACACCCAAAGGCGGCACAATTACCATTGGTTGGCATGATGACGGTGAACAAGGTTATTTTTCAGTACAGGATACAGGTATAGGAATTGACCCCAAACATTTACCGCGTCTGACCGAACGTTTTTACCGGGTCGACAGTGCACGAAGCCGTGCGACAGGTGGTACAGGTTTAGGCCTTGCGATTGTGAAGCATGTGTTGATGCAACACGGCGCGCATATCGAAATTGATTCGAAAGAAAATCAAGGCTCAACTTTTATTGCAGTTTTTCCGAAGGAACGTTTATATCGAATGCATTAACAGTGCACAAAGAATAAAAAGCGCCTAATGGCGCTTTTTATTCTTTGTGCTATTCAAAAATATCTCTGCTGTTTTAACAGTATTTAAAGAAATAGTTGAGCAGAGCAACTGTAGCTTTGAGCCTCTTCTAAGCGACTTTTAAATAAAGAAGCATGTTAGATTCCAAAATGTATTCCATTTCTAAAAGCAAGAGTTCACTTGCACCTGTGCGATAAGCATAGATTGAGGGAATAAAATAGAGGCTACAAGTTTAAATCGCTTGACCCAAAGCTTCGCCCATAACCACAACAGAATTGGCTTTAAACGCGGTGTCCCACTGCATTTTATCTTTTTCAAATAAAACCACAGCCGTTGAGCCTAAGTAGAAACGACCCAGTTCAGCGCCTTTCTCAAGCTTTAAATCGTGATGGTTTAACTCTAAGCGTCCAGTCGGTTTTACTTTACCTGTTGCCACGGTTTCAATACCCGCGACAATCATTGCGCCTACCAGCACAACTGCCATACGACCGAGGTCAGTATCAAATAAGCACACCATACGTTCATTACGTGCGAACAAGCCGGGAATATTTTCAGCAGTGGTTTGATTGACAGAGAATAACTCACCTGGAATATATAAAGTTTCAGTCAACGTTCCTGCAAATGGCATATGTACACGGTGATAGTCTTTAGGTGATAAATATACTGTAGCAAACTCACCCTCTTTAAATGGCGCAGCCAACTGAGGGTCACCAATCAATTTATCTACTGAAAATGACTGACCCTTGGCTTGGAAAATATCACCTTCGTTAATTTTACCCAATTGTGAAATTGCCCCATCGGCAGGGGACACGATACTATTTGGATTGCGGTCTACCGCACGTACACCTTCTTTTAAAGAACGGGTAAAAAACTCATTAAATGATTTGAATTTCAGCGCATTACTTTGCTCAGCAATCGACATATCAATGCCGTACTGCTTTTTAAACGCTTGAATCACAATATTTTTTAAAATCGGATTTTCACTGGCTGCAACCTTACCTACCACGCGGCTCAGTTTTTGTTGCGGAACAATACTTTGCGCTTTAATGAATATTTTTTTCTTTAAATTTGTCAGACTCACGAAGGTGATTCTCCAGTAATGATTGGACTGTCGAGGCGGTTGCCCCATTCGCTCCACGCACCATCATAAGCTTGGATATCCCAACCGAGTAATCGACCAATAATATAAGCAAGACCTGAACGATGATGCGATTGACAATACACCACCACAGGTTGGTCGAACTGAAAGCCCAATTGTTCTAAACGTTGTTGAGTGCGTTCAAGGGGATGCAATTTTAAATGATTTTGACGATTTAGGGCAGTACTCCATTCAAAATGGCGTGCCGATGGAATATGACCACCGCGACGTGCAGCTAAACGTTGCCCTGTATACTCTTCAGCGGTTCTACAGTCCCAAATTTGTACCTGTTTTGCTTTCACTTGTTGTAAAAGTTTCGAATATTCAATCCGAGGTTGATGAATATTTTCAGTTTTAAGCGTCAATAAATTCTCTACAGGAACTATTTCTTCAACTTCAGAAGACGTGGGTAAATTGGCGCCAAGCCATGCATGAATGCCACCATTGAGTAAACTGGTGTTATAAAAACCCAAACAATGCAAATTCCAAATCAGTCGTCCAGCCCATGCGCCACCCTCATCGTCATAGACCACCACATGATGATCTGGCGAAATATTTAACACTTCAATCAGTTGCGTTAAACCAGCTTCATCTGGCAATAAACCTGAAGCTTGTTCTTCCTGACGTACCAAATATTTCGGTTTAAGGTGAATCGCATGGGGTATGTGTAACTGTTCGTACACTGAACTTCGAGTCAAATCTACGATGCGCAATTTGTCATTGCCCAAATGCGGTACGAGTTGCTCAGCTTCAATCAATAAGTCAAGATTCAATAGGTTTTGGGTCATCATTTTCATATTTTATTCTGGATATTGACACTGATCTTAGCATAAGACTTTTTCGATATTATTCTGATTTTTTGCATGGCTTTAGCAAAAAATCAGATAAGTCTAGTGATTAAGATTTTACTTCTTCAACTTTAAATACTTGACGCAAATACGCCAAGAAAGTGTCATTATCCGTCATGGTTTTACCCGGACTATCTGAGAGCTTAGCCACAGACTGACCATTACACTCGACCAATTTTAATACGATATTGAGTGGTGTTTGCCCCATATCATTGGTGAGATTAGTCCCGATCCCAAAACTAACTTGAAAACGGTCTTTAAAGTATTGATGTAAATCCCATGCTTTTTCTAAGTTCAAACCATCGCTAAAGGTCAGCATTTTGGTTTTGCTGTCAATTTTGAGTTTTTTATAGTGGGCATAGGCTTTGTCACCCCACACATAGGGATCACCACTGTCATGACGCAAACCATCAAACAACTTGGCAAAATACAAATCGAAATCACGTAAAAAAGCATCCATGCCGACCACATCAGTCAACGCTATACCCAAGTCACCACGATACTCTTGAACCCATGTTTCAAGTGCAGATTTTTGGAAATCGCTTAGGCGCACATCCAGTGCTTGGAAAGCTTGTAAAAACTCGTGTGCCATCGTTCCGATTGGAGTCAAACCCAGTTGTTTTGCAATGAGCACATTGCTGGTACCGCGGAAAATATACGGTGCGGCTTTATGGAACTCTTGAATCACATGCTTTTGCCACGCAAAACTATAACGGCGACGTGTACCAAAGTCAGAAACTAAAAATGGTGGGTCATTGGGATGCTGTTCTTGTTCATATTTTTTCAGCAACTCAACTTTAGCAAGCAGTCGACGCTCACCTTCTGCATAGACTTCATCGCTACGAATACGACGGAAGTACAGCTCATTGACGATTGCGAGCACAAAAATCTCAAACATCATGGCTTGAACCATTGGACCTTCAATACGAATGTCCAGACGACCTTGATCATCAATGCTGGCTTTGATAAAACGCCGTTTGAGTTGGAATAATTCTAAATAATCAACAAAATCACTTTTGATAAAACGTAAGCTACGCAAATATTGTAGTTCGTCTTCTTTAAAGCTGAGCTGGCACAAATAATCCAACTGTTGATTTAAATCATCCAAGATCTCGACCAGTGGGTAAACGGTGTCGTCCAAATTACGGCAACGAAACTGATAAACACTGTCGGTTTGAGGAAACTTATGCAATACGACCTGAAGCATCGTAAATTTGTACAGATCAGTATCTAATAAAGAATGAATGATGGCAGACATATTGTTTTTCGGTTTTTAGCAACTTATTGCATTAAAGCACATTTTGTCATATTTCAAAGCCATGTTTTCATAATTGAATAGACTATTCGACTAATTACTGAAACTTTATAATCTGTACCTCTACGCTTAGTTCTGCTTATAGCCTTTGGTGATTTCTTGTAGCTTTTTGTCTTGGCCAATAATTTTGGCAAATTCAGCCGTTGTTTTTTGGCCTGTCTGTTTTGCACTCACATCACAATCAACCTGACGCAGCTGTTTAACAATGCTCCATTCCAGTTTAAACATTGCACCCATCAATGCCGTATTGCCTTTTGAGTCTCTGGCACATCGATCAGCACCATGCTTTACCAATGTTGTCACAACCTCTTGATGACCATAATAGGCCGCCATCATTAATGCTGTATAACCTGCACGATTTCGTACATCGACTGGAAATCCATGTTTTAAAAACTCAGTAATCACCTCTTGATTGCCTGTTTTCGCAGCAGCAAGAAAAAGGTCGATCAATTCTTGTTGTGAGGTCATCTGATCACTTGAATTGACTTGAGCAGAGGAGACATTTTCAATTGGGTTTGCTGTTGCGAATGCGGAACCCAAACCTAAAATACTGACTAAAATCATTTTGTG
Organism: uncultured Acinetobacter sp.; assembly: GCA_964579445.1. Classification (GTDB taxonomy): domain Bacteria; phylum Pseudomonadota; class Gammaproteobacteria; order Pseudomonadales; family Moraxellaceae; genus Acinetobacter. The sequence goes on from CAZOGM010000003.1 coordinate 28,685, forward strand.
CATCGCTTTCATGATGAACTCCAACAAAAATCGATCATTTGAATTGCGCTCTATGCATTGAATAGAGAGAGCAAGACAAATCAGGAATGCCTGTAAAACTCCCCTAGGGTTGCAGGAAAGGAATTGAGTTTTACAGGACTTTGGGGAGGTGACACCTTTAGACCCTAGTCACCAATTTGATTCACCAATCAAGATTAGTCTTTCAATGCAGCCGCTTTCGCTTTCACAGTTGCGATGTTGCCGTTAACCGCTTTCGTCATACGCGTACCGTAATCAGCATCAGCTTTGTAGAAGTAAGACAACATGATGTGCTTGGTTTCTGAATCTTTAACATTGCCAAGATCGGCTGCTAAATTCATGATCAAGTTATCTTTGTCTTGTGCAGAGTATGAACGGTACAGCTCACCCGCTTGCTTGAAGTTTTGCTCTTTCACCGCACGTTGTTGAACCGTTCCAGAAAGAGGCGTTTCTACAGCACGTGCTTTAGCAGTTGCAGGTTTTGGCTCAATACGGCTTGGTTCGTAGTTCACATTCGATGTGGTGCCGCCAACGTTCATGTAGCCGTCTTGGTTGTTGTTGTTCACATTGACCAATGGACGGTTTACTGGAATTTGTTGGTGGTTTGCACCTAAACGATACATTTGAGTATCTGAGTAAGAGAAGATACGACCTTGTAATAGACGGTCTTCTGATGGCTCGATACCTGGTACTAAGTTACCTGGAGCCAATGCCACTTGTTCCGTTTCTTGGAAGAAGTTTTTAGGCATACGGTTCAGCGTTAAAGTACCGACTTTAGTTTCTTTCACTAAATCTGTAGGCCAGATTTTGGTTGGATCAAGTGGATCGAAATCGAAGCTGTTTAGGTCTTTAGGATCCATTACTTGGATGTAAAGATCCCATTTAGGGAAGTTACCCGCGTTAATGTTTTTGTAAAGATCATTGGTCAAATGGTTAAAGTCTTTACCTTGTAACTCAGCCGCTTGTTTAACGTTTAAACCTTTTACGCCTTGTTTAGAGCGGAAGTTAAACTTCACGTACTTGTATTCACCTTTGTCGTTGTACAATTTAAATGCATGTACACCGAAACCGTCTTGTTCACGGTAGCTTGTAGGAACGCCTTGGTTACCGTACACATAGGTCAACATGTTGGTTGCCCATGGTTGGCTAGACAAGAAATCAAAAACGCGGTTCGCATCTTGAATGTTGTCTATTGGGCTTGGTTTCATCGCGTGGATGAAGTCTGGGAACTTAATTGCATCACGGATGAAGAATACTGGTGTTTGGTTACCGACTAAATCCCAGTTACCTTCTTGCGTGTAGAACTTGATCGCGAAACCATGCGGGTCACGTAAGGTTTCTGGGGAATGTTTACCATGAATTACTGTAGAAAAACGCAAGAATACTGGCGTTTTAGTCCCCGCCTTAAACATTGACGCAACTGTTAGATCAGATAAATCTTTTGTTGTAACAAATTCACCATACGCCCCTGTACCGCGTGCATGTACAACACGCTCAGGAATGCGCTCACGACCGAAACGTTGTAATTTTTGTACCAATTGTACGTCTTGTAATAAAACTGAACCGTGCTCACCTGCCGTGATCGAGTTCTGGTTATCACCCACTGGTGCACCATTGTCTTTGGTTAAAGCAGCCGCTTGAGTCGCTGCTGTGACTGTTGCAAGCATTGCAACAAGTAATGAACGCTTAAACATGATGATCTCTCTAATTTGCCTTTCCTGCATACGTTAAGATAACGGCTTTATATTAATAGTTAAAAAGGATAATTTTTATAATTTCAATCGCTTTATTGAATAATATAATAAAATAAAATTTAATTTATTCAATATTAAGTGCTTACTTAAAATTGAGTGAGTGCGAAATCAAGAAGCCTGCAATTTTGTTACAATCTATTTGATTGAATAAATGACAATTTTGGTTGAGTTATGCGTGCGTTGTTACAGCGAGTTTTAGAAGCAAAGGTTGTGGTCGATGGAGAAACAATAGGTAAAATTGAAAAAGGTATCTTGGTGTTCATTGGCTTAGGCAAACAGGATGACCTTGAAAAAGGCAAAAAGCTGATTGATAAAATTTTAAAATATCGTTTTTTTGACGATGAACAAGGCAAAATGGGCTGGAGTGTCTGTCAAGCAAATGGCAGCATTTTACTGGTTTCACAGTTCACACTCATGGCGCAAACGCAAAAAGGCTTACGTCCAGACTTTGGACCTGCTATGCCCCCATTAGAGGCTAAAGCACTCTATGAGCAATTGGTTGATTATGCAAAATCACAATTTGAACATGTGCAAACGGGAATCTTTGCAGCAGATATGAAAGTACATTTGGTCAATGATGGACCTGTCACCTTTCAATTAGAAATAGAATAAACAGAATATGGAGACTTAAAAAAGCCCTGAGATCAGGGCTTTTTTAAACATATCACTAATCAGGTATAACCTACTTGCCTGTTTTATCTTTTAAGAACTGGCGCGCAATTTTGAATTTTTCTTTAACAGATTTTGGCACTTTCGGTGGAATCAAACGCGCCACTTGGTTGAACCAAACCAATAGGCTAAAGTCACCTTCCATTTTAATGGTGCCATTTTGCATACCCGTCATAAATGCAGTCGGATCACCTTTCATTAAGGTTTTTACACCTTGTTCACTGTCTGCAAACTGCAAAATAAAGTCTGCTTTTTCAGCATCTCCAGACACAGTATCAATATGCCCATGATTGACAATAATCTGACGTGCCACACCCAAGTCTGTGCCAATTTGAATGCGGAACTCACGCTCATGAATCAGCTCAATAAATTTAGGGCTAGTACGTGCAAGCTGTTTCATACGTAATGAAAGACCTAAAACAAGTAAATCAAGCGGATCTGTACTGGCATCGACAATCGGAAGTTTCACGACTGGAATTGAAGAAAGTTTCATGACATTTAAGCCTGTTGTTTTAATTTCAAAGAGAATTTGTTCATCCTAGCATACCTTATTTGGAATAGCGGCGGGCTTTGTATAACAAAAGTATAAGACAAAAAAAGGTGTATCATTTTGATACACCTTTAAATATTTAAATGGGCTTAAAAAGTAAGTATAACTGCGCAGTTCTTAACACCATTGAATACTTAGCACTCAGGTTTATTCATCTTCATAAACAGGTGTATGTTCAATATATTGACGATTTTCCAATGCTTTTTGCGCACGATTATCTTCACGTAATAAAAAGCCTGTCAGCGCCATCATGGCTAAACTAATTGCCGTTAAGTAACTATAGGCTACCGACATATCAAAAATGTTTTGTACGCCCAAACGAAGGGCTTCTAATAGGCCCCAAAAAACCATGCCTGCCAACATGAAACCTAACCAGTGACGGTAAGGGGAAAAGAAAACAGTCGCCAACGCTACAGCGATCAGAGCAAATCCGATTATCGTTGCAAAAGTTGCTGTGACCATAAAAACCTCCGTCAAAATATTGATGTTTCAATTACCGCCCAATGGTGTTTTTACAACAAAAAAATTAAAGCTCTCACATTATTGTCGAGTCGTTATTTGAGCCCATGCATGCATTATGGTGAATTTTTTTCAGAAAAAAAGAGCTGATGCTTTTCTAAACGACACACCTTGTCGCAACATTCTTTTGTCATTACATTTTTAATTTTACCAGTTCTTGTCAGGATCTAACTATGACCAATCATGGCGTGTCATTACAAAAAAATACGTTGTGATTTTTTATCAAAAGTATCTTTTTTTCAATCATGAGCATCGCTTTTTAAATTGATTTTCTTTATCGAAAAACTGTTTAATTATGATTCATTTAGCCATATAAAAAGCGACCAATCGGTCGCTTTTTTTGTCACATTTCTGACACAATTAAGCTCGCTTTAAATCTTTATCATGCACACCTAAAAGATATAACACACCATCTAAACCCACACTTGAAATGGCTTGATTTGCATTTTGACGTACCAAAGGTTTGGCACGAAAGGCAATGCCTAAACCCGCAATAGACAACATTGGCAAGTCATTTGCCCCATCCCCCACTGCGATGACTTGCTCAAGTGAAATGCCCATTTCTTCAGCCAGTTTAGTCAATAACAAAGCTTTACGCGCACCATCAACGATATGCCCTTTAACTTCACCAGTTACCACACCGTCTTGGACATCAAGTATGTTGGCGTGTACTTCATCAATACCTAATTTTTCTTGTAGATATTCTGCGAAATATTGGAATCCACCTGATAAAATTGCAGTGCGGTAACCCAAGGCTTTTAAGGTCGAGATTAAGCGCACTGCCCCTTCCGTTACCGTAAGTCGTTCTGCAATTTTAGGCAATACAGAAGCATCTAAACCTTTGAGCAATGCCACGCGTGCGCGAAAGCTACTTTGGAAATCAAGCTCACCTTGCATGGCACGTTCGGTAATTTCAGCCACTTGCTCACCTACACCCGCTTCAATCGCAAGTTCATCAATCACTTCTTGTTCAATCAGGGTTGAGTCCATATCAAAACAGACTAAACGGCGATTACGACGAAAAGCATTGTCTTCTTGCACGGCCACATCGACATTCAGTTCACTCGATAAACGTAAACATGCTGCACGCATTGCAGCTGCATCAAGCATTTGACCTTTTAAACCAAACTCAACGCAGGCACGTTTAGGTTCATTTTTATGAGCATCAAGCTGAGGGCGACCTGAAAGCCGAGTCACTGTTTCAATATTAAAACCTTGATTAGAAACAATATTGGTGACCGCTTGCAAATGCGCAGGGGTAAGTTCAGGTGCCAGAGCGGTCACAATATAGCGGGTACGACCACCTTCTGTTACCCACTGGTCATAATCAGTTGCTGCGATGGGTTTAAAGCGCACAGTCAATCCAATATCATGTGCTAAAATCAAGATATCTTTCATGGCTAAGGCCGTGGCTGTTTGATCATCAGACGCAACGACAATACCCAAAGTCAGCTGATTATGAATAACCGCTTGTCCTACATCTAAAATTTGCAAAGAATGTACGGACAACACCTGCATCAATCGAGTAAACTGATTCGGTTGGTCAGGACCTAAAAATGATATAAGAATGATTTCTCGCATGAATTGACTCGGTTCTGAGCTACAACAATTGGAAGAATCATAATCGAAATTGAATATATTTTCTTTGGAAGTTTACGTTGAATGCGCCTAGACAAGGGCTATTTGCTAGCCTACTGATCGTTAGTTTTGCCTTGCATACCTTTTTATTGGTACTTGCAACGACCCACCAACTCAATGAAAACCGCGCCAGCCAAGGTCTACTCATGACCAGTCAACTGGTGGCAGACAGTTTGTCTGAACTTGAGCCTGCTAATACGGTCTCTCTTGCGCTGTTGGCAAATCGTTATGCGACCAATCCAAGTGTGGCTTATATTCGAATTTTAAGTTCGAGCAATCAAGTTCTCGCGACCGCAGGACTGTCTAAAACACGCCAAGGCGAAGTATTTGTTCGTGATGCACTGCAAAACGAAAAGAAAGTCGGCAGCATTGAAATTACCTTGGTTAAACCCAGTATTGGAGAAATTTTAAGAACGCAGTGGTTAGCGACTTTAATATCTCTGATCATTCACAGTTTATTGTGGTTGGCTTACCGTGCGATTGCACGCCCAACTCGCACCGAGTATTTGGCTCGTTTAAACAATGAATCACGTTTAAAACATGAGATTCAATTACTGACTGACGCACTAGAGCTTGAAAAAACCAATGCTAAACTTGCTCAAACTCAAGCTAAGCAAGCGGCTCAGCCTGTTGTAGCAACTAAAAAACCGTTGCTTACGCTGAATGAAGATAGCTTGGCTTTAAATATTCAATTTTATGATCCCAAACAATTGATGAGTACCGTTAATCAGTCGGTATCGTTGCCCTATTTTAATTTGTGTCAGATTTTCTTGAATAAAAGTATTCAGCTTTGTGCTCAGCATTTCCAATTAAACACAGAAGATTTTGTGATAAATCGTGAGTTTGATCAGCAAGGTGCAGTAATAAGTACTTCATCCCTACATAACAATGCATCACAGTGCTTACTGATGATTGGTTCAGTGTTCCAGCTACTGTCAGAAGTGCTGTATAAGCGTTACCGTGAAGATAAGCGTTTTGTGTTGCAAACCCGCTGTTCAGTTACTTCCCCAGTTGAAGCGATGCAACTTGACGCGCTACAAGCCGCTGAACGCTTGACACATCACTTAATTGCCAAAGAAATGGCGCTGTATTTGAACAACGAACAACTTAAACAGATCGGTGATTGTTATCAGCTGGTGCCGATGCCGAATCCAACCAGTGTGCTGACGCGTCATGCCTTTATGATTAATGGCATGAATGAACACTGTGCTGATTTGGCTCAGCGGATTCGTACTGAAATTCTTAAAGGTAAAGCCAAAACAGCAGATCGCGTAGCGCCTGTTTCTTGACTCGAATTTAGCTGCTCAATCCAACCAGATTTAATCTTCCATTAAGTCTGGTTTTTTTATGCCCGATGCTTTTTTGAGTGATTATTTGGGGCAATTGATCAGAACTTGATCTAAATTTGAATTTTTCAATTTTTGATGGCTTTTCAATACCTTCATAAGGTGTGTATAACAGTCTAGGCAAAGGGAACGTGATAAGCATAGGCAAAAGACGTGAAAAAGCGTTAGACTATGCCACAATGAATTCAATGAAATGTCATCGCTGACAGAACAAGAAGGTGAAGGTTGATGCCGCTCAATACAGTTGAAGAGCTTGTAGCAGATATCCGTGCAGGAAAAATGGTTATCCTGATGGATGATGAAGACCGCGAAAATGAAGGCGACTTAGTGATCGCTGCCACGCACGTGCGTCCTGAAGACATCAACTTTATGATCACCCATGCGCGCGGTTTGGTCTGCTTGACGTTGAGTCGTGAGCGTTGCCAACAGTTGAATTTACCGCTTATGGTCGATGCCAATGGCGCACAGCATGGCACCAATTTTACGCTTTCAATTGAAGCAACCAATGGCATTACTACAGGCATTTCACCTGCTGAACGTGCACATACCATTCAGACAGCTGTTGCCGCACATGCTAAACCTTCCGATATTGTTCAGCCTGGACATATTTTCCCGCTGATGGCGCAGCCGGGCGGTGTATTGCACCGCGCAGGTCACACTGAAGCAGGCTGTGATTTATCACGCTTAGCAGGTTTAGAGCCAGCATCTGTGATTTGTGAAATCATCAATGAAGACGGCACCATGGCGCGCCGTGCAGATTTAGAAATTTTTGCAGAAAAACACGGTCTGAAAATTGGTACAATTGCAGACCTGATTCATTACCGCATGACCAATGAACAAACCATTGAACGGATTGATCAACAAAGTATTGATACTGAATACGGTACATTTGATTTGTATCGCTACCGTGAGCTAGGTAATCCAGATATTCATTTGGCATTGGTCAAAGGTCAGCCAAAAGATGGCGTGACCACTGTCCGTGTCCATGGTTTTAATCCGACCCGTGATTTGCTTAAGCTCAATAAAATTGATGGTGAAGCGGCGTGGAATTTAGACAAAGCACTCAAAACAATTGCAAACAGCGATCGTGGTGTATTGGTGTGGATTGGGCAACGTCATTTAAATGATTTAGGTCCTGCTCTTGATGCGTTGACGGCACCGAAACCCACTAAATCAAACTCGGCGCTGTCACAGCAGTACCAAACCATTGGTGTGGGTGCACAAATTTTACGTGATTTAGGCGTAGAAAAAATGAAGCTGCTCAGCTCGCCATTACGTTTTAATGCATTGTCTGGTTTTAACTTAGAAGTGGTGGAATACATCACTGCTGATCAAAATTCTGTTCTATAACTCTTATTACATATCGAGGTTGCTATGGCGATTCGCCGTATTGAAGGTTTATTACATCTCGCGAGCGAAGATCGTTACGCGATTTTAGTTGGTCGTTTTAACAGCTTTGTTGTAGAACATTTATTAGAAGGTGCAATTGATACGTTGCATCGTCATGGTGTATCCGACGATAATATCACTGTCGTTCATGCACCAGGCGCATGGGAGCTACCTGTGGTTGCGAAGAAACTCGCTCATTCAGGTAATTTCGATGCCGTCATCGCTCTAGGCGCAGTCATTCGTGGTAGCACGCCACACTTTGACTTCGTTGCAGGCGAATGTGCCAAAGGTTTAGGTGTAGTTGGTTTAGACACTGGCTTACCTGTGATCAATGGTGTATTGACTACGGACAGTATTGAACAGGCGATTGAACGCTCTGGTACAAAAGCAGGCAATAAAGGTGGTGAAGCTGCCCTTACTGCAATTGAAATGGTTAACTTGCTAAAGGCGATCTAAAGCATGTCGCAGACACTCCAAGCTACTTATGCAGCTAAACGCAAAGCACGTCGTTTTGCTGTACAAGGGATTTATGAATGGCAAATGAGCCACAACCCGATGCACGAAATCGAAGCACGCACGCGCGCTGAAAATGCCATGCATAAAGTGGATCTAAGCTATTATCATGAATTGCTCACGCAAGTGATTGCAAGCCATGAAGCATTGGATGCGTTATTAATGCCAGTACTTGATCGCGAGATCAGTGCACTGGACGGTGTTGAACTTGCAACTTTGCGCCTTGGCGCATACGAATTGAAAGAACATCTTGAAATTCCGTATCGAGTTGTATTGGACGAAGCGATTGAACTCGCAAAACACTTTGGTGGAGCAGACAGTCACAAATACATCAATGGTGTATTAGACCGTTTAGCGCAAAGCCTCCGTGAAGCAGAAAAGCAACAAACCAAGTAAGTTGCGAATATGGCTGAGTTTTCTATCATTGATACCTATTTTAATCGACCGAGTTTAGATTCAGTCGATTTAGGTGTTGGTGATGACTCAGCCCTGCTCACCCCACCCTTGCATCAGCAACTGGTGATTTGCGCGGATACCCTCGTTGCAGGACGACATTTTCCGCTTGATACATCTGCACATGCCATAGGTTGGAAATGTGTTGCTGTCAATTTATCTGATATTGCTGCCATGGGTGCAAAGCCACACAGTATCTTACTTGCTTTAAGCCTACCCCAAATTGATCATGACTGGCTAAAAGGTTTTAGTCAGGGTTTATATGATTGTTGCGATCAATTTGGAGTGAGTTTAATTGGTGGAGACACCACTCAAAGTCCACACCTTACCTTATCTGTTACCGCCTTGGGTTGGATTGAACAAGGCAAAGCTATTCCACGCTCAGGCGCTCAAGTCGGTGACTTGATTTGTGTGAGTGGGACAGTAGGTGATGCAGCTTATGCTTTAAAGCATTTGGGGCATCCATTACAAACCCGTTTAGATTATCCGACACCGCGCTGCGAACTCGGTCAAGCAGTTAAAAACCTTGCCTCGAGCATGATTGATGTCTCAGACGGTTTAGCCCAAGATTTAGGGCACATATTAAAAGCATCTGATGTAGGTGCAACACTCGAGCTTGATCAACTGCCTCTAAGTGAGCCTTTGCAATTGCTGCCAGATGAGCAGAAATGGCAATATGCTTTGGCAGGTGGCGATGACTACGAATTATGTTTTACAATAAATCCTCAAAACTATACGACGTTGTTGCAGAATAATAGCAATACGCCAATTACAATTATCGGGCAGATTCAACCAGAATTAGGTTTGCGCCTGCAAAAAGAGGGCTTAGCTCACGCTCTTCATTTCCATGGATACCAACACTTTGCCTAAACCCCCTATTAATTTTAAAAATATGACTGGCTTAGAGCGCTGTATTGTCTTCTGTGGTGTGGGTTTTGGTTCTGGATTATTACCTAAAGCGCCAGGTACTTTCGGTTCAGCTTTTGCGTTGCTCTTTGTTCCTTTCTTTGTGTTACAAGGCTTTACCATTAGCGTGATTCTTATCGCAATTATGTCCTTGATTGGTATATATATTTGCGGTAGAACTGCTGATATTATGGGTGTGCATGATGATGGTCGAATTGTTTGGGATGAATTTGCAGGTCAATCTATTACTTTTCTGCCACTAATTTATTTGGGGACATTAAACTGGATCTGGCTCTTGGTCGGTTTCGGTTTATTTCGTTTGTTTGATGTATGGAAACCATGGCCAATTCGTGTCATTGACCGTCAGGTTGGTGGGGGCTTTGGGATCATGTTGGATGATTTGATTGCCGGTTTATGGGCAGCAATTTGCATTATAATTTACTTATATATTGATATGGCTTAAGCCAAGTTTTAGGGTGTTTTATGTCAACCACTGTCGTCATTCTTGCTGCAGGTAAAGGAACGCGTATGCGTTCAAAGCTACCAAAAGTGTTGCAACCATTGGCAGGACGACCACTTCTTGGTCATGTAATTGAAACCGCAAAAAAAATAAATGCTCAAAATATTATTACCATTTTTGGTCATGGCGGTGACTTAGTTCAAACCGCCTTTTCTAAAGAAAATATCCAATGGGTTGAACAAACGGAGCAATTGGGTACAGGTCATGCGGTTAAGGTTAGCCTTCCTGTATTGCCAAAAGATGGAATTTCTCTGATTCTGTCTGGTGATGTTCCCTGCGTACAACAAAATACCTTACAGCGTTTGGTTGATGTTTCAACTGCAACAGGTATTGGTATCGTGACCTTAACCTTAGCGGATTCAACTGGCTATGGTCGTATTGTGCGCTCTAACGATAAAATTCAAGCGATCGTTGAGCATAAAGATGCTACACCAGAGCAACACCAGATCAAGGAAATTAATACGGGCATCTACTGTGTCAGCAATGCCAAATTGCATGAATGGCTACCTAAGCTTAATAATAACAATGCACAAGGTGAATATTATCTGACCGATATTGTTGCGATGGCATTAGAAGATGGTTTAGAGATTGCTTCGATCCAACCTGAAATGGCATTCGAAGTTGAAGGCGTGAATGACCGTGTACAACTCGCAGCACTTGAACGTGAGTTCCAAAACTATCAAGCCAAAGAATTGATGAAACAAGGCGTACATTTAATTGATCCTGCACGTTTTGATCTACGTGGTCAGCTTCAGGTCGGTCAAGATGTGCGTATTGATATCAATGTCATCATTGAGGGTGAATGTAGCTTCGGCGATAACGTTGAGATTGGTGCTGGTTGCATCATTAAAAATACCCATATTGCATCAGGCACCAAAGTTCAAGCCTATAGTATTTTTGATAATGCAGTGATTGGAGAAAATGTGCGCATTGGTCCATTTGCACGTCTACGTCCAGGTGCAAAATTGGCGGCTGATGTCCATATTGGTAACTTTGTTGAAGTGAAAAACTCAAGCATTGGACTGGGCTCTAAAGCCAATCACTTTAGCTATTTAGGTGATGCTGAAATTGGTGCTGGTTCAAACATCGGTGCTGGTACAATTACCTGTAACTATGATGGTGCAAACAAGCACAAAACCATTATTGGTGATAATGCCTTTATTGGTACAAACAACTCGCTCGTTGCGCCCGTAACAATTGGTCATGGTGCAACAACTGGTGCAGGTTCAGTCATTACTCACGATGTAAGCGATAATAGTTTAGCCTTTGAACGCGCTAAACAAATTTCAAAAGACAATTATCAACGTCCCCAAAAGACTAAAAATTAAGAGGTTATAACTATGTGCGGTATTGTTGGTGGCGTTGCTGAACGAAGCATTACAAATATTTTAATTGAAGGGCTAAAACGTCTTGAATATCGTGGTTACGATTCGGCGGGTTTAGCTTTAATTAATCAAGGTCAAGTTTTACGTGAACGTCGTGTCGGTAAAGTGGTCAATCTTGAAGAAGCAGTAAATGGCGCAGAATTGGTGGGTTCTTTAGGTATTGCACATACACGCTGGGCAACCCATGGCAAGCCGACTGAAGACAATGCGCATCCACACATTTCAGGTCAAGTGGCTGTAGTACATAACGGTATTATTGAAAACTACCAAGAACTTAAAGATGATCTAGAAGCTTTAGGCTATGTGTTCACCTCTCAAACTGATACTGAGGTGGTAGCACATTTGGTTCATGATGCATTGAAATCAAGCCCAGATTTGATGAAAGCGGTTGAACAAGTGGTACCACAGCTCAAAGGTGCTTATGCCCTTGGCATCGTACATACTGACTATCCAAATGAGCTTATTACTGTTCGGGAAGGTTCACCGCTCGTGATCGGTGTCGGTATTGGTGAAAACTTCATTAGCTCAGATCAATTGGCATTACTACCAATTACCAACCGTTTTATCTACCTTGAAGAAGGTGATATTGCGCGCTTAACCCGTGATTCAATTGAAGTCTTTGTCGCTGGAAAATTGGTCGAACGTCCTGTGAAGGAACTTGATGCCACAGTCAGCAATGCTTCAAAAGGCGAATATAAGCATTACATGCTCAAAGAAATCTATGAGCAACCTGAAGCGATTCAACAGACGATTTCCCAAGCCCTCAATGGCAATCAACTGCGTGATGATTTCCTCAAAAATGCCGATGCAGATTTTAGTCAAATTCAAAATGTACAAATCATCGCCTGTGGTACCAGTTATCATGCTGGCATGATTGCAAAATATTGGTTTGAACAGCTGATCAATTTGCCTTGCCAAGTCGAAATTGCCAGCGAATTTCGCTATCGTACTCCCGTGATTGTAAATAACACGCTGTATGTGTGTATTTCTCAATCCGGTGAAACAGCAGATACTTTAGCCGCGCTGCGTGATACACAAAAGCGTGCGCTTGCAAAAAATATCAATATAGCGACCTTGACCATTTGTAATGTTGCAACTTCATCAATGGTGCGTGAAACCAATCACAGCCTGTTGACGTTGGCAGGTCCTGAAATTGGTGTGGCATCGACCAAAGCCTTTACTACGCAACTTGCAGCATTAATGCTGTTGGTGCTTAAAGTCGGTCAAGTCAAGCAAAGCATTTTTGAAACCAAAATCACTGAAATCATTTCTGATTTGTGGCATTTACCTAAAGTAATTTTAGATACATTGCAAAAAGACAAAGAAATTTTGCGTTTGTCTGAGCTGTTTGTTGAAAAGAATCACTGCCTATTCTTAGGTCGTGGCACTGAGTTCCCAATCGCTTTAGAAGGCGCTTTGAAACTTAAGGAAATTTCATACATTCATGCTGAAGGTTATGCTGCTGGCGAACTTAAGCATGGTCCATTGGCATTGGTAGACAATGATATGCCTGTGGTTATTCTTGCGCCGAAAGACGACATGCTTGATAAACTTAAATCCAATATGGAAGAAGTTCAGGCGCGTGGTGGTGAACTGTTTGTCTTTGCAGATGAAACCAGTGGGATCAAAGAAAAAGATCGTCAACATGTGGTGTTGGTACCAAATGTAGGTGCACTTCTTGCGCCAATCGTATACAGCATTCCAGTTCAGCTATTGTCTTACCATGTCGCTGTGCTTCGTGGTACTGATGTTGATCAGCCAAGAAATCTCGCAAAATCGGTAACTGTTGAATAAGTTATTTTTTTATTAATTTATTTTTTTAATTAACGTGCTTTATTAATCTCATACAATCTTATTAAGATAACAAAAAAGAGAGCTTTGGCTCTCTTTTTTTCACTTAACTTTTTTATTTAAGATCTGCATCGCATTTATTTAAATCCTCACCCATCTCGGTTAAATCCATTTTTTCAGATTTAGCTGCCCAGTAGGTCGCTAAAGCAGGGCCTGAAATGTTATGCCACAAGCTAAAAATTGCACTTGGCACCGCAGTGATCGGTGAGGCGGCAAAATGTACCGCAGCCAATGCTACTCCTAAACCTGAATTTTGCATCCCCACTTCAATGGAAACAGCCTTACTGTCGGCATAAGGAAGCTTGAACCAACGTGCGGCCCAATACCCCATGAGATACCCCAAGCCATTATGTAAAATCACCACAGCCAAAATTAATAAGCCTGATTCCAAAATTTGAGCGCGACTTCCGCCAATGATCGCAGCGACAATCAATATAATCCCAATCACAGAAATGAAAGGCATGAGGATGATATAAGGTTCAACTTTGTCTTTAAGCAGTCCACGTACAATTAAACCTAAAACAATGGGAAATAAAACCACCTGTAAAATTGAACTCAGCATTGAAAGAGCGTTAATTTCAATCCATTGACTGGCTAAAATATAAAAAATCGCTGGGGTCAGTAGCGGTGCAATCAGGGTTGAAACTGAGGTACACGCAACGGATAAAGCAACATTGCCTTTGGCCATATACGTAATGACATTCGAGGCGGTGCCTCCCGGACAGCAACCGACTAAAATCACGCCAATCGCAATCTCCGCAGGCAATTGTAGTAATTTACATAAGGCATAAGCCAGACCAGGCATCACCACAAACTGTGCAACGACCCCAATTAAAACGGCTTTAGGGCTTTTCAGAACCCCTTTGAAGTCACTGAACGTCATGGTCATGCCCATACCAAACATGATAATGCCGAGCATCCAAGTAATATACACTTTGAGCCAAACAAAGGCTTCAGGTACCCACATGGCAATGGCAGCGAACAATACTACCCAGAAGGCAAAGGTCTTTTGAATAAACTGGCTAAACCTTAAAAAATGACCCATATACATCACATGTTGGATTTTAAAAATCCCTGAAGTTTATATTATTGGTTGAACAGATATTCAACTTGGCTGTGATAAATATCTTGCTCAATCGGCAGTACGTCTTTGGCGTAAATACGCTGCACGCCATGGGCGATCATGTCTTGCCATGCATTTTGTAATGAACCATCCAAATCGATGCCCTTAGTGGCATCGGATATCACAAAACTTTTAAATCCGAGTTTTGCAGCATCTATAGCCGTCCATGCGACGCAGAAATCAGTTGCAATTCCTACCACAAAAACAGCATCAATTCCACGCTCTTTTAAATATCCAGCTAAACCCGTCGTTGTTTTTTGATCAGCTTCCATAAAGGCAGAATAACTATCGATATGACGATGAAATCCTTTACGAATGATCAGTTGAGCCTGAGGAATATTTAAATCTGGGTGTAACTCTGCATCTGGCGTGCCTTGTACACAGTGAGCCGGCCACAGCACTTGTTTACCATAGCTGAGCTGCAGAGTATCGAAAGGTTTAGCATTGGCATGATTACATGCAAAGGAGACATGATTCTCAGGATGCCAATCTTGGGTCAGCACTATATTGTCAAAATACTGTGCAATTTCATTAATACGAGGAATGATTTGATCAGCATCAGCAACGGCCAAATTCCCACCAGGGGTAAATCCATTTTGTACGTCCACCACAATCAGTGCGCTATGTTCAGATTGGAACATCTTCCCTACTCCCAATTGAAAATGATTTAAATTTTCTTTGTATATTACACAGGAATTGATCGATCACAATGCGTTAAATTGCACAGCTTTTGTTAAGTCAAAATTTATTTATAAATTATAATTTAAATATAAAATCAGAGGTTTGATTTTAATCATCTGATCAATCTCACTTTAAAGCCCCGATAAAACCGTATTATTTTTTATAAAAATGGCAGTACCGAGTTGTTTCTTGCAAAAAACTCAGTTGTTTTGACTAAACTTTTTCTCAGCTTTGACTAAAGCATATTGTTCTTCATCGTTTGTTCGGTCATAATTTGCATAAGCATTATTCGATATGCTTCTCATATTGGACATGCTATAAATCAAAATACAAACCCATCCATACTCTCGATTCCTCACCTTCATCGGATGGAAAAATAGGATTTTTTTTAAAATGACTACTCAGCAAGCTCAGATCATTCAAGGCTCAATTGTCGCAATCGTTACTCCCATGTTTGAAGATGGTGCTGTGGATTGGAAGGGTCTAGAGAAGCTTGTTGAATGGCATATTGAACAAGGCACCAATAGTATTGTTGCGGTAGGTACGACGGGCGAAGCTTCTACCTTGAGCATGGCTGAACACACGCAAGTGATCAAAGAAATCATTCGTGTTGCCAACAAACGCATTCCAATTATTGCAGGTACTGGTGCAAACTCAACCCACGAAGCGATTCAGTTGACCAAAGAAGCCAAAGAACTCGGTGCAGATGCTGCACTTTTGGTTACGCCGTATTATAACAAACCGACTCAAGAAGGTCTGTTCCAGCACTATAAAGCCATTGCAGAAGCAGTTGATCTACCCCAAATTTTATATAATGTACCGGGGCGTACTGGGGTAGACTTGCTCAATGAAACTGTGCTTCGTCTTGCAGACATTCCACAAATTGTGGGTATTAAAGATGCAACGGGTGACGTGCCACGCGGTGCAGAACTTCTTGCAGGGCTAAACGGCAAAAATATGGTGGTGTATTCAGGTGATGATGCAACTGCTTATCAGCTAATGGCAAATGGTGCCAAAGGCAATATCTCTGTGACTGCCAATGTCGCACCAAAGCAAATGAGTGAAGTTTGTGCTGCCGCAATTGCAGGTGATGCAGATGCCGCAGTGGCTGCAAATGATCAAGTTGCAAATTTACACAATATTCTATTTTGTGAATCTAACCCAATTCCTGTCAAATGGGCGTTGCACGAAATGGGCTTAATTGGTACAGGCATACGCCTACCATTAACGCCACTTGCAGAACAATACCGAGCATCCCTGCGTGAAGAACTCAAAGCAGCGAGTATCATTTAAATAAGAGTTTAAAATTATGCAATTACGTTTTGGTTTAACCCTTGCCCTTTCAGCTTTAAGTTTAGCGGGTTGTAGTACGATTGGAATCGACAACGGTTCTTTAGATTATCAAAACTCAACTGCGCAAGAACCACTTAAATATCCTGAAGGTTCGATGGTTAGACCAGCAACGCCATTGTATCCTGCCCCAATCATCGATCCGCTTGCGATTGAAAATGCACCAAAACTGGAAAATAAACGTGGAAATCGCTTTGCGATGCCTCGTCCAGAAGCGGTTCAAAACACAGCCAATAGCGCTGAAGTCACTGAATCAAATCAAGCAGGCCGTCCACAACTTTTGAAAGATGGAAATGGCAATCCGCTGATCAAAATTGATGGAAATTCTGCTACAATTTGGCAGTATACAATTGCAACCTTGAGTAGCTTGAATCATACCCTCGTGGGTCAGGCAAAAAATGCGACCGAAGCCACCCTAAAAGTAGATGGGCAGACATTCGTATTAAAGCTCACTTCAGTTGGTTCGAGTCATACCTTGGCTGTGTTTGACACCAATAACAACTTTGCAGACCAAGCAAAAGCTGCAGAATTGTTATCCCAGATTTATCAAAACTGGCCAGCCTAGTCGTTCTAGGCATATTCTCTCTGAAAAAGGTTCCACCATGTTAAAACAAACCTTGCTCTATACTGGTAAAGCTAAATCCGTTTATGAAACCGATAGTGCAGACCACCTGATTTTAGTCTTTCGTGATGATGCATCCGCATTCAATGGCGAAAAAATCGAACAGCTAGATCGTAAAGGGAAGGTGAACAACCGTTTTAACGCCTTTATCATGGAAAAACTTGCTGCAGCTGGCATCGAAACGCATTTTGAAAAATTATTGTCTCAAAATGAAGTTTTGGTTAAAAAGTTGAACATGATTCCGGTTGAATGTGTCATTCGCAATTATGCTGCTGGTTCATTGTGTCGCCGTTTAGGTGTTGAAGAAGGTTTGGAACTTACGCCTCCAACATTCGAATTGTTCTTTAAAGACGATGCCCTTGGTGATCCAATGGTGAATGAGTCTCAAGCAATTGCTTTGGGCTGGGCAACTGCAGATCAACTTGAGCGTATGAAAGAATTGACGCATCAGGTGAATGTTGTTCTAAAAGATTTGTTCGCTGAAGGCAACATGCTTTTGGTCGACTTCAAACTTGAGTTTGGTGTATTCCACGACCGTATCGTACTGGGTGATGAATTCTCTCCAGACGGTTGCCGTTTATGGGACAAAGACACCAAGAAAAAATTAGACAAAGACCGTTTCCGCCAAGGTTTAGGTGGTGTGGTTGAAGCTTATGAAGAAGTCGCAACCCGTATTGGTGTTGATCTTTCTGATATCTAAGTGGTCTTTATAAAAAAGCCGAGTCAAATGACTCGGCTTTTTTATTGTTATGATTTTCCATTATTTTCTTTTAGTTAATTTTTCGAATTATTGGTGTCGTTGTTTTAATTTTAGACTGACTTAGCATTACCAAGTGCGCTCAAAAATTGGCAACGCATTGAATATAAGCATTTAAGATGAATCTTTTATGACGCTATTCCGATTTAACTTAAACTATTTTTGATTGTTCCAAATTAAAAAAACCTGCCTACGATTTTAAGATTAAAAAAAATTATGTACATAACTTCAAACTCTTAGTTTTAATAAGATTCATTTAAAAGATTTGAATCGCTTTTATAAATAATCCTTATTTGAATGATCGTTTTTACATATATGACAAGTATGCTTATAATCACTCCATACCAGGCAACTACAGGAGTTGGTGGCTCAAGAGAGAGACTGTAGTTGCCGACCAAATTTGTAAAATCCTTTTCTGCCCAGTTCACACACATAGGACTGGGCTTTTTTTGGCTTAATTTTCATAAACCATGAATCTTAGCGGCTGAATTACTGCTGCTGTTGCTCTTGTTGCCAACGGCGTTGCTGTAAGCGTTCACCTTCAACTTCTCGCTTATTGCGGGCAGACTCATATAATTTGGTGCCTTTTAACTCAGGCGGCAGATAGTCTTGAGTCACAAAATGCTCTGGATAATGATGTGGGTACAGATAGTTCACCCCATAACCCTGCTCTTTCATCAGTTTAGTCGGGGCATTTCTTAAATGTAAAGGTACAGGCAAATTTGAGGTTTTATCGGCCAAATCTAAAGCTTTATTGATGGCCAAATAGGTACTGTTACTTTTGGCACTGGTTGCCAAATATACGGCACATTGACCCAAAATAATTCGACATTCAGGCATACCCACCGCTTGCACAGAACGGAAACATTCACCTGCCAGAAGTAATGCATTGGGGTTAGAGTTGCCAATATCTTCAGATGCCGCAATGAGCATACGACGTGCAATAAAAACAGGGTCTTCACCGCCTTTTAGCATTCTCGCCATCCAATATAAACTGGCATCTGGATCACTGCCACGTATCGATTTAATGAAAGCGGATACCAGATCGTAATGCTGTTCACCCGACTTATCATAACGAGCAATATTTTGCTGAGCTACTTTCACCACAATCGCATTGGTAATGATATTTTCAACATTTGGCTCAAGCGTACTGGCAATCAAATCCAGTAAATTAAGCGCTTTACGCGCATCCCCTGCTGCAAACTGAATAATCGCATCATAGTCTTCAATCAAGATCATGCGCTCTTGTAAAAAACGATCTTGACGCAGTGCGCGCTGAAGCAGATTTTGAATGTCGGTTTCATTTAAACTATTTAAAGTATAGACCTGACAGCGAGACAACAGCGCGTTATTCACTTCAAAAGAAGGGTTTTCAGTGGTTGCGCCAATTAAAGTGATTTTGCCTTTTTCCACAGCGCTGAGTAAGGCATCTTGCTGAGATTTATTGAAGCGATGAATTTCGTCAATAAACACGACAGGAACAATTAAATCCCCACTTTCAGCAATAATTTCCCTTAATTCTTTCACACCCGTATTCAGTGCAGATAAACTGATAAAAGGACGGTCCACTGCTTGCGCAAGCAATAAGGCAATGGTGGTTTTGCCTACACCTGGGGGGCCCCAAAAAATCACAGATGGCAGATGCCCCTGATCAATCATCTGACGTAAAGGTGCTTGATCCCCCAGCAGATGATCTTGTCCGATAATCTCAGACAAATCACGTGGACGTATGCGTTCAGGAAGTGGAATTTGAGTCTCGGACATATTTTTTTGGCGTCTTAAAATGCTATTTCATAGTCTACTATGGAATACCACAAATCAAATTATTTTAAGGCAGCAGAGATGTAATTTTGTGGCAATTAAATTTCAATAAACAGCGCTAAATTTATTCAGGTTTTATGTTCAATAAATGTGCGCCTTTTTCATCTTCAATAGCCCAAATCGTGCCGTCTTCTGCTTGTAGCAGGTCACGAATCCTTTTCCCCATCTCCAAGCGCTGTACTTCACGCACAGGTTTTTGTGAAAGATCAACCACGATAATCGCTTGAGATGACAGCCCGCCAATAAGTGCTTTATTTTTCCATGCAGGAAATACATCTGATTGATAAACAATCATGCTCGATGGAGAAATAACGGGGGTCCAATCCAGTTCTGGCTGTTTAAATTCAGGACGAGTAGCATGATCAGGTATCGGTCTTCCATCATAATGATCTCCATTTGAAACCACGGGATAACCATAGTTTTCACCTTTTACGATGAGATTCAGTTCATCTCCGCCCTCTGGTCCCATTTCAGCAACCCAAAGCTGTTGATGTTCATCAAATGCAAAGCCCAGCGGATTACGATGGCCCAACGACCAAATCTGTGCCGCAACTCCACCTTTGTCAAAGAAAGGATTATCTGGAGATGCTGTACCATCATCATGAAGATGAACAATTTTACCCAAATTGGAATTCAGGTCTTGTGCAGGCGCAAACTGTTGTCTTTCTCCTGAACTGATCCAAAGTTTCTTCTGATCATCAAAAAGCATCCGATGTGCATAATGCCCCTCACCCGAAACTTTAGGCACTTGCTCCCAAATTCTTTTGATATGGTTTAACTGAGGCCGATTAGGCTGTGTTAAATCGAGTTCACCACGAATGACCACAGCACCATTTCCAGCTTGCCCTTTTTCAGCATAGCTCAAATAAATCCATTTATTATTTGAATAATCTGGATGTAATACAACGTCACCCAAACCGCCTTGACCACCATAGGCAACTCTTGGTAGTCCATGAACCTCTGTTGATTTTTTTGTTATAGGATCAAAAAGTTTAAGCTTTCCAGACTTTTCTGTAATTAATAAATAATCATTCCCTAGAGATGCTAAAGCCCAAGGCTCATTCAACTGAGCAATTTTTTCTATCGTATAGCGCTGATTAATTTTAGTATTATTTATATCAGAAGATGACGTTGATTCATGCGGATCAGGCGTTTGCTCACTGCTTTTTGATGATTGAGCCGAATTAGAAGAACATGCCAGCTGAAGTAATGCGACACAACAAATATTCAACATCCCTATTTTATTGATCATTTCATGCCTACGATTATGCTGATTTAAAATTAATCATAGGCAAAATTCTGTACTCGAGCGTGCTTTAATTGTCTTTTTCTATTGCCAAATATGACAGCGAACTTACGTATCAAACAACTATCGGCTTAAATCTTAGATCAATTTGATCAGCGCACCCAACGCACCACATATTCATCAATCTCGTCTTCATTGACTTCAAGTTCTGAAATACATCTGCCTGCCGCTGATTTTCTTGCTTCACGAACACTGCTGCGCGATCCAGTATTTAAATGATGCCAAGTGGGCAATTTCTTACCTTCATTCAAACGTTTATAACCACAACTTGAAGGCAACCAGTTAATTTTTTGCAAGCTTTCATAGGTCAGTTGAATACAATCTGGAACATGTTGCATTCGATTGGGATAATCTGAACAGGCTGCCGTTTCGCAGTCCAATAATTTACAGGACACCTTGGTATAGCACACTTCGCCACTGTCTTCGTCTTCAAGTTTGACCAAACAACACAGCCCACAGCCATCACATATCGCTTCCCACTCGACTTGAGTCATCTGCTCAAGTGAATAATTTTCCCAAAAGCGAGGACGTAAAGACTGACTCATAGCATAAATTTCAACAGGGTAATTGACTATTATAACATTAATATATATGACAAAATTTAAGCATTATTTGGTTACAGTGCATTTACCTAAAACTATAAATGCATAACTTATACACACTCATTGCATACATTCTCGTCAATTTTATTTTCTATACTGATGAAACACTTATAAAAACACATGGAGAATCAAAATGTTTCGTTGGGCTATTATTTTTGCGGTAATCGCACTTATTGCCAGTTTACTAGGTTTTGGTGGTGTTGCCGGTCTGTCTAAAGACTTTGCAGTGATTTTATTGGTCATTGCTGTAATTCTGGCGATTATTGGTTTTATCTCGCGCGGTAGAGTGTAAATTCTCGTCTATACAAGTTAGTTCAAATACTTAAAAAGAAGGATACGTCCTTCTTTTTTTACGTCTGTTACTTTAATGCCTGTTACAGAGCTTTGACGAATTCATAATTCCTCACACTTCAACTGACATTTATTGTCTTGAAATCATCCATAATCGAGTTTTTATGCTTTAATCTTTGCTGTTCTTCATTTTTAAAAAGCGCATTTAACTAAAAACGTTCATTTAATTAAATATTCTATAAGGGAAACCCACACATGACTCAAGCAATTCAAACCCGAGAAATTCAATACACTGCACCAGATGGCTCAAACCTGATCGGCTATTTTGCAGCGCCTGAAAACTCGCAAGCAGTTGCTGGTATTATTGTAGCACCTGAGTGGTGGGGGCGGAATGAATATACCGAACAGCGGGCACGTGAGCTTGCTGAGCACGGTTATGCTGCGCTTGCTATCGATATGTATGGCGACAAAAAAGTGACGACAGATGCTCAGCAAGCTTATACATGGATGATGCAAACTTTCGCAGATACTGAAACGATTGATACACGTTCAAAAGCAGCTTTAGCAACGCTTGCAGCACAGCCTGAAGTAGATGCGACACGTCTCGCAGCGATTGGTTTTTGCTATGGTGGCAAAGTGGTACTTGATTTAGCACGCTCAGGTGCAGATTTAAAAGCAGTCGCCACTTTTCACGCAACTTTAAGTCCTAAAAATCGTGCGCAAGTTGGCGTTGTAAAAGCTGAAATTTTAGTCTTGCACGGTGAACTGGATACGATGGTCACCTTAGATGATGTCGCAAGCTTTAAAGCTGAAATGTTTGATGCTCAAGTTGAACATGATGTAATTGTTTTTGAAGATGCTAAACACGGCTTTAGTAACCCGTTGGCGGATGAACGTGCCCAAGCCAATGATGTTGATCTCGGTTACAACCCAGAAGCGGAACAGCAGAGCTTGGCGGCAATGTATGCGTTACTTGCTCGTCATTTAGACTAATATACTTTTCACGTAAAAATTAGTTAAAATTAATTGAGAATTGCAAATAAATAATGAGGATATAACAATGACTGAACTTACTTGTGCCTACTGTGATCATGATGAATATGATGTCATTGATAAAAATGATTTTGGCGTGATTTTGCCTGAGCAAAAGCCATTAACCAAAGGACACTCGGTTATTGTTCCGCTCAGACATGTTAGCTCATTTTTCGAAATTACCGACAAAGAACGTAAAAGCTTGCAATCTTTACTTGAGTTGGCACGCAATGAATTGCAACTGCGTCACCAACCTGCTGGCTTTCATATTTCATTCAATGATGGTCATGTATTTGGTGAAGAAGGTTCTGATCACTTGCATATTCACATTATTCCACGCTATGAAAATCAAACTTTAAAGTTAGATGGACGTTGGGGTGTGGTGAGTGAATAAATTTATATAAATTGAATCCCTGTTAAAAAGATGCTAATGCATCTTTTTTTATCTGCGTCATTTGATGTATAGATTTTCTTGTCATGGTCATTGATGGGATTGGTTATACTAGACACCTTCACATTTTCCTGAGTTCTCATGTCACCATTTTCTTTTTCTGATGCACTTTTAACTTGGTTTGATCAACATGGACGCCATGATCTGCCTTGGCAAATCGCAGATGATCCCTACAAAGTTTGGGTCTCAGAGATTATGTTGCAACAGACTCAAGTGAAAACAGTGCTGCAATATTATGATCGATTTATTCAACGCTTCCCTACCGTTCATGATTTAGGGCAAGCGAGTTGGGATGATGTGGCTCCCTATTGGGCAGGTTTGGGCTATTATGCTCGTGCTCGCAATCTGCATAAAGCGGCAGGAATCGTCAGCCAAAAAGGGAGATTTCCTCAAACACTGGCTGAGTGGGTTGAATTACCAGGTATTGGCCCTTCGACAGGTGGTGCGCTGATGTCCTTAGGCTTACGCCAGTACGGCGTGATTATGGATGGCAATGTTAAACGCGTATTATCACGTTTTTTTGCTATTGAAGATGACTTAACTAAACCTATTCATGAACGTACCATGTGGCAACTGGCAGAACAACTTTGCCCCACTGAACGCAACCACGACTATACTCAAGCGATTATGGATTTGGGTGCAACCATCTGTACCCCGAAAAAACCGCTGTGTCTGTATTGTCCTATGCAGCAACACTGTAAGGCATTTGAGCAAGGTTTAACGCTAGAATTACCTTTTAAGAAACCCAAAAAAGCTGTGCCGATTAAACATGCGAAAGTACTTTTAATTCAGGCTTCAGATAATACGTGGTTATGGCAGCAACGACCACACTCTGGACTTTGGGGCGGTTTGTGGACATTGCCTATCATTGAAAATGATGTTGAATTTGAGCGTCAGGTTCAACAATTTAACCTTCAAACCCAGCTCAAACCCGTGCAGATTTCGCATAGCTTTACCCATTTTACTTGGATTTTAGACACTTATATTTTTAGTATTGATCCAGATGAACAAGAATTTATTCAAACTGAACTGGGGGGGCAATGGATCACCTGTTCTGATGTGACTGAGTTAGGGATTCCCACTGCCATGAAAAAATTGATCTCTGCTGTAAATCTATGACATAGTCTTTAAATATTGAAAACTCATCATCCATTTATCAAATAACAAATGAGAGACTTTAAAAGGAGATCATGTGACCGTTTTCATGCGTTATTATACTTTGAGTATCTGCATGCTCATGCTTTCAGCATGTACCTCCGCACCTAAAAAGCCTCAAGCATTAGATCCCCATATAGTAAATCGTTTAAAGGCAATGAGTTTACCTGCGCGCTTACCCATCCCTGTTGATCAGGTGAAAAGTAAGCAGCTCAAAGACACTTGGGGCGCGTCCCGAAGCAGTGGACGCACGCATGAAGGTATTGATATTTTGGCACCGAAAGGCACAAAGGTTTATAGTACAACCGATGGTGTGATTGGCAGTATGAAAAACAATAATTTGGGTGGCAAAGTCATTTGGATGTTGGGACCTGCAGGCAGTTGGCATTATTATGCGCATTTAGATGATCACAAACGTGGACTGCGTGAAGGTGATTTTGTCAAAAAAGGCGCGCATATCGGTTATGTTGGCAATACTGGAAATGCACGTCATACTGCTCCTCATCTGCACTATGGTCTTTACCTTGCAGGTCGAGGACGCGGTGCAGTCAATCCTTATCCATATTTACATTAATGTATTCGTTCATTTATTTTAGTTTTAGGAAATATTCATGTCAGAAGCTTTGATCAATCGTCTCGTTGAGTTTGCAGAATCGGGCAATCAGCAAAGGATTGTGCTCAATGGCATCAGCCATCAAGGCTGGATCATGGAAATCAGCGATGAAGCCTTAATGATTAGCACGGGTTTTGCAGAAAAATCAGGCAATGATGCATGGCTTAAATTTGAAGATTTGACCCAAGCAGAACTGTATTTCTGGGACAATCAAAACGACCTATGGATTGAGTTTAAAATATAGAATCTCGCCGTTAACACTATAAAAATATTGGAGTATCCATATGATAATTCAGCGCTGCGGCTGGTGCTCCAATGATCCTATTTATATAAAATACCATGATCTGGAATGGGGCAAACCCAGTTTTGATGAGCAACATTTGTTTGAAATGCTATGCTTAGAGGGTCAACAAGCGGGCTTGTCTTGGATTACGGTATTGAAAAAACGCGAGACTTATCGCCAGCAATTTTTTAAGTATCCCATTGCAGATATTGCGCGCTTTTCAGAGGATGATTTGGCTGAAAAATGTTTGGATACGGGTTTGATTCGTCATATTGGGAAACTTAAAGCCATTCGTGACAATGCTATGGCTTGGGAAACAATGAAAAAACAAGGTATTGATCCAGTCCTATGGCTTTGGGATTGGGTTGAACAAAAACCTATTCACCATAATGTAGCTGATTATAAAACGGCACCTGCACAAACCGAAATCAGCTTAAAACTTTCTAAGACTTTAAAGAAGATAGGTTTTAAATTTGTCGGTCCGACCACTGTCTATTCATTTATGCAAGCCGTGGGTATGGTCAATGACCATGAAAACCATTGTGCTCAAAAATAAAAATATGCTCTATCTTTAACATCATGTTTTGTTCATATTTTTAAGCTTTTGGTTTAGAATTTTAATTTTTCATAACGCTCTTTCATAACGATGTACATTCTGTTTATTCATCCCCTCAGCGAGAAATAAAAGCGGGGTGTGAAAGCGCGCATTTTGATCTAAACCACGCATTGAGCCCTCACCCAATCTGCCAAAACATCTATGGCGTTTTTTAATTCTTCAGAAAGCTCATGACCTGCATTTAACCGAATACAGTTTTTATAGCGGCTTTCTTCACCAAAGACTTCACCTGGCACAATATTAATCCCCTGCTGTTTGGCATAGTAATATAGCGCTAATCCGTCAATATGATTAGGCATTTGCATCCAAAGTGCATAGCCCCCTTGTGGTTGGCTTAAGCCAATTTTAATCCCCTCAAATGCTTTAAATAAATAATCCCGATACTGCTCAACCTGAAGACTGATCTTGGGTTTCAATTTAAGCAAATGTTCACGATAGGCTCTGCTGTAAATGAGATCTGCCAATCCAAGTTGTAAAGGCGTATTTACACTGACATTTTTAGAAATTAACTGCGCTTTAAGAACGTTTAATGATTTAGGTATACAGAACCACCCCACTCGATATGCTGAAGACAACGACTTGGACACTGATCCACAAAAAATCACATAGCCTTCTTGATCCCAATGTTTAATGGGTAAAGGGCGTTGCAGACTAAAACTACATTCTGCATAAATATCATCTTCAATCAGATAACATTGGTATTTGGCAGCCAATTGCGCAATTTTTTGTTTTTCAGTATGACTCAAACAAAAACCCAATGGATTCTGAAAATTCGCTGTAATCAAGCAGGCTTTGGCTTCTGATTGTTGCATCGCTCGCTCTAAACTGTCTAAATCAATACCTTGAATATGCGCTGGAATTTCAATAATTTTTCGATTGAGGCTGCCCAGTAGTTGCAACTGCCCGTTAAAGTTGGGGGTGGGAACAATCACGCTATCTCCCACCTCCGTTAAGGTTTGTACCATGACGGACAATGCAGGCATACAGCCATTGCTGATATAGATATCCTCAGGACTTAAATAGAAACCATCCTCCGCCCAATGATCCGACAATGCCTGTCTTAAATGCAGATGTCCTTGTTTATCGCTATATAAAAAATCCTCAGGTTTACTGTTTTTTAACGCACGTTGAATAGATTTTCGAATAGCGTGGACGGGTACATGATTCGGTGAGATTTGGACTGAGCCTAAATGAATTAGACGGCTGTTGATGGATGCTTGTTGAATTTCCATTTGTAACTCTAAATTACTAATTTCTTTGGGTTTAGCATTAAAATCTGGATGCTGTGGCAAATCAGTATCATGCTGATTTTTTTTAAGCAGATTCACGAAATAGCCTGATTTATTTTTTACTGAAACAAATCCTTGTGCTTCAAGTAATTCGTAGCAACGTGTTGCTGTGTTTAGACTGATTTGATTGAGCTTGGCAAATTGACGTAAAGAAATCAGTTTTTGACCAGCACTCAACTCACCTTGAACGATTTTATCTTTTATAGATTCGGCCAAACGTTGATAATAGAACATCATCTGTACTCATTTTTTTAAATATTGTGTATCTGTATCTATCAACATAACAGATTTATGCTTCTTGGCACGATTAAGCAGATATAGAAAATACCATGCAACACGATTTCAAAGAAAAAAATGCATATCCCAAAAATGCAATTTTATGCACATTTTGGATTTTGGTGATTGGTTCACTGAGCGCTTGTGATGTAAAGCAAACGAATCAACAAGCGCAGCAACAGCACTTCGTTTGTAAGTCTTTAATTGATGGGTTTTTGAAAGCGGAAAATTTGGGACACTATATACTAGAGAAAATTCAACCCACATTAGATGATACAGTGACAGAACGGGCATATGTCTACGCTGTAGCAGAGGATCAATTGATTAAACTGAATGTTCCAAGGCAATCGAAGCTAAAATTTAATTGCCAGTATGACGGTGCTCAGCGCTACACATTACAGCTATTTAACCCAGAATATCAACGTTCAGAAAACTTGATTCGTCTTGATTTACCCCCGCAAAAGACTATTCAAACACTGACAGCTTTTGTGCTAAAAAATCAATAAATAATCGAACACGCTTAGGTAGATGCTCTTGTTGGTAGTACACCGCATGAATACTTTGATAATCATGCTCAATTTGATCCTCAAACAAAGCAACCAAATGATTTTGCTGAAGATCTCGAGCAATCATAAAAGCAGATAAACAGGTGATACCTAAGCCCTCAAGTGCCAAGCGCCGCACGGTTTCGCCATTTGATGCTTTGAGCTTTGGCTGGACTGTTAGTCGTTCACCCCGGACATAAACCGGCCAACTATTCAAATGTTTAATTTTACTAAAACCGATTAAACAATGGTTTTGAATGTCTTGCGGATGCTGAGGATGACCATTTTTGGCTAAATAATCTGGGCTTGCCACGATATAAAGACGGCTTTTACAGATCAATTTAGCGTGTAAGCTTGAATCTGTGAGTTCACCAAAGCGAAACGCAATATCTGTTTTATGTTGCAACAGATCAATCACCTGATCATGACTATTTAATTCAATTTCAATCTTTGGATAAAGCTGCTTAAATTCTTTCATGAGAGGGGCAATCACATGCAATACGAAAGGCGTGGCCGAATCGATCCGAATAACGCCTGAAAGATCACGATCCGATTTGAGTAAACTTTCTTCGGCCTCATTCAGATCATTTAAGATTTTACGCGCTTTGTCTAAAAACAGTTCTCCTTCTTGTGTCAGTTTCAAAGAACGCGTAGTCCGCTCAAGCAAAGTCACGTTTAACTTACTTTCCAAGCGTTTTAAGGAGCGACTTATAGCTGAATTAGTTTGAGAAAGGTGCTCGGCTGCTGCAACAATTGAACCACTATCGATGATACTGACAAAATTTTTTAATTCTTCAAACGTTGATTTCAAAGTTGTTATCTCACTACAATTCTTGATTTTTATTCAATAATATTTTGCAAGTTTTAGGCTATTTAGACAACCCTTAAAACCACACAATAGCCGCAATCATCATTTAGTAGCGAAGACCCTGATATGTCCCAAAAAGAGACACCATCATGAAAATAAATTTTCCATTACTGGCACTGGCTGTCGGTGCTTTTGCCATTGGTACCACAGAATTCTCGCCGATGGGGTTTCTCCCACAAATCGCGGAAAATTTAGCCATATCAATTCCAACTGCTGGCATGCTCATCACTGCCTATGCTTTAGGTGTGATGATTGGTGCACCCTTCATCACATTATGGTTTGGACGTTTTTCAAAACCTAAAGCACTCATTATTCTGATGGCAATTTTCACCTTAGGCAATCTATTGGCTGCGATTGCGCCCAATTACTGGGGGCTGATGGTTGCTCGAATAATCACAAGTTTAAATCACGGCGCATTCTTTGGGATTGGTTCAATTGTTGCAACCAGTGTGGTCGCTAAAGATAAACAGGCCAGTGCAGTTGCTATGATGTTTATGGGACTGACCCTTGCCAATATTGGTGGCGTGCCTCTCGCGACATGGATTGGACAAAATATTGGTTGGCGTATGGCATTTGCTTTGATTGCAGTGCTGGGTATCATAACCATGCTCTCACTGTGGAAAGCACTTCCAGAAGATAAGCTTAGCCAAAAACTTGATGTTAGCGCTGAACTCAAAGTCTTGGCACGTTTGCCCGTGGTTTTAGCCTTACTCACCACCGTCATGAGCGCGGGTGCTATGTTTACGCTCTATACTTATATTGCACCGACTTTGCAAAATATCACGCAGGCTACGCCGACAACGATTACCTTCATGTTGGTTTTGATTGGCATTGGTTTCTCAATCGGTAATCATTTGGGTGGCAAATTTGCCGATCTATCCTTAAATAAAACCTTAATCGGTTTTTTAATCTTGCTGATGTTGATGATGTTGCTGTTCCCTATTTTGGCTAAAACAGCACTTGGTGCGGGGATTGCGTTAGTGGTCTGGGGCGCCGCGGCATTTGCTGTCGTGCCTCCCTTACAGATGCGGGTGATGTCGGTTGCACATGAAGCGCCGGGACTTGCTTCATCTGTCAATATTGGTGCATTTAATCTAGGCAATGCTTTAGGTGCAGCAGCAGGGGGGGCGGTCTTGAGTATGGGTATGCCTTATGCCACAGTCTCAATCACAGGTGCAATTCTCAGCGCCATGGGACTCATTTTGGTTTTGATTCAAATTAGACTGAATTCAGTAACTCAAGTGGCTTAAGATTGGGCTGAGAATCATTGATTACTCCCATCTTGAAATAAAAAACCTGCATATTTGCAGGTTTTATATTTTTCCCTACTTGATTTTATTGTTCTTTCAAAATCGCAGGTAACTGAGCATTTTTTCTAGGAGGCTTTGCAAGTTCCACTTTCATTTTTTGAAGCATCTGATAAGGCTGCTGCTGCACAAACATATTGGTCACACTTTGCGGGATAACACCTTCAGGATCAGCATAGCCTGTGGTCACCACTTTGACTTTTCCATCGCCTACTGTGCTAAATACCCAATCTCCTTGGTATTTTTGCAAACGAATATAGTTTGGATTTTTAGCTTTACCTTGTTGAATGGCTTTATTTTTAATTTGAATATTGCCATTTACATCTTTACGCAGTGTGCCTTGAATAATCAAATCTCGATCTTTTAAAGGAAATGGAAAATCCAACACCATATATAATTTGAACTCCCCTTTGCTTAAGTCCTGAGAAAGGACTTGTGTTGATGCAACATTGGGAATCCATGCTTTGGCATTTTCTACATCTAAAACAATTCCGACTGCACGCTCTAAACTGCTGTTGAGCGTGGTCTCTGCCTTATAAGAAACGACCGGATTTTTTGGATCTTGTACCGTCCAGACTTTGATGTTGTTCTTATCAATACGAAGTGTAGCCACATCTGCTGCAATAGCAGCTGTTGTCAAGCATAATGCACTAACAACAGTTGCTATTACTGTATTCTTATTTTTCATAGGATCTATCTGCTTTTTTAATTATTTTATTAACGATCAAAACGATGATCGAGATGCCAAGACTCAAAGCTTGTGTTTAATACTTATTTTTTAATGCTGGGTTTTAATGCCGATTTATAAAAGCTCAAACCGTACAATTAAACTTGAATATCATTAAAACCTAAAACATCTTTCATGTCATATTTTTTGGCATCTTTCCCGACGACCCACGCCGCTGCACGAACCGCACCAGAGGCAAAGTTCATACGATTTGTAGCTTTATGGGTAATTTCAACACGCTCGCCTTCACCAATAAACATCACTGTGTGTTCACCCACAATGTCACCACCACGAATGGTTTGGAAGCCAATATCTTTACGTTCACGTGCGCCTGTATGACCTTCACGGCAATATATTGCATCTTCTTTAAGATTACGGCCTAAAGCACCAGCAATTGCTTCACCCATCATCAGTGCAGTACCCGATGGAGCATCTACTTTATGACGATGGTGTGCTTCAATCACTTCAATATCGACAGTGTCACCAAAAACTTTAGACGCAAGCTCTAACAGTTTGATTGAAACGTTTACACCGACTGAGTAGTTCGCAGCATAGACCACAGGCGTTACATTTGCTGAAGCATCCAAAAAGGCTTTTTGTTCATCGTTCATGCCTGTCGTACCAATAACAATCGCAACACCCGCTTCACGGCAGAGTTTTAAATGCTGCTGCGTTGCTTCTGGCGCAGTAAAATCAATCACCACATCACAATCATTTAATACATCTTTTAAGTCGCCAACCACTTTTACGCCAACATTGCCAATGCCTGCAAGTTCGCCCGCATCTGCACCCACCAAGCTACTTTCTGGACGTTCAACTGCTGCTGCAAGTTGAAACCCTGCTTCTTGAACCGCTTGAATGAGGATGCGTCCCATACGACCGCCTGCACCTAATACACCAATGCGTGGAGCTGCTGACATAACATATTCCTAATGTTGCCTTAAAATTGTTCTTACTATAGCAAAACTGAGGTCAGACACTAAGTTTCTACCCCAAAATTCAAGTAAAAATATTCTTATCTGCTTTAGTACGGTACATAAGTTAAAGATATTAAATCGTAAATATAAATCACAATTATTATTTTATTCGGTTTTTCAGATAACGCTGGGAGGACTATGATCTATCTATCTTAAATTATGGTTTCAAAAAGGATTTCTAATGTCAGACCAACATCGTAAAAATGCAATGATTCGCTCAATTCAAGATCTGCAATTATCAAACAGCCTCATTTCAGCACTGGATGATGCTAAAACTGCCCTTTGCGTAGAACATGCAGTCAACGAATTCATCCGTTATGCTGAGCAATGGAACTAAGCGTTCAACTGAAATATCAGAATTCTGATAGATTTAACCAAAAACAATGTTGCTTCAATCGGCTCGTTTGGAAAACCTAAGGCGCTATTGTTTACTTTAAATAAAGATTTACACTTTTTCTATCATGAGCTGTCTAAGCCATAAAAGTACTGAAATACAGATCACAACTGTATTTGCTCGGACTTGGTTTATCTTTACTGCAAAATATGTTCTTATTATCTCTGCATTTTTAATCGAATTTATATTTGATCTTCACAGTTTCTCTGCATTTTTTCAGTACAGTATGAAAATGAAAACACCAAAGATAAATGAGGGCGCAATATGAAAAAGATTTTGACCGTTGTGACATTATCTTTAAGTACACTGTTTGCTGCAAACTTTGCCACTGCTGCACCTCATTCAAATGAATATCAAAATAATGACAACCGTGAACGTGGTAAAGGTCGTGAAAACCGTGCAGAACGTGACTTTGATGCTGAGCAACAGAATCAAGAACGCCGTAAATATAGAGAAGAGCGTGGTGTAAAACGCTTACAGCAGCATAAATGGCAAACAGGTTATGTTATGCCTCAGCATTATCGTGGCAACAGCTACAAAACTGAATACAAAGATCATAACTTACCGAAGCCATCCCGTAATCAGCAGTGGTATAAAATCAATAATGATTACATTTTGGTCGACTCTGAAAGTAACAGCATTTTAAAAATTAGAGAAGACTAAACTCGATTGCGTTTGAAAAGCCCAAATTCTGTTTGGGCTTTTTTGTGTCATGTCGATGATAAGCTTCAGCGCTGATTCATTTCTGAGCAAAGTATTGTGAATAGTAGCTTTCGATCAAATTTTACCTTCATAGAGTCTCCACATATTTCACAAATTAACTAAATGTCTCCACGGTTTATCTCAAATGATTGCGTACCTTAGAACCATCGAAATATAGCAATAAAAGCTTAAGAGGTAACCGACATGAAAAAAGTATTCACTGCAATTGCGATTTCTATGAGTGCATTGATGGCGACTGCTGCAATGGCTGCTCCACATCAGTATCAAGATCATCGCGATAATCGCTATCAACAGACCAAACCTGCACCTCACTGGAATAACAAACAACAAGATCAACGCTTTGACCGTCATGATCGCTTTGATCGTAACGACCGCAACAGAGCTTCGGTAAATCCGAGTCGTGAATGGCGTACTGGACAAACTTTACCGCGCCAATACAGCACATCGCGCTTCGAAGCAGATCGTGATCAACTGAAACGTCTGCCAAAAGCTGGCCGTAACCAGCAGTGGTACAAAGTTGGTGGTGACTACGTGTTAGTCAATGAGCGTAATGATCGTATTGTCAAAATTATTGGCTAATCTCATATCTTTCCTAAAAAAGCCCAAAGTTCATTTGGGCTTTTTTTATGGCAGATCACGATCAAAGGTGTGGAATCGGTTTTTTTTGTTTAGAATCAACTTTACATAGACGATTTCTGACATTGGTAGACGTATGCAATCAGATTCATTAGAAACAACACAAGGCACTGCTCAGCAATATGTGCATTGGTTTCGAAACTCTGCGCCTTATATCAATGCTCATCGTAATAAAACTTTCGTTCTAATGTTCAGTGGTGATGCGGTCTTAGATGATAATTTTCAGTATATTATCCATGACATTGCCCTGCTTCATTCCTTGGGTATCCGTTTAATTTTGGTGCATGGTGCTCGCCCTCAAATTAATGTCAATTTAAAAGAAAAAAATTTACAGACACCATTTCATCATCATCGCCGAATTACCACACGTGAGTCTCTAAGCTCAGTCATGCAAGCGGTCGGCGCAATTCGTTTACAGATCGAAGCTTTATTGTCTATGGGACTGGCGAACTCACCCATGTACGGCGCACGTATAGATGTGGTATCGGGGAATTTCGTCACGGCAAAGCCTTATGGGATTCGCAGCGGCATTGACTATCAGCTTACTGGCGAAGTACGTAGCATTGATACAGAAGCCATTCACAAGCATTTAGATAATCATAATATTGTTTTGCTTGGACCTTCAGGGTATTCAACCACAGGCGAAGTCTATAATTTATTGGCAGAAGAAGTCGCGACTAAAACTGCAATTGATCTCAAAGCGGATAAATTGATTTTCTTGGGCAGTCAGCAAGGACTGTTAGATGAATTCGGCAAATTAATGCGTGAAATTACCCCACATCAACTTGATCAGCATATTGCTAAATATCAAGACACGCATTTTGAACTCTCGATTCATTTAAAAAATGCGCAATGGGCTTCAATGCAAGGAGTCAATCGTGTGCATTTGATTTCCTATGCGCATGATGGCGCATTGATTGAAGAACTGTTTACCCGTGATGGTCATGGCACCATGATCACCGATGCGCATTATGAGGAAGTGCGTACTGCCAACATTCAAGATGTGGGCGGACTGATGAGCTTACTGCGCCCTTTGGAACAAGAAGGGATTTTGGTTTATCGATCTCGTGAGCGTTTAGAAAACGAAATTGAACGCTTTGCTGTAATTGAGCGTGACGGCATGATCTTGGCCTGTGCTGCCCTGTACCCGATTCCAACAGCTTCAGATGAATTAAAATCTGCTGAAATAGCCTGTGTTGCAGTACATCCAAGCTATCGAAAATCGAATCGTGGCAGTCAAATCCTGCATTATTTAGAAGAAAAAGCCAAACGCTTGGATATTCAACAATTATTTATTTTAACCACCCGCACTGCACACTGGTTTTTGGAACAAGGCTTTGAAAATGCATCAGTAGATGATCTGCCGCAAGCGCGACAAGCCCTTTATAACTTTCAACGTAATTCAATTGTGTGTAAAAAGTCACTTTAAATCGTGGCTTTTTTTAGTGCTTTATCTTTATTTTGAATAACGTTATCTCACACTACTCCATTTTGAATGCCCAACAACTTAGCACTAAACAATAAAAGCTTATCTCATCCATATATTTAAGAATAAAAATGCTGTTTTTCATAATCTTATCTAAATAAAAATCAAATTTATTGCATTCTGCTTTTGCACAAATTCGAATAAGTTTTGCACTTTTGATTTTATCTTTTTTATTCATTAGGAATTCCTGATTTGTTATTTTTTCCGCAATAGAAAATTCATTAGCTTATGCATCTTAGTTATTAAAGTTGTCCAAACTTTTCTAGCCATTCAAATTTTTAGTTTTTTAAAATTTTTATTTAGGGATGCTACTGCTCATGACTACAGCCAATTCAAAACGCTTCAAAAAAACACTGATTGTTTCTTCGGTGGTTGCGGGTGTCATGATGCTTTCAGGTTGCGGAAAAAAAGAAACGGAAAACGTCACGCTCAATATTGGCTATCAAAAATATGGCATCCTGCCTATTGTCAAAGAACGCGGTACGCTTGAGAGCGCTTTAAAACAGCAAGGCGTGAATATTCGCTGGGTTGAATTTCCAGCAGGACCACAACTTCTTGAAGGGTTAAATGTAGGTAGCGTATCTTTTGGCGAAGCTGGCGAAGCGCCGCCTATTTTTGCTCAAGCGGCCAATTCCAATTTAGTTTATATCGCCAATCAACCCGCAGCACCGAAGGCTGAAGCGCTGATCGTGCAAAAAGATTCAGCCATCAAAACTGTACAAGACTTAAAAGGTAAACGTGTTGCCCTCAATAAAGGCTCAAATGTTCACTATCTGCTACTCAAAGTTTTAGAGGCAAACAAACTTAAACTTGAGGATATTGAAGTGGTGTATTTGCCACCGTCTGATGCGCGTGCTGCATTTGAACGCGGTGCAGTCGATGCATGGGTCATTTGGGATCCGTTCTTTGCAGCAGCAGAACAACAAATTGGTGCACGTGTGATTGCGACAGGTGAAAACTTAGTCAGCAACCATCAGTTCTATTTAGCTGATCGTAAATTTGCAGAGCAAAATCCAAATGTTTTAAAAGCAGTCGTAAATGAACTCAACACCACCACTGAGTGGGTCTCAAAAAACCAAGATCAAGCCAGCAAACTTTTAGAAAAACCAACAGGCTTATCGTTAGACGTATTGAAGTCTTCAATTTCACGTATGGGCTTTGGCGTAAAACCGATCTCTGCTGAAGTTGCGAAAGAACAGCAATTTGTCGCTGATGCCTTCTATCAACAAAAACTCATTCCAAATCAAATCAATATTCAAGCGGCTATTTTAAGCAATCCTTCTGAAAAATAATGAAAATACTCAATGAGAACCACACATGAATACTTATAAAATTATTGCAATTACAGGTTTCGCAGCGCTGACATTGGGTTTAACAGCTTGCCAAAAAACTGAGCAAAAAGAAGCAGAAAAAACCACGACTGAAAGCTCTGATCAAAAAGTCGAGAATCTTTCGATTGGCTTTCAAAAATCAGCGTTGAACCTTTTGGTGACACGTGAGCAGAAACTTCTGGAAAAAGAATTTCCAGGTGCAAAAATTGAGTGGCGTGAATTCCCTGCTGGCCCACAAATGCTCGAAGCTCTAGCCGTGGGTGCTGTGGATGTAGGCTATGTTGGTAACACACCTCCCATCTTTGCTCAAGCCGCAGGTAAAGACCTGAGTTATGCAGGGTATGAAGTTTATCCACCGAATGCATTAGGTATTGTTTTACCCAAGAACTCTAAAATTCAGAAAATTGAAGACTTAAAAGGCAAACGTATTGCAGTACAAAAAGGCTCAAGTGCCCATGAACTCTTAGCCAAGGTTTTGGAAAAAGCAGGACTGTCATGGCAAGACATTCAACCCATTTGGCTGCCACCCGCAGATGCTCGTGCAGCGCTAGACAAAGGTTCGATTGATGCTTGGTCCATTTGGGATCCGTATCTTTCTGCGGTGGAATTGACAGGTAAAGTGAATGTGCTCATTGATGGAAAAGACTTTCCAAAAACCTATTCTTATTACATTGCCAATCCCAAGTTCACCACTGCCCATCCGCAAGCTGTCGACAAAATTCTGAAAAGTTTAAATCAAGCAGACACGTGGATTTTAAATAACCAAACACTGGCAGTAGATCTGTATTCAAGCAGCACTGGGCTAACCAAAGAGGTTGCGAAATCTGCCATAGACCGTCGTTTAAAACCGTCTCCTATTCATCCATTAACTGATGAAAATATTGCCTCACAGCAAAAAATTGCAGATTTATTTTATGCAGAGAAATTGATTCCCAAGCAAATCAATATTCAAGATGCCATTCAACCTACAGTCGTTCGTAAATAATTTTTGATCTATTCAGCAAGGACATTTGACATGAAAATTTTTTGGTTTATTCCTACTCACGGCGACAGTCGCTACTTAGGTACCAGTAAAGGTGCACGCCAAGTGGATCATGCATATATGAAACAGATTGCTGTTGCAGTGGATAACTTGGGTTATGAAGGGGTTTTGATTCCAACGGGTCGTTCATGTGAAGACCCTTGGATTACCGCGGCAAGTCTAATAGATGCCACTAAAAATTTGAAATTTCTTGTTGCTCTGCGCCCTGGTGTCACCACGCCTGCTTTGGCTGCACGTATGGCAGCCACTTTTGACCGTTTATCCAATGGCCGTGTGCTATTAAACCTAGTGACAGGCGGCGATGAACAAGAGCTTAAAGGTGATGGTGTTTACGAAGACCATGCTACTCGTTATAAAACAGCTGCTGAATACACCAAAATTTGGCGTGAAATTTTAACCCGTTCGCATACGGGTGAAAGCTTTAGCTTCAAAGGCGAACGCCTGCAAGTTGAAGATGCCAAACTGCTTTATCCACCGATTCAAAAACCTTATCCACCTTTATGGTTTGGTGGCTCGTCAGATGATGCAGTCGAGCTTGCAACAGAACAAGTCGATACCTATCTGACTTGGGGTGAACCGCCTGCAGCCGTGAAAGAAAAGCTGGAAAATGTACGTGTGAAAGCAGCAGCACGCGGCCGTACTTTAAATTATGGTATTCGTTTACATGTGATTGTCCGTGAAACCAATGAACAAGCTTGGGCTGCTGCGGAAGAGCTGATTCAATATGTAGATGATGCAACCATTGCTGCTGCTCAAGCGAAGTTTAAAACAATGGACTCGATTGGTCAGCGCCGCATGGCTGAACTTCATAATGGCGACCGTTCTAAACTCGAAGTTTCTCCGAACCTTTGGGCGGGTGTAGGTTTGGTTCGCGGGGGTGCAGGCACAGCATTGGTGGGAGACCCACAAACTGTGGCAGATCGTATTCAAGAATATGCAGACATCGGCATTGATACCTTCATTTTCTCAGGCTATCCACATTTAGAGGAATCGATTCGTTTTGCGGAACTGGTGTTCCCATTGTTACCATTAGAAACGCGCCAAAAATTGGCTCAACCCAATTTGACTGGACCTTTTGGTGAGATTGTGGCAAATAATTATACCCCCGAAGAGAATAAAAAGGGTGAGAAAAAACAGGAGCCAGCATGACCACCCGCTTGGAAACTCCGACTAAAACGTCAATTGTCATAAGCAAAACCAAGACTCAGAAAAGTGAAAGTTTTGTTTCACGTGGATCTAAACAACTGGGGCAGCGTTTGCTGCCTTGGTTAGTCCCTAT
Organism: uncultured Acinetobacter sp.; assembly: GCA_964579445.1. Classification (GTDB taxonomy): domain Bacteria; phylum Pseudomonadota; class Gammaproteobacteria; order Pseudomonadales; family Moraxellaceae; genus Acinetobacter. The sequence goes on from CAZOGM010000003.1 coordinate 67,779, forward strand.
TTTTTTAATTTTGATTTGGCAAATTGCATCCTCTACTGGTCTTTTGGAAAGTCGTGTATTACCTGCCCCAACTGCGGTGGTCACTGCTTTTTGGGAACTGCTGGTGAGTGGAGAACTTTGGAAGCACGTTCAGGTCAGTGCGGGCCGTGCCATCATTGGTCTACTCATTGGAGGAGGGCTTGGTCTGTTTTTAGGGCTATTGAATGGCTCATCAAAAATTGCATCCACTCTACTCGATACCACTTTACAAATGGTGCGTAATATTCCTGCCTTAGCACTGATTCCTTTGGTTATTTTATGGTTCGGGATTGATGAAACGGCCAAACTGTTTCTGGTGGCGATTGGCGTGTTTTTTCCCATTTATATCAATACCTATCATGGAATTCGCTCAGTCGATCCACAATTGATTGAAATGGGCAAAAGTTACGGACTGACTCGCTGGCAGCTTTACAAAAACATTATTTTACCGGGCGCTTTACCGTCTATTTTGGTGGGACTACGTTTCGCACTCGGTTTAGTCTGGGTACTGCTGATTGTGGCTGAAACCATTTCTGCACAAGCTGGCATTGGTTATATGACCATGAATGCACGTGAGTTTTTGCAAACAGATGTGGTACTGGTGGGTATTTTACTTTATGCATTATTGGGCAAATTAGCAGATGTTCTGGCAGTTTCATTAGAAAAATATTTACTGCGCTGGCACCCCGGCTATCAAAAATAGGAGTGACTCATGACTGATTTAAGTATTCAACAATATGCGCAAACACCGCATCCAAATCATCATACAGATCAAGAAAATTTAGCGAATGATACCCAGATGATTGGTGCAGAAATTAACATTGAGCAGCTGCATAAATTTTATGGCAAAGTCACGGTTCTGGAAGATTTAGACTTACATATTGCGCCAGGCGAATTTGTCGCAATTGTGGGGCGTAGTGGTTGTGGTAAAAGCACCTTACTGCGTTTAATCGCTGATTTAGAACAACCGAGTTATGGCGAAATTAAATTTAAGTCTGCGCTCAATTTTCGTGAAGGCATCACCTCAGATGACATTCGCGTGATGTTCCAAGACCCACGGCTTTTGCCATGGAAGAGCGTGCTTAAAAATGTGCAATTGGGTTTGGAAAATGCTCAGCATGACAAAGCTAAAAATTTACTGAGTAAAGTCGGTCTAGATGAAAAAGCGGAACTTTGGCCTGCACAGCTTTCTGGTGGTCAGCGTCAACGTGCGGCTTTGGCACGAGCTTTATCACATACACCCCGCATATTGTTGCTTGATGAACCTTTGGGCGCGTTAGATGCACTCACGCGTTTAGATATGCAGGCATTGATTGAGCGTTTATGGTTGGAACAAGGTTTCACCACGATTTTAGTTACACACGATGTCAGTGAAGCAGTACAGTTGGCAGATCGGATTATTCTGCTGGACAAAGGGCGCATTGCACAACAATTTAAAGTTGATCTTGCCCGCCCGCGTCAGAAAAATAGTCAATTTGCAGAATTAGAACAGCAGGTTTTACAGGCTGTTTTATCGACCTAGTCGCAAGCAACAACTTTAAGGGCTGAATTAGCCTATTAAAAAGTTGTTGCTTAATGCGCTTTATTGAAACCAATTTATATGGATTTAACAAGTCTTCATATTTTTAGATAAACTCTATTAGGTTCACGCACATTTAATTGCTCATCTAAGTGAGTATAAAGATTAGACATTGCAATAATATCGACTGCTTATTTTTTTAGGTAAAAATGAAGCGTTGTTTGTAAAAAACATTTAATTAAAGCGCTTATATCAATTTAATCACTTAACAACACAATTAATCCTCATAATCTTCTTGAAATGCGACAATCCTTGTGCACAAATCGTGCATTTTACCGTACAATTTATGGATCCTTTTTATTGTTAAATGACGAGATGGAACAGAAAAAAAGTACGCAAAAACGGCAGCAACTTTTGGCTGCCGCACTCGATGTTTTTTCTGTGTATGGATTCAGTGGTGCAAGCCTAGATGAAATTGCACAATTGGCAGAAATGCACAAATCGAATATTTTCTATTACTACGAAAATAAAGAAGCGCTGTATGTTGAAGTGTTAACAACGGTGATGCAAAAGTGGTTAGCGCCGTTGCAAATGTTAGAAGCGGAACTCGAGCCCGCAGAAGCCATTACTCAGTATTTGATGCAAAAAATAGAAGTGTCACGTACTCAACCTAAAGCCTCAAAATTATTTGCTTTAGAGATTATTCAAGGTGCACCGCACATTTTGCCTATTTTGAAAGGTCCCTTGCGAAAGCTATTTAAACGCAAGTCTAAAGTGATTTCAAACTGGCAAGAACAAGGGAAACTTTCAGATAAAATTGATGCTGAAGTACTGATCATTAACCTATGGGGCATCACCCAAAACTATGCGGACTTTAGTACGCAAATTGAAATGGTGACTGGTAAAACTTTACGTAACCGTAGCATGTACCAACGTACCATTGAGCATACCGTACATATGATGCTTTATGGCATTCTGCCACGTCCTGAATAAATCTCGTTGATTGCATTGAAGAATAGAGATTTTCATTTAAATATGTATTTTGGCATACGACCATAGAACCCTATGGTCGCCGACTCTCCAATCAGCACACCTTCAAATATAATTACATGCTTTTATATAATGACAATAATTTTTGAGCACCCAATAACAAATTTTCTTCCCAATCTAAATGTGCCGTGTCATTTGCGCCATCTGTAATATATTTGACAGAAATGAGCCTTACGCCAAGTTTTTTGCACACTTTAGCCAGGGCATAACCTTCCATATCGACTAGATTGCACGGAACTTTGGGCGTACCCGTTTCAAACTGATCGCCTGTTCCGCAAATCCCTTGAGGCAGCATATGGAAAAAGGCATCTAGCCCAATTTCAGCAGGATGATCATCATCCATGGGGGTAGTACCAACAGTAAAACCTAGTGCTGAGACATCCATATCACGCTGTACAAATTGAGTTACTTCGACCAGTGCATGCGCATCGAAAAATGAGCTCCCTGCAGTACCCAAGTTGAGAAGCGTCTTACACTTCGTAGTTCGAATGACTTCAAAGGCTTTAAACGCAGCATTGACCTTGCCAATACCACTGTAATGCACCTGTATCCCTTCGGCTTCAAATAGCCCTTTGGACTCATTGGGCAATGCCATAATTAATGCCAGTTCAGACATTTGACTCTCTAAATTCATGATTTGACGCTATGTGAGGCAGATGAAGAATAATCTAAATGATATGAAACGTACTTATTTAAAAGCAAGAAAAATGTCCGTGTAATACATCTGCTCCCACTCCCCACACTGAAATAACAGGCTGCATTTAATGCTAAAAATAGCGCATCGAACAAATCATATTAAAAAAAAGGAAAACGTACCTCCAGACACATTCTCCTATATGCTTAATTTTTTTAAGTTCTGAATATATTCAATTGGAGCAATCAGAGATAAATCTTTTCTTCCAAATATGCTTTTAGACAGGGTGAGAAAAATAAATCCCCCTGATAGAAACCTTGTATCGTTTTGCCCATAACCAGTATCCACAGCATGATTAAATGCTGGCAAAACCGAAAGCCAGATGATTGAACACTGAAAAGTGAGTCTGATGGGCAAAATTAAAAACTGCCAAAGTAAATACCCCAAGTGGAAAGGTTAGCCACCACCAGCCCAGATTTAAGCGTAAATTCTTGACATGTATCAAGGTATGGAGCACCCCAATAACCACAGTGCAGACATATCGTTTAAACGATGTTTTTGAATGCTATAGATACAGATCGGGACAGAGCCAAAGCAACCCCCACTACCAAGATGACATCAACATACCAAAGCACTTGTGCCAGTTAAATGAAAATATCAGCATTGAATTCAGTACCGAACTTCAAACAACCGTTGATAATGGTCGCCAATGCCATAGGGATTGCACCCGAAAACAATGACATGGTCAGTCGGATGACTAACAATTTGTTTAGCTTCTTGCGGAAATAATACCCATCTCAACCCATAAAACAGACAGAAAAATAAAAACAGTGCAGTATTAAACAACCATAAGCCCGCACCCTATTGCCAAAAAAGCGATGAAAAAGATCCAAACTCAGCCAATATTAAAGCAATGACACCTGTTCCCATGGTCACGATAAAGCTGTTAGGAGTAAGATGCCGGATTGATCTTTTTTACGACCTAGCTGTTTAAAAGGTGTGTTCATCACAATCACTCATAAATAGGTTGTAAAATAATCATAAACCGCCTTATCAATAAGAAAAATTGATTAATATTTATTTTAAATACTATTTAAATTGATATATAAATTCATTCATCTTTTAAAAAAACTTGGTTGAAAACACAACAACAAGACGAAACCGCGAGATTATGGCAATATATAGCCCAAATTCATTTTAGTCGCAAAATCGCCCATGAAGCTGCTCCGCCTGAATGCTTTAGCGCCAAATTTTAAATTGCCCGAAACCGCTGTCACGATTGGTAATTTTGACGGCGTTCATTTGGGTCATCAGGCGATGATTAGCCAACTCAAAAATCTCGCTGCAGAACAAAATCTAAAAACAGTGGTCATGATCTTTGAGCCACAACCGCTTGAATTTTTTAAAAGCTATGATGCTCCTCCACGTATTAGTTCACTTCGTGAAAAAGTCGAATATTTGACGGAATTGGGCGTGGATTACATTGCGGTTGCCAAATTTGATAATGCATTTCGTAGCTTGAGTGCAGAAGCTTTTGCCGATATTTTAAAATACAAACTCAACACCAAAAGCTTGGTGCTAGGCGAAGACCATCATTTCGGTAAAAACCGTCAAGGAAATAGCCAATTTCTACGGGATTATGGCTTCCATGTGGCCGATTTAGACAATGTCGAAGTGGATGGTGAACGTGTCAGCTCCACTTTAATTCGTGAAACCTTACAGGCTGGAAATTTAGCTCGCGCTGCACAATTATTAGGTCGTCCTTATAGTATTACGGGTCGTGTGCAGTATGGCGATCAAATTGGGCGCACGATTAACTTCCCTACCATTAACGTGCGTATGAGTCGTCATAAACCGTGTTTACATGGCATTTATGGCGTGGAAGTGGTGTGTGAAACAACGTCTTTAAAAGATAAAGTGAAACAGAGTGAATCAGGTTTGCAAGGTATTGCAGCTTATGACTCAACTGGGCTGTTTGGTGCAGGTCATGTGGGTACCCGCCCTGCCATTCAACAAGATCATCCCGAGTGGCGATTAGAAGTACATTTTCCCGATGTTTCTGCTAATCTGTATGGCCTGTTAATGCGGGTCACGTTCCTAAACTATTTACATGGTGAAAAGAACTACTCTTCGCTTGAAGCACTCAAAGCGGGAATCGATGATGATGTTGAGAAACTGCTTGAGTTTCGTCAAAACACCCCCAAATTTCCCTTTTAGATATCCCGAATTTTAACGTAAAACGCGTCAGCATCAGACTGATTAAATTGGAAGAAAACTTGCATGAGCGATAAGCAAACTCCTGAAAATGCAGTGGATTACAAAGCCACGCTAAACCTCCCAGGTACTGAATTTGCAATGAAAGCAAATCTCGCCGTACGTGAAGCGAAATGGTTAGAAGAGTGGTATGCCGACAACATTTATCAGCAGATTCGCGCATCGCGTATTGGTAAGAAAAAGTATGTGCTGCATGACGGCCCTCCGTATGCAAATGGACAAATCCATTTGGGGCATGCGGTTAATAAAGTCTTAAAAGACATCATCATCAAAAGCCGTGTGATGGATGGTTTTGATGCACCCTATGTGCCAGGTTGGGACTGCCACGGTCTGCCTATTGAACTTAAAGTTGAAGAAAAAGTAGGGAAAGTCGGTGTTAAAGTCGACGCTGCCACTTTCCGTAAGCATTGCCGTGAATATGCTTACACCCAAGTTGAACTGCAAAAGAAAGACTTCGTACGCATGGGCGTGTTTGGCGATTGGGACAATCCTTATTTGACCATGAACTTTAAACAAGAAGCCGATATTGTTCGTTCACTCGGTGAAATTGCCAAAGCGGGTCATATTGAACCGGGTCTTAAACCAGTGAACTGGTGTTTAGACTGTGGTTCAGCGCTTGCTGAAGCTGAAGTTGAATATGAAGATAAAAAATCGGATGCAATTGATGTCGGTTTCAACGTCATTGACCTTGCAGATTTGTCTGCACGTCTAGGTATCAGCGTAACGGATTCAACCGATATCGTGATTTGGACCACGACTCCTTGGACCATTCCTGCCAACCAAGCTGTTGCAGTACACACCGATATTGACTATCAATTGGTTAAAGCGCGTGGCGACGAAAAAGCCGATCAAAACTTTATTCTTGCCAAAGATTTGGTGGAATCTGCAACTGAACGCTATGGGTTCACAACGGTTGAAGTGCTTGCTGATTTTACAGGTGCGAAGCTTGAGCATTTACAATTACAACATCCTTTAATTACTGAGCGCCAAGTGCCTGTAATTTTAGGTGAGCATGTGATTGCAACCAGCGGTACAGGTGCTGTTCATACAGCGCCCGGTCATGGTGTAGACGATTATAAAGTCGGCTTATTGTACAACTTAAAAGTAGACAATCCTGTCGGTGGTAATGGGGTCTATTTACCCACTTCTCCGCTGTTTGCAGGTGAGCACATTTATAAAGCCAATCCAAAAATTATTGCAGCACTTGCTGAGAACAATAAGCTTTGGGCACATATTCCCATTAAACACAGCTATCCACATTGCTGGCGTCATAAAACACCGATTATTTTCCGTGCGACACCGCAGTGGTTCATTAGCATGGATGCCAAAGGCTTACGCCAAAACGCACTCAATGCGATTGAAAATGAAATCAGTTTTGTACCAGATTGGGGTAAAAACCGCATTCAGTCGATGATTGAAGGTCGTCCGGACTGGTGTATATCGCGTCAACGTACTTGGGGTGTACCAATCCCATTCTTCGTGCATAAAGACACCAATGAATTACATCCACGTACGCCTGAACTAATTGAAGACGTTGCAAAACTGATTGAAAATGAGGGCATTGATGGTTGGTATAACCGTGATGCATCTGAGTTTATCGGTGCGGATGCTGAACACTACAATGCAGTTCGTGACACACTTGATGTGTGGTTTGACTCAGGCACAACCCATTATGCAGTACTTCGTGAACGTGAAGATCTGACTGACCCTGCTGATTTGTATCTTGAAGGTTCAGATCAACATCGTGGTTGGTTCCAATCTTCACTGTTGACCTCTGTCGCAATTAACAAACGCGCACCCTACAAAGGTCTCCTCACCCACGGTTTCGTGGTGGATGAGAAGGGCCGTAAAATGTCGAAGTCGATTGGTAATGTCATCACGCCACAAGACATTATTAAAGACATGGGTGCAGATGGCTTACGTTTCTGGATTGCCTCTGCGGATTACCGTTATGAAATGACCGCGGGTAAAGAAATTTTTAGTCGTGCCTCTGACGGTTATCGCCGTATCCGTAACACGCTGCGTTTCTTGCTTGCAAACTTAAATGGTTTTGAACCTGCTACAGATTGCTTAGCCATTGATGACCTGATTGCACTGGATCAATACATTTTGCAACGTGCAAGCGATGTACAAAAAACTATTCAGCAAGCCTATGAAGAGATGAACTTCCACATTGTGGCAAGTTCATTGACCAACTTCTGTATCAATGACTTGGGTGGTTTCTACTTAGACATCATTAAAGACCGTCAGTACACCACCAAGGCAGATTCGCAAGCACGTCGTTCGGCACAAACTGCGCTGTATCATTTGGTTCAGGCCTTTGTTCGTTGGATGGCTCCTATCTTGAGCTTTACTGCACAAGAAGCTTGGCCACTGATTCCAGGTCAAACTGAGAAATACGTATTTACCTCTGAATGGTATGACATTCCAGTGGCATCAACTGCAAACTTAATTTCAGAAGCAGATTGGCAAACCATGATTGCGGTTAAGTCTGCGGTGAACAAGCAAATTGAAGCGGCGCGTAATGCAAAATTGATTGGTTCTAACCTGTCTGCAAAAGTTGAGCTTTGGGCGAATACTGAACTCAAAACAGTGCTTGATCAATTAAGCGATGAACTACGTTTCGTTCTGATCACTTCCACCGTATATGTCAATGCATTTGATGAAACCCAAGGTGAAGCAACCGATGTAGAGGGTTTACGTGTCAAAGTCTCTGCTGCAGATGGTGAAAAATGTGCGCGATGCTGGCATGTACTTCCAGATGTAAATACACATCTTGCACATCCAGGTCTTTGTTCTCGTTGTATTATTAACCTTCCTACAGGTCAAGGCGAAGAGAGAAAATATGCCTAATCCACATACTAAAAAGGGTTTATTCCAGTTCTATCCACATAATTTAATGTGGCTTGGACTTTCCATTGTGGCGATTATTTTCGATCAATGGACCAAATGGATTGCAACGACACATCTGAACTATGCAGATCCTGTGCCGGTGCTGCCCTTTTTAAATTGGACATTACTGCATAACTATGGCGCAGCCTTTAGTTTCTTGTCCGATGCTGGTGGTTGGCAACGTTATTTCTTTACCTCACTGGCAGGTTTAGTGTCTGTAATTTTTGTTTTTTGGCTAATGCGTATGCCAAAAAACATGAAAGTACTACCGCTCGCCATTGCACTCATTTTGGGTGGTGCAATTGGTAATTTAATTGACCGCGTGGCACTAGGCTACGTGGTTGATTTTATTCATGTGTATTACAACAACAGCCACTTTCCTGCATTTAATATTGCAGATAGTGCGATTACGTTAGGTACTATCTTGATGCTTATCGATACTTTTTTCCTAGAAAAAAGTCGAATTCAACGTGCGGAAGCGCAAAATGACTGATTTTATTAATCCCAATGAAGATACTCGTATTGAATCGGGTTCTAAAGTAGATCTACACTTTTCTGTTGCGATTGAAGACGGTGTAGAAATTGACAATACCCGTAGCCGTGAAGAACCTGTCAGTCTTGTGATGGGGGACGGTAGCTTATTACCCGGCTTTGAAAAAGCACTGTTTGGTCTACGTGCGGGCGACCGCCGTACTGTAAGTTTGCCACCTGAAGATGCCTTTGGTCCATGGAACGAAGAAAATGTTCAAAAGGTTGATACGGTGAAGTTCGAACAGCGTCCTGTCGTAGGTCACATGATCGAATTTGAAGACAAAGCTAAGCAAAGTCTGTATGGCGTAGTGAAAACGGTTGGTGATGACATTACTGAAGTGGACTTTAATCATCCACTCGCAGGGAAAAACATTACTTTTGAAGTTGAAATTTTTAAAGTGACTCCTGCGGGTCAGCAAGGCATTCAACTTCGCTAAAGCGGACTTACATAGAGTTCAGAAAGCTCCTTCGGGAGCTTTTTCTATGCATACAAGATACAATTTATCTCTATGCAATTATTTTTACGGTGTTAAGTTAAAACCACAAGAAAAATCAGGAGCATAGAATGAAAATTCAGATTATTGTCGGTAGTGTTCGTGAAGGACGTACTGCCATTAAAGTGGCGCGTTGGATTGAAAGAAGTATTAGAAACTATGATTTTAGTACCTTAAATGTTGAAATTGTTGATCTAAAAACTTGGGATTTACCTATTTTTGCTGGTGCCAATCCGCCCCTGACTGGTATTTATGATCAGCCCAAACAACAAGAATGGGCAGAAAAAATCGCGCAAGGCGATGCTTTTATTTTCATTAGTCCTGAATACAATCACGGTTATAGCCCTGCACTTAAAAATGCTTTGGATTATTTAGGAAAAGAGTGGAATGGTAAACCTGCAGCTTATGTCAGTTATGGGGGCAGCAATGGATCACGTTCGATTGACCAAATTCGTCAGGTGGCAACTCAGCTTGGCTTAGTCGATACCAATGCGGTGATTGAAATCCGAGATATTTTTATGCGTTGTGCTGAGCCTGAGTTTACTGCCAATGAGTTTGATGAAAAAGCCTTAGACAGCGCATTTAAAAAACTAATTCAATATGTCAGCGCTTAAACTCAGCAGCCATGTACGCATTTGCGTACACGCTGTGGCGCATTTGTTGACTATGCAACTCGTAACGATCGAACTATAGTAAGGACATACAGAGACAGGATGTCTCAACATAGAATAAAAAATGAAATTGCAGGAAGCACATAGGTACGACAGGAGTTATACCGAAGTAACGAATCTAAAAAAGCCCGGACAGGAAGTTCGGGCTTTTTTATGGTCTATCTATTAACCTATTAACCTATTAACCTATTAAACATTAAGACTAGCTCTATAGAAGCTGTATAGAGCTTAAATCTCTATGCAGCTTGCACATGATCATGACTGCTTAAATGGCCATTATTACTGAGAGGCTTCAATAATTAAGC
>CAZOGM010000003.1:78266-101825 GCA_964579445.1 uncultured Acinetobacter sp.
CATGATCATGACTGCTTAAATGGCCATTATTACTGAGAGGCTTCAATAATTAAGCGTGTGGCAAGATATAACCGCGGCACGATGCTATCAATTAATATGTACTCTGCATTGCTTGAATGTGCACCATCACCAGAAAGTCCTACCCCTTCTAAAACCGCTGCCTTGGACTTTAAACCTGCGAAGGCTGCATCTGTGCCACCGCCTGTCGGTTGACTTGATACAGTTAAAGGCATGTTCAGCTCATTTTTGTAAATCTGTTGGGCTTTTTCCGCGAGTTTCTTTGAAGCATCATTAGCGGTGAGTGGCGGACGGCGAACTTCAAACTTCACGTTGACCTGACTGTCAGATAGCTTTTTATTTTTGACCTTTTCAGTGAGTGTTTTTTCAACAGCATTAAAATCTTCCACCCGTATCGCACGAACGTCTGCTTGTGCACTGGCTGAGTCTGGAATCACATTACGGGTTTTACCGGCATGTGCAACCGTCCAATTCAGCTTTAAACCGGTTTGAGGGTTAGATAAATTCTGTAACTGTGCAATTTGATGAGAAAGTTCAGTCAATGCATTGACCCCTGCCTCGGGCTTGACCCCTGCGTGCGAAGCCTTACCTTTAATATCTAAATAAGCTGCACCAATGCCACTGGTGGCCAGTCTTAAATTACCTTCCTTACCACCACCTTCGAAGGAAAGCACGAGATCTTGATCTTGCGCAGTATCCGTAATCATTTGACGTGATGCAGGTGAGCTAATTTCCTCATCTGAATTCATTAATACAGTAATCGTACCGTAATTTTGATAGTTCAATTTCTTTAAACTGTCGATCACATGTAAGATTGCAGCCACGCCTTGCTTGTCGTCAATAATACCTAAACCATAAGCTTTATCGCCTTCAACTTTAAAAGGCTGATCTTTTAACATACCTTTTTCATAGACGGTGTCCATGTGTGCAATCAGCATAATTTTGCTTTTGCCCTTACCTTTTAGGATGGCTTTGACCATGGGCCCCACCTGCTCTGGCGTGTCATCCATCCGAGAAATGTTGGCACTATTTTCAATGCTGACTTCTGCACCCACCAGCTTTAAACGTTCTGCAACCACTTGAGCAATTTGATTTAAACCTGCGATATCCTGACTGCCAGACTCAATCTGAACCAAGTCTTTTAAGGTATTTAAGTAGATTGGCTTTTCAGCCTCAATCACTTTTTTGACTTGCTCGGGTGAGGCCGCCATTACGCTCATAGAAGATAAACCACTGATCAAACTTAGCGCGATAAATCTTGGCAGTGAAGGCTTGATCAATTGAATATGGGTCTGTACTTTTTTCATCATTACAACGTCCTGTTGTTGTTTTCATTTCTATATTTAGTGTCATTTAATGTCGTTCAAAAAGCAGTATGAATCAACCAATAATCTCAACTTTAATGTAAAGCTGTGATCGTTAAAAAATATGCAAAAAGCATGCAAAAAAAACTCCAAGTTAAACTTGGAGTTTTGATGTATTCATACGGGAATTATTTAGTTCTGCCCAACAGTTAAGGACTGATTGCCAATACACTTACAACCACATGACAACGGAGAGTTGTGCTGAGCTGCAGGTTTACCCATCACCACCATTTTATTGTCCCCTGCCACAATGGTCGCTGTGGTCTTGTGCTTCGGGCAAGTGGCTTGATCACCAATACAGGCCACAGGTTTACCTTCAATCAAAAAAGATTGATTGGCGGTAATCACTTTGCCGCCACCTGTGGTCGGTGAACCCAGCGTAATATATGGAAATGCCATAAAATTTTCCTTATTGTTATGAATAAGCTCGAAGTTATAAAACTTCAAACTCAATACGGCGGTTTTTCTTACGTCCTTCAGGACTAGCATTGTCTGCTACCGGTTTATCCGCACCCAAGCCTTCAGTACTCAAACGTGCCGCAGCAATGCTTTTGGAAATCAAATACTGCTTCACCGCATCTGCACGCTGCTGACTCAACATTTTATTTTTATCAGGGTTACCCTGACTATCCGTATGCCCAATGATCTTAACATTTTTGCCTTGAACGCGATTTAAGGCAACCACCATCTCGTCTAAAATTTGTGTGCCCGCAGGTAAAAGTACGGCGCTGCCTGACTCAAACTCAATAATACGATTCTTCAATGCATTATCAATCACCGCCTGTTCAGCTTGGTTGACCGACAGTTGTGAGCTAAAACGATAAGGTGCTGAAACGAGGGTTTGGAAGTTGCTGGTAAACGGTTGAATTTCTGCTTGATTCAGCATTTTTCCAGACAAATCGACCTGCGTACCACGTACACTGAGTTTACCTTGAGACACTTTTTTCAAGTCAGGTGTAATGACGCGTGTGACTGAATCACTCCAACCGTTGGGCGCAGCAACAGGTCTGACCTGAATCTTGTCAATGATTTGGTCTTCAGTGTATACCGAACGCATTTTTACCAAGATGGCTTGTTTACTGGTTTCATTTGGTACCACACCTTCAACCACGATGTCTCTGGCAAAGCTTATACTGCTCAGGCTCAAGGCAAAACATAGACTGCTCAGCTTTAACGCTGCGATCATTTTTGTATTCATCTTCATCATGATTCTTCTATAAATGTTTGTCTAAACAGTTTCATGCCCTGATTCAGACTGAGTTGTCGTTCGCACAACCCTTGTTCCAGTGCTGCCAATCCCGCATTTTGCTCTAAATAGGGGTCAATCCACTGCGCTTGTACCAAAGACACCCAATGTTCATTTTGCATATTTTGGGTAAAAATATCGCTCAAGGCTTCAATGTCTGCACCTTGAAAGCCAAATAACAGGACAGGGTTATCCGAATGCAAAATTCCGATCAAGACTTCAGTATTGTGCTTAGATAAAAACCGAGAAATCAAACTGACCCAGAAAGCCGCCAACTCGTAACAATAACTTGGATTGTGAATAGGTAAGATCAGTACTTTATTCAATTTTTCTGTGCCATGTTTCAGCACAGGTTGAAGCAGTAAGCCCAAACCAATCATACTTTGGGCAAGCTCATAGACACTGATTTTCATCAGCTGTGCAAAAGAATGCATGGTGTGATTTTCAAAAAAACCACTGGTCTCTTGAGCATCTAAAATCTGAATCTCGCCTTTGAGCTTTGCCAATTTATCCAACAAAATATCAGCGTCACTCACTGTTCGAATGATTCGGTTTTTTTGAAATAAATCGATCAATACAGGTTTATAAGTATAGGGCGCAAACAATAAATTTTGAAAGGGTGACTCTACTTCAATCAAGTGGCTCAGTACCATCGGAAATTGACGACCCGAGCTGTCTTGACTGGTAATTAAGTTTGCCGTTAAGAACATATTCTCTTGTGGATTGGCAATAAAGAAATCTAAAGAAGCCAACGAACGATAGCGCTGATCAAACTCAGGGTGCTTCATGGCATGCTCTAAGGCTTCAGTAATCCACTGATCAATCACTTGAATCAGTGCATATTGACCTTTGGTTTTAAGGAAGTCGCCTCGTGCAGGGCTTTTGCCATAATACAAAGGCGTGGTTTTTAGCACATGCATAAGGTTACTCCATTAGGGTTCAACATTCGCGTCACTGCTGGGTATTGAATCATGGGGTCGCAGCTCCTCGTGTTGCATTTTGAAGTGCTGCTGTTGTATTGGGATTGGCAACCGGTGCAGCAGGTGTTGGAGTCGGTGCTTGCTGCGCCGACACCACACGTACTGTCGCTTTGTTGGTGGTGACTTTATCGACCAATTGAACGCCGTTTAAATCACGATTTGAACCGACACCTGCTCCGCCTTGACCAGAGTTACCACTAATTAGACGGAAGTTCACTTTTACCGCAACTGAAGGTTGCTGCGCGCTTGCCCACGTCATCTCGACCACGCCATTTTGCTCGCGGCGCTGTGAAGAATCGATTAAACGGTTAATCCCATATTCTCCTGGTGCATCAAAAATCGTATGCGTTTTACCTTCCAAATCAACGGCAGTAATACGCGCACCCGGAATAGCACCTGCATTTGGCCAAACAAAATTCACCCATTGTTGAATTCCATTTTCAAAGACCAAACGCTGTCCATCAATATCGATGGTATAAGATAACAATTGTGGATTTGGCAATGGATAGAACTGGAAGTTGGACTGATTTGCAGCCGCTGGTGCAGATACCGCACCCTGACCCAATGTTCCAGTTGCCACACCATTGAGTGGTGCAACATAGCGTTGAAAATTCATCACAAACTGTGGATTTAAGATAATGCCTTGCTCTTTCCATGTTTTAGAGGTCAAGGTATACCCACGACGAATCACAAATGGATCAAGCGTTTCTTTAATAAAGTTGGCAATACTACCGCCCTCACCAAAGATTTGACCAATTTCACCACTGGTGGCTTGTATGCTTGCCGATGAATTGAACGGCACTTTTTGGCTTAATGTTTGCGTAAACGGTTGATACGCCTGCATCGTCCACAATTTATTAATTTCGTCTTGCGTTGGTGGAATGAGACTTTCAAAAGATGCCGTCAGTGGACTGACCAACAGTTTTTGTACCATTTTATTGTCAATATCATTGAGACCTACAGACAGCTTTTCATCGACCAATTTCTGCGTGGTATTAAACACTGACGTTTGTTCATTGATGGTTTGTTTGACCAACGCCATCGCATTTGGACCAATATCACCCGCATTCCGCAAGTCATTAAACTTACTGCGTACTTGCGCCAAACTTGTCAAATATTCATCTAACAATGATTTATTTTGTTGGTCATCACGTTTACGCACCAATTGATAAAACACATTGAACTCTTTCGAAATTGGACCTTGTGCTTGCGTTGCAGCGCGCTCGGCCACATTGGCTGCATCTTGACGCAGCACTTTGCGCTTAAACCACGCTACAAAACCGGTTTGCGGTGCTGCTAGCTCTGCCAAAACCACAGGATTATCCCAACTGGTTTCTTTGGCTGTGCGTTCAATCAAAATGCGGATTGGCGAGTTCTGTGGCTCACCCAACAGATCAATAGATTTGTGCTGCTGCGCAAAATCAGGTTGTTTGGCATAGTAAACCCCATTTAAGAATTTACGCCATTCAGCAATATATTCTTTCTTATAGACATCGGTCAGCTGTCTGCGAATTTGATCTGGGCTACCACTAAAGGTTAAATCATCCGATTGATTGCTGTTTAGTACCCAATCACGTGAATCAGTTGGACTATTTGCAGCTTCATCAATCGCTTTTTCAACGTATTCACTCCATGCTTTCTGGGTAAATACACCCGGTAAAGCATATGAACCTAGCACCACAGCACGGTTAGGCTCACCCACAATTTGCGCTGTAGTCACCGCTGGATAACGTACTGCTGCGCGCATTTTAATTTCGTTGTACACACGATCACGCGCAGGCATCCCTTTCATGACTGCAAGTAACACTTGACGGCTTTGATCGACCAGCTGTGAATCCGAATCTAGTTTGGGGAATTTTTGATCATTGGCCAAAGTCATGGCATAGGTCAGCACTTGCTCAGCTTTTTGAATCATTTCACCACGTGGCATTTGACCACGGTTAGCGTCTAACCATGAACGCCAAAAACGTGTCACTTGATCGCTTAAATGCCCTGCTTCCATATATTGAGGATTACTCATCATCAGGTAGGCTTTTAAAGCATTATAGGCATCTTGCGGATTAGCATCTGAAGGCTCAAGATTGGTTTGCGCAGGACGTGCACCTGTCACCTGTTGCACCTCTACATTCACGTGATTGGCTTTTAAGGTCGCTTCATTGCCTTTAACGCGTTGTAAAAACTGCGCCATATTTTGTTGAGAGGGTTCTAACACAATCTGACGAATACCATTTAAATATTCGGTTTTTAATTTTTCGCGTAAATCATTACCTTGATATAAACCAAAACCAAATTTAAGTGGACGATTTTCATCAAAGCCATCGAGCTGCTCTAAACGTTGTTGAAGAACCAATAAAGCATCCAATTGGGTCGATAGGTTTTGACCCGATGCCTGTTCCATTTGTACGACTTTATTTAAATCTGCTTGAACGTCCGCAATCAGTTGTTGGTTATTTCGATATGACCAGACCCATAGTCCCAAAATCACCGATACACCAAGCAATGCTGCAATAAAGCTTAAATAACGCTGACGCTTTTTACTCGGATTGATATGTTGCTTCACCAAGTTTTTGTCTTTTAAAATTACATCCGAAAACAAACCCTTTAAGAAATAACCATGGTTCTGCGATACCGAATTTTTGGGAATACCATGTTCACTGTTTGGGATTTTATTTAAGCTAAACTCTTGAGCAATTTGCTCAGTCATTGGACTTTCAATTACTCCCTCTTGTAGCGCACTGGTAAAATAAAAACCACGGAAAACTGGTTTAAATTGATACGGATTTTCTTCAAATAACGTACCAATAAATGTTTTCAAGGCAGGTTTAAGGGTTTTAAACTCTAAAGGAAAAGTCATCACACTTGGTGAGATATTTTGTGCATGTCGACGACTTAAATGCGTGGTACTCACGCTTTTTAAACCATCGTATAAAAGATTATAATGCTGTTCAAACAGCTCAACAGCGTTGTTTGATGAATCTGGATTGTACGGAAGTGTTGCACCCCACACCTGATCAAACTCTTCTTGATCATAGCAATCAAAAAATTCCGTAAATCCTGCGATTAAGTCCATTTTAGAAAAGACCAAATACACTGGGGCAAAAATTTCTAAACGTTCGGTTAAATCTTGAATGCGCGCACGTAAGTTCTTTGCCAGCTTTAAAGATTTCTCAGGACTTTGACTCACTAACTCCGCAATGCTAACGGTAACAATTAAACCGTTAATCGGTGCTTTAGAACGATTTTTTTTCAAGAGGTTTAAAAAGCCGATCCATTCAGAATGATCTTCTGAATACACAGAATAACGACCTGCTGTATCGAGTAATACCCCTTCTGTTGAGAAAAACCAGTCACAGTTACGTGTACCACTTAAGCCAGAAGACACCGCGCTTTGGTGGGTTTCTTCAAATGGGAACTTTAAACCTGAGTTATAAATTGCAGAACTTTTACCTGCCGCAGGGTTACCAATCACCATATACCATGGCAACTCATATAGAGCTGCGTTGCCTTTTTTATCACCCAATTTTGACTTACGAATCAACTGAATAGAGTCTTTCATTTGCTGATTAACAAGTGAAAGTTCATCTTTGTCTTTTTGTTTTCCGTATTCAGCTTGCGTGTCTTTTTCAATGGCTTCAGCCAGTTCTTCACCTTGCTGCTCATTGCGACGGCGCTGGATAAACCAATAAATGCCATAACCGATCAAACCGATCACATAAGCGGCCGCTAGAGGCCAAAAATACTGTCTTGGAATGGTGTTATAGGCAGAGACCAATGCGACAAACAAAGACAATGCGATGATTGCCTTTGGATTGGTCACGTACTGCCACACATAGCCTAAAATTATATACATGAGTTTCTCATTCTTTTATTAAACTTTACAAAATAAGTTAGATCAAACAGCCACATGGTCGTCTTCTACTGTTTGAATGAAGCTTTGGGTATGCGGTTGTTCACAGCAATAGACCAATGTCACAAAGTCATCTGGCGCTTGCAGTGCAAGCATAAATCCAAAAACTTTGGCAATGTTTTCCGTCTGCCCCATACTTTGCTTCATGAATAAATAATGATGTTGTTCTATCAGGGTTTGAGCAAAATTCTGCTCTAATCGCTTCAGCACTTTGAGATCTGTTATATCGTCGAGCTGCATCACAAAAGGTTGTTCTTGTTGATATTGTTCAAGCTTTTGATAATTCAACTGTTCCAAGGTATTGGAAAGCTGAGCGTCATTCAACGCTATTTTTATTGTTTTTTGTGGCAATAATTCATTAATTAACACCGATGTAGGCGCAATACAACAACTTCCAACAAATTCGGACGGAATATAATGCTCAGATACCCAAGTTTTTTCATCGACCGTGTCTTGATCAATTTCAGAGTCAACTGCCAATATTAAATTGACCGTATCTTGGCTCTTTTCAATCTGCTGTAATAAGTCTAACCATTTTTTATACGCTGTTTCTTTACCCCAATAATGAAACTCCACGTGGAACTTCTGAGGAATGTAACCCAATTCAGCTAAGAATTTTTCGATTTTCTCTTGGGTATCATTTTCATCCCAAATATGTAAAACATCTTCAGCCAAAATCAAATGAATTTGTAGTTGATTCAATCGAGCAACTTGCTCTGCCCTTCTGTCAGTCGATGGTTCATCATTGACATCTGCATTCGGGTCAATCCAAGCAGGATGCATACGATACTCTTGCACCAACTGCCCCTCATAAAACAGAGAAGATTTTTTCAGATGCTCTGCAATTTGCCATAGGGTTGGTGTCTGCTGCTCTAACTGCTGCTGTATTAATGCACTGATACGACGCTGACGTGCGCTGAGCGATCCAAACTCATCTTGGTCTTCATCTGCCATTAAATCATCTAAATCCGCAATTCGATAACTTAAAATAGGCAGACCATAGCCATTTTGCAGTTTCTGATCCAACTCAGCGCTTTTGAAGTTTTTGACTTCATCCCATATAGATTCATTTTCACCTAAAGCACTCAATGCGCCACAGGAAAACACATTCAATTTCACCCATTCAATTTCCGCTGGAATAGGCGCTACGGTGTGATCTTCTTCAGTTACAGCTTTAGGATTATTTTTCCGTTCTTGTTGTTCCTGATACCATTTTTTGATGAGAAATGGCATCACCATTAAAAATGTCAGTGCAAAAGGAATTAAGCCAAAAAAAATCAATAAATCACGAGTGGCAGGGTCATAGTTGACATCACGCCAATACAACACCACCATGGTTGATACCAACACAAAAACAGTGGCAAATACCCCTAAAATTATTTTGATCATGATGCGACCCCAAGTAATGCATAACATGTTTCATGATTATCCTTTGGGGTATCAGGCATTAAAAAAGCCCCCTGATTTAAACCTAAGAATTGCGATGAACTTAAACAAATCGGTTGAACTTCTGTTTTATCCAAAATTAAACGCACATCGACCAATAGCGTTGGGCTACACCAGCTCTGCAATAAACTTTTCAATTTTTTACTGGCTTTTTTATTCGGCAGAAAATCTAAATAGGCTTTCCGGCTTAAGGGTCCAATTTGAATCTCAATCTTGCCATCGATCTGCTTAATGGTTTCACCACAAAAAGTATTTAAACCCAATAAACTTGGATTATTACCGCCCAACACCGTCCGCTGCTCATCTGCCAACTTAAACTTTTCTTCAATGAATTCTTCTACGGTGACATTTTGCTTAAACACACTGGTCAACATGGTTTTCAAGGCATGAGCAGTATTGTTTTGACCCTGCATTAAACCTGCAAATTCAGCAAAATAGTCATCTAACTCAACTTGCTGATGTTGCTCACTCACATAGCCATTTAAAGCATGCAAAATACTTAAATAATGGTTTTCATTTTCAATTTCATAACGTACAGGTAGATTATAAGTAATACACGAGTCGACATATTGCGCCGTAAGCTTATGGTTAAATAAGCCTAAAAATTTGAGTGTTTCTTTGCGCTGAATCCGTGAGGCTTGTTTGACTTTATTGGTATAGGTATACGGTAGTGCACCTTGCATACCGGTCAGACCCACCATCAAATTGGTTAAATGAACTCGCTCATCCACCATCGTTAGCGATTCAATCTCAGTTTTAGGAAAATTCAGCTCAAGCGAGGATTCAAAACTAAATTCATCTGCCCAATATTTTAAGTGTTGCTGATAAGGCACATGACGCAAAATTCGCGTGCTTTGAACCAGCTCAAAGGCTGTCGGGACTTTAAATAATTCATCTGTTACAGAAGCTTCTTGCCACCAACGTTCTGAACGCATTGGTATAACTCCTGCTGAGAATGAACATCAAAAATCACCACATCGACAAAACTGTTCATTTGAACTTTCAAATTAAACACATGGCTCAATAACTGGCTAAAAATATATAAACTGTGACCGCGAAAAACCTGCTCATCCATATATAAGCTTACTTTGACCCCACGGACAAACATCGGAAAGGGTTTAGCTTCGACCAATTTATGGGTTAAACCAAATTCAACTTGTTTAATCGCATCAATCAGCAAATGATTTTCTTTGGTTTTCGGCAAGTTATACAGCTCGAGTAACTCTTTAACGTGACTGACTGCATCACCCTTCATCAGTGCCAAAGTATTCAATGATAAATGCGAAATAATACGCCACTGTTCTTTTTGATTCTGTTCAAACTGATGTGGCAAACTCGGACGCTTAAGTACCAAGGCACGGCGTGCAAGGCTGCTGTCATTTAAGTTCAAAATATTATTCGATTGACTTAAAGCTTCATGTGGCAGATTACGGTTAGAACAGAGTAATTTGGTACTAATAAAATCAGATTTTGTATCGTAAGGGGTTAAGTGTTTTGAAATAATCGAATAACCCGTTTCAACATATTTGCTATGTAGTTGTGCTGGATTGAGCGCATAGAAAAATTGGACTTTTTCATCATGATAATGGCTCATTGCAAAAAAAGGCAAAATGGGAAAAAACACCTGATCCTGATTGGTTTTCTCTCGAATCATATTCATGTCAATGATGGAATAGACTTGATAAAATTCAGGGTGATGTGCATCCGTTAATAGCGGATATTCGAGCTGTTTATGATTGATTTTCTGTGGCTCTGCACTTTTTTCAAATAAATTTATAGCGGGTGTACTGAACAGCTTAAAGTTAGCAACATTAAGCTCCGAATAATTTCGAATCACCGCTTGATCGTTCAAATTCAATTTAAAATGAATCTGTATTTCGAAGTTTGCTTGCTCTTTAATGATGCCTTTGAGCACACTCAAATCGAGATTTAAAAAGTTATATTTTTCAGAGAAACAGAAATACTCCATCAATAAACGATAAGCATGGTGGGTGTGCTGATCAATCGGCAATAGACTTTCTTTTTCTTCAAAACCCATAACAGTGAATGGGTTTTTGATTTCAACTGCACGGTTGCCCACTTTGATAGAAAAACCCGTGCTGGATTTAAAAATACTGTCTAAAACTTGCAGTGGAAAGTTTGAAATTGCATCCAAATAAATGGGCAGTTTTTCATTGGCAAGCCAACTTTGTGCTTGATTGAATATTTCAAAACCCAAAACCAAAGTCGCATTTTGATTCAAATGCATATGCGCTGTGGGATTCGTCTTGAAGTTTAAGTGACTGAGTGAAATCGGTAAAAGTTTCACATCTTGGGTGGTGTTAAACTCGCATTGCACCCCTTTAAAACTACGCGATTTCAAGGTTGTATTTTGGGGAATGAGATGCGCTTCGGTCAGCTGTTTGACTTTATTCAGGTCTTCAAAGCTGACAACCGTACAGCCAGGGAAATGGCGTAGATATTGTGGAAACATCACTTCAAATAAAGCACGAGTAAATACGTCATAGCTGTCTGCGAGTTTTTTGTCTACCCGTGCAGCAATGAGTGAGAACGCTTGAATCAACCGTTCGATATGAGGATCGTCAATTTGCTCTTGGTTCAGTGACAGTCGCTGCGCTATTTTTGGATATTTTTGTGCGAACTCGCGAGACTGCTGACCAAACTCTTGTAACTGTTTCTCATAATACGGTAAAAGTTCTTCTATCACTGGATCCCCAACTGTTTAAGATCTTGCAGAAATTACATACTGTTGTGTGGTGGGTTTTAATAAAGCATCAAAGACAACAGGTTCATATAAGGGGTGGATGTTTAAATAGGCTTGGATGCTTAAACATAATGACCCCATATTATGTCCATCCAATAACATCTCTACTTTAATCTGAGTTAAACGCGGTTCATGTGCGGCAATGGATTGTTCAATCGACTGGCAGATCTTATCTCGATCGGCGGGATTAGCGGTGGAAAGACCCACAAAATCGATAATACCGAACTGTAAAATGGATTTTTTGACCAAAGGGAAGTCATCTATTTGTTCTAATTTTGCCATGCGGCTATTGAGTAAATCTTCTAAATCGTGAGCAACAGATTCTCGCAGCTCTTGTATGGATAAACCCTTGAGCTGTTCATCATAATCAGGAATCAAACGATCGAATAAAGTCGACCTGAAACCAAAAGGATATAAGTGATCTAAATTCATTCTGTTTTAATACATCAATTCATGAGAAATAGAGGCTAACTTGACGTTAACCTCTACCTCGAACCACAATCTAAAATTACGCAGCGTAAGACGCTGTGTTATTCGAAAGTGACCATTTTTTAGTAACAGCACCTTTCGCAGTACCGTTAATATCTTGTTGGTTATACGTCCACTCAACCGCAGCATACTTAAGACCGAATGCTTCTGTTGGAACACCTTCTTCATTTACAGTCGGTGTTACGCTTGAAACAAGAACATGCTTCAATTTGATTTGTAAGTACTTGATACGCTTATCACCATTTGCACGGTAGTAATCGATCTGAACTTCATCAAATGTATAACCTGCTGAACATGCTTCCCAAAGTTTAGGACTTGTTGCATCTAAATCTTTAACAAATAGCATGTCAGAATGTTCAACACGTTCCGCAGTATGACCACCAACGCTTGAAGAAGTCGCTGATTTAGGCTGACGAATGTTGTGAGACCAAGAATTTACCTCAAGCCAATCTTTGTGCTCAGTGTCACGCGATTCGCCATCAACTTTGTATTTTCCTCGAAATTGAACATATATATCTTTCATTGAAGATTTCCTATTTTATTTAACATTATTATAAAGTTGCCCTATTTTAAGTAGAGGACTGAGGGAGCTCAGTGACAAGTCGCAGAGAAACAGACAACTCATCCAACTGGAAGTGTGGTCTTAAGAAAACGACCGATTTGTAGTGACCCGGTTGAGCTGGATCTTCTACAACTTTTACCGATGCTTCACGAAGCGGGTATTGTGCTTTTGCTTCTTGCGAAGCGCCATCATCTAGTAACACATATTGTGATAACCATTCATTTAAGAAAGTTTCCACATTACCTGCTGAAGCAAAGCTTCCGACTTTGTCACGCATCATTGCTTTTAAATAATGCGCAATACGTGAAACAGCCATGATGTATTGAATTTGACTCGATAATGCAGAGTTAGCATTGGCTGTATCACTGTCATATTTCTTCGGCTTTTGAGCAGATTGCGCGCCAAAGAAGGCTGCATAGTCAGTATTTTTGCAGTGAACCAAAGGAATAAATCCAAGATCACTTAATTCTTTTTCACGGCGGTCGGTGATCGCAACTTCAGTTGGACATTTAAAGACCACTTCACCATCATTGGTTTTAAAAGTATGAACCGGTAAACCTTCAACTAAACCACCACCTTCAACCCCCCTAATAGCAGCACACCAGCCATGCATATCAAAGGCATTGGTTAAGCGTGTACCAAAACCATAAGCTGCATTCATCCAAAGATATTCGTCGTGGTTTTCGCCCGTCACTTCTTCTACAAAGTTAAAGCCTTCTGTTGCCCAGCCTTCTTTTGGGTCATAGGGTAAACGACCAAGGACGCGCGGCAACGTCAATGCAACATAGCGTGAGTCAGCACTTTCACGGAAAGAACGCCATTGCACATATTCTGCAGTCTCGAAAATTTTAGACACATCACGTGGACGATCGATATCCGTAAATGATTCTAGGCCTAGAATAGATGGACTCGCTGCCGAAATAAACGGTGCGTGTGATGCTGCAGCCACATGTGAAATTTGCTCAAGCAAATACATATCTGATGGTGTACGGTCAAACTCAAAGTCACCAATGAGAGTTGCATAAGGCGCACCACCAAATGAACCAAACTCTTCTTCGTATACTTTTTTAAATAATGTACTTTGGTCAAAATCTGTTGCACCCTGAAAATCTTTAACCAACTCTTTTTTGGTGGTATTCAACATCCGGATTTTAATGAGCGGGTTCGAGGGTGTTTCTTGGCAGAAATAATACAAACCGCGCCAAGTCGACTCAATTTTCTGGAATTGCTCATGATGCATAATTTTGCTGAGCTGGGCAGAAATCATCGCATCAATTTCAGCAATACGCTTATCAATAGACACCGTCATGTTCTCAGAAACAGTAATGGTTCCCGCCATCACTTCTTTTGCAAGCTCACCAATTAAACTTTTTGCACGGACATGCTCATCATCATTGCGCGCAATACGACTTTGCTCAACAATTGAGTCCAATAGGCTCGATTCTTCAGTAGCAACATTGGATGCTGTAGCAGCTTGTAGATTACTCATGATCATCTGCTCCCGCTTCAGCGCTCATCTTGCGAATTTGATCTGTGTTTTTAAGGACTTCATCAAGTAAGTCTTCCAAACGCTCACTGTTTGAAATTTTATTACGCAAATCCGACAAACGCTCACGCGCATCAACCAATTTACGCAGCGGATCAACTTGTTGAACCACATTTTCAGGACGGAAATCCGCCATCGAGTTAAAGGTTAAATCCACACCCATGCGACCGCCTTCTTCAGAGATGGTATTTTCAACCTGGAATGTCGCTCGCGGTGCTAGAGACTCCATGACTTCATCAATGTTTTCTAAATCTACGCTAATGAATTTCTTATCTTTAAGTTTAGTTTTTTCAAGTTCAGAAGCTGCTGAAAAATCCCCGAGAACACCAACCACAAAAGGCAGTTCCTTAATTTCTTTACCATCACCAATTTCAACGTCATACGTCAATTGAACACGCGGTGGTCGAATGCGTTGTAATTTTTTTTGTACACTTTCACGCTTAGCCATAATCTTTTCCTAAATTAAATTATCTGTTTCTTATTTCTGTGACAAAGGCCCAAATGGATTAGTCCGTTGAGGCTGTGTAGCGGGTTTCGCTGCCGGAGCTGATGTACGCGTAGGAGTTACGGTACGCTGAGTTTGACGCGTACGTTTTGCCGTTGTATTACGGCGCGGCGTCGTTGCACCCTGCGTCGTACGTGTGCTACGCACTTCAGCACGCTTAGGTGGCTCTTCCAATTTAGGCTCAATCACCGTTAAGGGTTTGGCTTTTTTAACTGCATCATTTAAAGCAATTGCTGGTGCATAAGTTTCATCCGTCAAATAACGCACTTCAGTACCGCGTATTTGCGTTAATGCTTCATTGGCAATGCCAATGCCTGCCAAAAACTTCACATCTGTTAAAGTTGAATGTTGGACATTATTGGCCTGCAACTGATTGACCAATTGAAGTGCTTTATAGTTTTTACCTATTTTTTGAAACTGCTGCGCAGCTTGAGCCAAATAACCATTTTTATTGTCTTTATTTTTTTTATCACAAACTTGAGCGTAAATTTGTAGTAGCGTCGTATCGGTTTCGCTAGCCACCAACGGATTATCTTTCACACAACTTTTCTTAAGCTCTACTTCATCTGCATAGGCCATTGAACCGAAACTTGAACATACCAACAAAGTTGTGAATAGGATACTATTTTTCAAAATATGCCTCTTTTTTAAAATACTAAATATTGTAATCTTGACGAAAATGAATAATTGTAACCACCCCAAATTCATCCGAAAAGAATTTGTATTCTTTGTAATGCTTAAAATTTAACTAGAAAAACGTTATGCACGTCAAGGTAATTCGTGTCATTGTAATAATACAATTATCATATTTCAGTTACAAAATTATATAGTTTCGTTGTATTTTGATACTTAACTATGGTTTTTTTCTAAAAAATAATTATGTAGAATAAAATTTGAGACTTAAAAATCCATTATTAAAACCCGTTGTTTTTTATATATTTAGCAATTTCTATTGAAAATATAAATCTTTTACTTTGTATATTGTTAAGTAAAATATAATTAATCTTATTGAGAGATCAAATGAATAATTTGAAAATTTTAATTACAAAATTATCATCAACAACAAGAACTGCTTTAGAAAAGTCAGCCAATTTTTGTATTAATCAGCAAAATTATGAAATTGAAATCGAGCATTTGCTCTATGAACTACTTAATCAGCCTCAAAAAAATGATTTTTTACTTTTATTAGAAAAATATAAAATATCAAAAGACGGCTTAGTCGATGATTTAAAAGAAACAATTTCGCAACTTCCAAAAGGTAATGCTCGCACGCCTATTTTTGCAAAATCTATTGTTCGCTTGCTTGAACAAGCGTGGTTATTGGCATCCGCTGAGCAAAAACCCGTCATCCGAAGTGGACATTTATTGGTCGCTTTACTGACAGCGCCTGATCTTTATCAAATTGCGATTCGTGCTTCAAGCTTGTTCGATTTATTTCCCATTGACACCATGAAACACAAGTTTTTAGAGCTTTGTATTAAAAGTGTTGAAAACGAAGTCAATTCTGAGCCTGCTGAAACAATCAATGAAACTGCTGTACAGAGCCAGACTGACGCACCGAATTTAAAAACGCCTGCGCTCGATCAGTACACCATTAATCTGACAGAAAAAGCACTCAGTGGAAAAATTGATCCTGTCATTGGTCGTGAATTTGAGATTCGTTTAATGCTGGATATTCTGATGCGTCGTCGTCAGAACAATCCCATTTTAACGGGTGAGCCAGGTGTAGGTAAAACCGCTGTGGTTGAGGGGTTAGCCCTCAAAATTGCCAATAATGAAGTCCCTGATGCTTTAAAAAATGTTCATATTCATGTTTTAGATATGGGGCTTCTTCAAGCAGGTGCGAGTGTAAAGGGTGAGTTTGAAAATCGTTTAAAACAAGTGATTAAAGAAGTTCAAAGTTCAGCGCATCCGATTATTATCTTCATAGATGAAGCGCACACATTGATTGGTGCGGGCGGACAAGCTGGACAAAATGACGCAGCAAACTTACTCAAACCTGCCCTTGCACGTGGCGAATTACGTACAATTGCTGCAACAACATGGGCGGAATACAAACAGTATTTTGAAAAAGATGCGGCGCTTAGCCGTCGTTTCCAAGTGGTCAAAGTTGAAGAACCAACTGAAGATGTGGCGATTGATATGCTCCGTGCCATGATTCCTGTCATGGCCAATCATTTTAATTTACAAATCGATGATGAAGCTATTGTTACTGCGGTGCATTCTTCTCATCGTTATATTACAGGTCGTCAACTGCCGGACAAAGCCATTAGCGTATTAGACACGGCAGCCGCACGAGTTGCACTGACGCAAAATGCACAGCCTGTAAAATTAGACCAGCTCAAAGCACAGCAGCACAATTTAAATCTTGAGCTGAGTATTTTAGAAAATGAACATCAGCATTTTCCGATTCATCAAGAACGTTTGGCTAAACTCAAAGACAGCATCAAGCAATTAGAAAGTGATGTTCAAAACACTGAACAAAGATGGCAAAAAGAACTCGCTTTAGTTCATCAAATTAAAGCGCTTGAATCACAAGAAAAAGAGGGATCTGATACAGAAGCAAATCATAAATCTCAAACAGAGATTGCCAAAATTCGTGCTGAACTGACTGCATTTCAAGGTCAAGAGCCTTTGGTATTTGAACGCGTCAATGCCTTTATTATTAATGAAATTATTTCTGACTGGACCGGTATTCCTGTGGGGAAAATGGTCAGTGATGAAATCAAACAGATTTTAAGTTTGGAAGAAAAACTTGAACAGCGGGTGATGGGACAAGACTACGCACTGCACCAGTTGGTTCAAGGCATTAAAACTTCTAAAGCTAAACTTGAAGATCCCAATAAACCTCAAGGTGTGTTTATGTTGGTGGGACCAAGTGGCGTGGGTAAAACTGAAACGGCATTGGCGTTAGCCAATGAGCTTTATGGCGGTGAGTCACACCTGATTACCATCAATATGTCCGAGTACCAAGAGGCGCATACCGTATCATCGCTTAAAGGCGCGCCTCCTGGTTATGTCGGTTATGGTCAAGGTGGTGTACTGACTGAAGCTGTACGACGCAATCCCTATAGCGTGGTCTTGCTCGATGAAATTGAAAAAGCACACTCTGATGTGCAGGAATTATTTTATCAAGTGTTTGATAAAGGCGTTCTTGAAGATGGTGAAGGTCGATTAATTGATTTTAAAAACACCACGATTTTATTGACTTCAAATGCTGGCTCAAGTGCGATTATGCAAGCCTGTTTAAATCAACCTGTTGAAGAGTGGCCAAGTGCAGAAGAATTATTAGAGCACTTAAAACCAAGTTTATATAAACAGTTTAAACCAGCATTTTTAGGGCGTATGCGCATCGTGCCTTATTTTCCATTACATGATGATTTGTTGGTGCGTATTATTCACCATAAATTGGGTAAAATTACTGCGCGAATTGAAAAGCAATACCAAACCAAAGTTGAATATAGTGACAACCTCGTAGAGCTGTTACTTAGTCGTTGTACTGAAGTTGATAGTGGCGCGCGTAATGTTGATCACATCTTAAGTTCGAGTGTTTTGCCTGAGTTGGCAACGCACATTTTAATGGCTTTAGCTGATCAAAAATTACCTAAGCTGATCAAAATTGACAGCAAAGACAATGATATTGAGTATGTTTTGGATCCAGTCGATAAGCCTGCTAAAAAACGTACAACCAAGAAAGTGAAAGAAACGGAAGCTTAATCCGTAATGATGAGATTAGTATGATGAGTTTAGAACTCGAAACATTATTACAGCCTATTTCAGCTGATGACATTTGTGGAGATGATCTTTCATTTTCTAACGAGTTTCATGAAATTAAGAAGGCGAAAATCCAAGATGATCCTCTTTTAGATTTAGGCGATTGGGTTGCTGAACCGAAACAAGCCGATTGGCACTTTGTTGCCAATAAGTCTAGCGAACTTTTAATTCATAAAACCAAAGATATTCGCTTGCTGACCTGGCTAAGTGAATCTTGGGGTCATCTGTATGGTTTTGAAGGTATTGCCAAAAGTTTAGAACTTGCGCATCGCATGTTGGAACAGTATTGGTTAAAAATCCATCCAGAAATTGAAGATGATGATCTCGATCAGCGTCTAGGTTTGTTGCAAGGTTTAACCACTCAGTTGCCTGCATTGATTAAGCAAGTGCCGCTATTAAATACCCAGCCATTTTACTCATTATTTGATTATGAGAAAATTTTGCATCAACAAAACAATCGTTTGAAAAATACGGACGACTCCAATCATGTCAATCAATCCGTAGATTTAGAACAGTTTGACCAAGCACTTTTTAATAGCTCAAAAAGCTTTCAATTTCAAAATTACCAACATTTCACCGAAATATTGGTTCATTGGAATACTTTAAAGCAAGTTCTTGATCAACTGATGGAGTTTGATGCCCCTAGCTTTGCCAGTATCGATTCGCAGCTCGACAGTATTCAAAAAATGCTGAGAAAAATTTATAAAGCGGATGCATTCGATGCCGCAGGTGTGAGTCCGTCTCCTGCTGTTGAGCAAAGTCGCATTGAACATGCTGATGATATTCAAAATGTGCCAACGATCATGAATAATAACCCAAACAATCAATCGTTTCAGCCACAACCACAAAGTCACTTACAGAACCGCGAACAAGCGATGAAAGTACTTCAAGATATCGCAGATTATTTTCAGGCGAATGAGCCGCATAGTCCGGTCAGTTATATGCTGCAAAAAACCATCAAGTGGAGTCATATGCCTTTACATGAATGGTTGGCACAAGTAATTAAAAATGACAATCCTCTCGAGTCTGTTCAAGAATTGCTTGGCGTTCAGAACAACTCAAATGACACGAATCAATGGTAATTAAGCATGTTTAAAGCGGAAAAAATACTTTGGGGTGAAGGTTTATTTTTAAGACCGCAACACTTTCAATTACAAGATACATATCATGAACAGCGACTGAATCAAACCATTCGTTCTATGGTTCCATTTGCCTATGGAGTGCAAGCACTTCGTTTTGATGAAACTCAGCTTGGCACACATGTCCTTGCTTTAGAAAGCATTGAAATGATTTGGCAAGATGGTGAAATTTATGCTGCGCCAAGTCGTGATTTACTGCCAGAGCCTGTGCAACTCGATGATTTGAATCTGCGTGGTGAAGTGACGATATATTTGGCGCTTTCTATTTTACAGCCCCATAAAAAGAATGTGGCATTTGACGGTTCAACTCAGCCCAGTCGTTATCACTCCTATTTAAATGAAACCCATGATTTGTATACCGATGCTTCACCTGCCGAAATTACCTTGGTTCGTAGACGAGCAGAGTTAAAGTTATTGGATTCAAATGTTGATCCAAATCATGATTTGGATGGTTTCCTGTATTTACCCATTGGCAAAATTAAGCGTCAAAGTTCTGGTTCTTTTGAAATTGACACAAAATTTATTCCGCCTATTTTGCATATTGAAGCCTGTGAATCACTCATTAGTAATTTAAAACGTACTTTAAATGTGATTAAGGCCAAAATTAAAACCATTCAAACCAATAATCGTGAAAATGAACAGAAACTGATTGAGTTTCGCTCTGGCGATATTGTGTCCTTTTGGTTGGTCAATGCACTCAATACTGCGCATTCAACCTTAAGTCATTTATTGCTAAATCCCCAGATTCATCCCGAGCGCTTATTCTTTGAATTACTGCGCTTAACAGGCTCTTTGCTCACTTTCTCGACGGCTTATGAGGTGGACCATTTACCGCAGTATAAGCATCATAATTTGCAAGAAAGCTTTAGCCAGTTGGATGTGATTCTACGCGATTTATTGGATACGATTATTTCAAGCCGTTATATCAATATTGGCTTAAAAGAAATTCGACCGTCGTATTGGGTGGGTAGCCTTGAATCTGACAAAATTACTCGTGATTCACGCCTGTATATTGCGGTGTCGAGCACTATGATGCAAACGCACGAATTGGTTCAGATTGTGCCGTTACGCTTCAAAGTCGGTACAACGGTTGATGTTGAACAGCGTGTAGTCTCTGCACTTCCTGCCATTCCAATTCATCATTTGATGCAGGTTCCTACTGCCATTCCAGTTCGTTCGGGTGTGAATTATTTTGAAATTGAGCCTCATCACGATTTGTATCAACGTATGCTCGATTCTGAGACCATCTGTATTTATGTTCCAGCAGGCTTCCAAGATATCAGCATTGAATTAATCGCTGTGATGAACGGATAATAAGGAGAACATAATGAACTTACCCAATGGTGCTCCGTCCTTGTTTGATGATGGTCAAATTGGAGCCGGCTCAACACCGCATATTCAAGCCAAAATCAGTCAGGCAACCAATTTGGTCGACCTGATGCACGATGGTTTTTATATTGTTTTTCTAATCAAAAACCAATATTTACCCGATCATCCTGAAACCTTTAGAAATAAAATCTTGGATCAATTGAATCGCTTTGAACAGCAAGCCAAAAAGCTTCAGTTCTCTGCCGAGGATATTCATGATGCTAAATATGCATATTGTGCTTTGCTTGATGAAACCATTGTAACTCAACAAGATCCGAGCTTTTTTCATTTGCAAAATGCATGGCTGATTAGTCCATTACAGCTCAGTCTGTTTGGTTCTCAGTTGGCGGGTTATCGTTTCTTCGATACGCTTGAGCAGATTCGTGCACGCGGAAAAGACCGTCTTGCAGCACTTGAAGTGTTTCATTACTGTCTACTCTTGGGCTTTCAAGGGAAGTATCGTATTGAGTCGATTGAAAGCTTAAATCATCTCGTGGCGCGTGTTGGTGATGAAATTGATTATCTAAAAGGTAAGAAAGCCGCATTTTCGCCATTTTCAGCACTTCCCGATCAGATTAAAAATATCATTCATCGTGAGCTTCCATTTACTTGGATTTTACTGTTCTTACTGTTGTTTGCTTTGCTGGCCTTTAGTGGTTTACGTTATATGTTGAACAAGCAAGATCAAGCAGCCATGGCTCAATACAATAATGTGATTAGTGCGCCTGCTGAACAAGCTCATATCACCATTCACTTACCATAAAGAATAAGAATATGACTCAAGAAAAGAAAGTAATACGGGTACTTAAACCGACAAAAAAGGCAAAAAAAACTTCTCCAATGCTATTTGGCATCATTGGAACTGCTTTTGGTGTGATTGCCACCTCTGTATTACTTTTCACTTTCTTGAAAGAGGGTTCAAACTCAACTGCGATACAGACTCAAAACAATCAGTCGGTTGAATCCATCCAAACAGTTGCAAATGAAATGCCCACAGAAACGCTCACTACGCAAAGCAATTCTCAGACCATGACGACACAGTCAGTTAAGCAAACGACAGAGGAAACGATTGACGACGAGCATGCAGGTTTCAATCAACCTCAGCCAAAATTGAATGAAATTAATCAAGCATTTCAACACAAAAAAGAAACACCCGTTGCAGTTGTGGCTGAAGCAAAACCAAGTGGAAATCCATTTGATACGTTTAATCCACAACCGAAACCTGTTACTGCTGCTGTATCCAAACCAAAACCTCATATTCCCGAAAAAGCCTTAGCGGTAAAGGCGACTACACCTGTGCAAAGTACGGCTAAAGCGACAGTTAAAACCGAGCAAATAGCTGCGAAAACGGCTGCTAAAGAGCCTCTAAAAACCAAAACTGCCGAAAAAGAAGCAGATTATGAAGTTCCGCATGCAACAGTACAAATTGCGGTTACTCGTACAGTGAAAGACTAAATCCCGTGATTGTGTTTATCGTGTTGAGTTTCATCGTACTAGTAGCTGCACTAGCACTCATGATGTCTTATGAGTTACGTACCAAATCAAAACAGTTTATTCAAGGGCTACTCCCTCATAGTAAAAAAAAGCTGATCTCTGCTAAAAACTTCGCACAGCAGATGAATCATGCAGCAGCGATTGAACAAACCCAATCACACTGGCATTTACAACAGTGGTGGATTCTGGTTGCAGGCTTTTTATTATTATCCAGTATTATGCTGTTTGCATTTACTCAGCCTATTGATCCCACCCGAGTTGAAGCCAATTATTTAAGAACCTCTGATCCTCAAATTTATAATTTATTGAATGGTGATATTCTCTCACCTCCACCGGTGGTCGAAGAAGCATTGGTCGATGCTGCCATTATTGAAGCGGTACGTCTTGAAGCTGAATATGCGGCTCAAGCTGGCGTCATTGGTTCGACCGCTATTCCAAATGCGGTAGAAAATGCAGAGTTCTCACATGGGCATCTGGATACCTCCATGGTCAATCGTAAATGGGAAAAAATGCACCCCCGCTATAAGCAGCGCTTGCTCATGGTGTTTAAAATTATGAAGGAACAACATGGCTATGAATTGGTATTATTAGAAGGATATCGTAGCCCTGCACGCCAAAATAATTTATCGCAAAATAAAGCCACGACTTTAGCCACTGCCTATCGGAGCTTTCATCAATTTGGGCTGGCTGCAGATGTTGCATTTAAACGTGATGGGAAAGTGGTGATTTCAGAGCGAGATCCATGGGCAATGAAAGGTTATCAACTCTATGGTCAAACTGCTGAATCTGTCGGTTTAGTTTGGGGCGGGCGATGGACCCGAATTCACGATTATGGACACACCGAATACCGCTTACCGGGCTTACAACGTAATCAAGCAACCCATGATCGTTTAATTGCTGAAGCAGCTCAAGGCAATTTGATGGCGAATACTATTCAATAAAAGTCTTCTTTTTAAT
>CAZOGM010000004.1:0-14549 GCA_964579445.1 uncultured Acinetobacter sp.
AGAAAATTGTACGTGAATCGCACGTTTTTGAGCGCTTAACCCCAATTGCTCTAATACATCGTAAATATTGCTCAGAAAACTATTCATCAGAGAAATTAATTATTATTTAGATACTTTGTAAACATTATAAACAAAAAATGCGTATTAACATAAATTCTCAATTGTATTTTGTGACTTTTTGTACACACAATATTTCAACAACAAATGATTCATCATTTCGATTAGCTCTTAACCTTTTTTGACCAGAAAATGAAATTCTTTTTGACCATTTTCATCCAAAACTTCTTCTTGTAATAGAAGCTCATGACCCAAATGCATGCAAAATTTAGGAATATCCCAAGAAGTCGAATTGTCTGTTGCAAAAACCTCAACCACGTCACCTGATTTTGATTTTCGAATGGCTTGATGCAGCATCATTACAGGTTCAGGGCAACGTAAACCACGTGTATTTAACTGGATAGACGGTGTTGTAGATAACGCAGACATACTGGGTCCCAATTGTATAGATTGGTGCATTTTAACATAAGCGTTAAAACATGGCTTCAATTGAAAACACTGTTATATATTGATTTGACAAGCATTGATCATTCTATAGATCATCGCAGGGTTAAACGGATTCATTTTAAAACCACCTCTTGATCCATTTATAGAGATAGACATCTGAATTTTCTACGGTATGATTAAAATTACATTTTTTTCAGATAGCGTCCGCAGGAAAGGTCATGCACGAGGAATCAGGTCCATCATGGGGTATGCGTGGTTTACGCAAATGGTTAGGTACAGCGCCAGAAACCCGAGATGAACTGTTAAAATTAGTTCAAGACTCACGTCGATTACTCGAACCCGATACAGTGGCCATGCTTGAAGGCATTTTTGAGCTTCCAGCCACCAAAATTCGTGAGGTCATGACGCCACGTACTGCCATGATCAGCTTACAAGAAGATGATGAGTTACTTGATATTCTTGATGTGCTGATCGATTCAGCTCATTCACGATTTCCTGTTTTCTCTTCAGATCAGCCTGATAATGTAGTTGGTATTTTGCTTGCCAAAGATTTGCTGCCATTTTTAAAAAATCGTGATTCAAAAATTACGGTACATGCCTTAATGCGCCAACCGATTTTTGTACCTGAAAGTGCGCGTTCAGATCAGGTTTTACGTATGCTCAAAAATACGCAAACCCATATCGCCATTGTGATTGATGAGTACGGCTCAACTTCAGGGCTGGTCACCTTAGAAGACATCTTAGAAGAGATTGTGGGTGAAATTGAAGACGAACACGATAATCAAGATGAAGAAGCCAATTATATTTTACCCGATCAGTCGAGCCACACTGCCAATACATGGCTGGTGCAAGCACTTACACCAATTGAACACTTCAACAATGTTTTAAGTGCTGATTTCTCTGACGATGAAGTAGAAACTATGGGCGGTCTTTTGCTTCAAGAAATTGGCTTAGTGAGTGATCTACAAGGTCAAGTGATTGAACTTGGTGATTGGGAATTTACCATTATTGAAGCAGATGCCCGTACTATTCATCTGATTCGAGCCATTCCTAAATGAGAGCACACTTTGACAAGCTGTTAACTTCATCACAACAACAAAAGCAGCTGCCATTTATTTACCCTTTAATCATTGCATTGGCTTCTGGTGCAATTTTTAGTTTTGGCCTCGCCCCTTTTCATTGGTGGTGGTTGGCCATTCTGTCTCCTGCACTTTTGTATGCCACCTTAAGCCAGCGTTCGGCCAAGCAAGCTTTTGCCTTAGGTTTGGCCTATGGTTTTGGCTTGTGGTTTGTCGGTGCTTTCTGGCTTTATACCTCTATACACGAATATGGAGACACTAGCGCCGCGCTTAGTGTGCTGATGATTGCAATCATGGCCGTGATCATGGGCTTGTTTTCCGCTGTGCAAGCATGGGCGTATCGACGTTTTTTCCCAGAAACACCCCTCACTTTTGCGCCACTTTGGGTGGTTTTCGAATGGGCTAAAACCTGGGTGTTTACCGGATTCCCATGGCTGTTCGCAGGTTATGCATTCACTGAGCGCTTTTTAGATAGTTATGCCCCTTTATTTGGGGTATTTGCCGTCTCATTTGTGGTGATTTTACTTGCCTGCGCTTTGGTCGAGATTTTAAGAAAACGTGTCTTTTGGATCATTCCATCTGCACTCATCTTAATGGGTGCTTGGGCAGTTTCATTTATCAACTTCGTAGAGCCTAAACCCAGCAAACCCTTATCTGTATCGCTGATTCAAGGTAATATTCCACAAGACTTAAAATGGCTTACCGAGTACCAAGGCAAAACGCTTGAGATTTATGCTCAGCTCAGTCGGACTGAATGGGGACGTGATCTGATTGTTTGGCCTGAGTCTTCTATTCCTTTATTTCAAACCGATATCGAGCCTTTTTTAAAGGCAATGGATGAACAAGCCAAGAGCACCCATACTGCTTGGGTGACGGGCATTCCTTATTGGGATTTGGCAGAATCGCAAGCCCAAGGTTTTCCGCTTTATTACAACGCAATGATGGCATCAGGTGCAGAGGCTTCTGGCCTGTATAAAAAGCAGCGTTTAGTGCCTTTTGGCGAATATATTCCGCTTTCGGGTGTTCTTGCTTGGGTGCTGCCTGCATTACAAAATGACCCATCTATGAGCGGTTTTTCGCGCGGTGAAACTGGTCAGAAACCCTTTTCCATCCATGGTCATGCCTTGGCTGCTGCGATTTGCTACGAAGTGGCTTATCCGAATTTGACTCGACGTAATGCGACAGGCAGTGACTTTTTAGTGACGGTCTCTAATGATGCATGGTTTAAAGGTACAGCAGGTCCGTTGCAGCATTTACAGATGGTGCAAATGCGCGCCAAAGAAAATGGTCGTTGGTTTATTCGCGCAACCAATACTGGTGTGACGGCGTTTATTGACCATAACGGTCATATCGTGTCTCAAGCACCTATCGACAAAAAAGCAGTATTGCGCGGTGAATTACCTGCAATGCAAGGTCAGACTTGGTATAACCGTTTTAGCGATTGGCCGATCCTTGGGCTTTCGTTATTGCTGTTGGTTTTAGGTTGGTGCTATCGTCCACGTAAAGTCGATGTGAGTTTTAAATCACGTCGCTAGAATCAAATTGCATCTATGATTTTGGTTAAATAAATCATGCAAGCAGATACAAAAAAAACCGAGACGCGTTCTCGGTTTTTTACTCTTTAGATTAAGCTGTAATCTTTTAAAACTGGGTAGCCAAATAAGACATCATCACGGTCAAACTTAACATCGGTACATAGCGATAAGCTTTCACTAAGCTTTGCTGTAGTGATGAATACTCTTGATCTTGAATGTTTTGAACTGTGGCATTTAATGCACTATGAAAACTTAAAATGGCACATGCACTAAATACACTGATTGCCATGAAGCCCACCACAATTTGACTACTGCCTTCAGTGCTGACCCAAAGCTGCATAAAAAAATGACTGAGTGGCAAAAGGCTAAGGACAAGAACAACGGACTTAAGCATCGACCAATGAAAATGGTTGATTTCATCTGATAATAATAATGCTTTCATCTTATTCCCCTACACTTAACCCTTGTTATAAAGTCTATTATGCAAGCTTTGAATAAAATAAATAGTCTAAATTAATCCATATTTAAGATTTCTTGTAACTATTAACTATGGGAATAATTCTTATTATAACTCTCAAAAAGATAAATTTTAAAATATTTATATTTTTTATAAAGTTATGATTATTTTTATAAATGCGAAACATTATCACTTCACTCAATATTTATTAATTCGATCAAGTGAAGTGATTAATACCATGAATGATTTTTCAGAATGGTTTTCATTTACGGCGTGTAGAAGATATCAGCATCATTTCCTTCGCCACCTTGCTTCCCATCGGCACCGAAAGAATATAAATCAAATGCACGACCTTCTGAACCTGGAATGACATACTGCAAATCATTTTCCCAACTGTCTTTTGGATAGCCACCTTTCACATATCCACCTTGTAACCAGTTTTTTGCTGTTGCAGGTTGAGTGACCAACGCATCAAGACCGCCATCTTGCATGGATGGGTATTGGTTATTGTCTAACTTATATTGATCTAGAGCACCAGCAACCCCTTTTAGGGTAATACTGGTTGTATCCACTTTAGCTTTCTCACCCCGCCCCATGACATTCGGTACGATAAGTGCTGCAAGCACCCCTAAAATCACAATCACCACCATGACTTCAATTAAAGTAAAACCTGATTGATGCATCCGTTTATTCTTGCTTCGCATTCCAATTCTCTCTCGATTATTTGTTTAAATATAGGTGAGTGTTTAAATCATATTGTTCATATTCACAATTGGCAACATCACAGCAATCACAATCACCAAAACAATTCCTGCCATCAGGACTAACATGAGCGGCTCTAATAGTGCTAACAGTGTCGAAATTAAAGTTGTGACTTCTCGGTCTTGCATGACCGATGCACGTTGTAGCATTCGATCTAGTTCTCCTGAGGCCTCACCACTTTTAATCATTTGCACCATCATTGGCGGAAAATAACCACAGCGTTCGAGCTGTGTTGCCAAATTTCCACCTTCAGTGACACGCTCTGCCGCCACATTGACCGCATCTCGAATGACCCAATTACTACTGACCGCTGCACCAATTTTTAATGCATCGACCAGGGGTACGCCAGATTGCGTCAAAATAGACAAGGTACTAGAAAAACGCGCTGAGTTAATGCCTTTGGACAGCTTGCCAAATAAAGGCAATTTGAGGGTTAAGCGATCAAATGCATAATGCCCTGCTTTGGTGTTTAAAAAACGAATGAGTAAAAAAATACCCAACGCTGACGCGACCAACACAAAAGGCCATGCCACACGTATGAAATCACTGGCTTTCATCAGTGCAACCGTAATCCAAGGCAATGCATCTTTACTTTGATCAAAGGTTTTAACAATGTCTGGCACCACATAGGTCATTAAACCCATCACAATGGCAAAAGACATCAGCATTAATATGATGGGATAGATCATCGCGGCTTGAATTTTCTTTTGCATGGCAAACCGATTTTCAGTGTAGTCTGCAAGTTGGTCTAAAATTAAATCTAAATGACCTGAACGCTCACCTGCGGCAATGGTTGCAATATATAAATCTGGAAAACGACCAGATTGTTGCATCCCTTGCGCCAATGAATGCCCTTCCATAACTTTAGAGCGCACAGAAGACATTAAGTTTCGCACATGATTTTTTTCACTTTGCTTGGAGACGGCGCGTAAGCCTTCTTCCAAAGGAATACCAGCAGCCACGAGTACTGACAACTGACGCGTCATCAAAGCCAACTCATACGCGGTGAATTTCTTTTGAAACCAACTGGCATTTTGATTTTTATCTTTTTGCTCTACCGCATCAACCTGAACTGGAATCCATTGCTTATCTCGAAGTTGTTGTCGAATTTGACGTGCTGAATCACCCTCGAGCACGCCCTTTTGCTGCTTCCCTGAAGCATCTATGGCAATATATTGATATGCAGGCATTATAATGCTCTAGTTTTCCTAAATATTGAGTCTTGAGTGTTGCTTAACACCCATAAAATCATTCATATTCAATTGAATCAATGACGATTCACTTTAGCATAAGCCTGAACCAACCACGATAAAATTTCATCTTGTTGAGCCGAATACTCTATATGACGAATATTACAGAATTAAGCCAAGCCATTTACCGCGTGCGAGTTGCTGTACCTGTACACCTCTATGATTGTTTCGATTATCAAGTATCCGCTGAAGAATATTCACACATAGAAATGGGTTCGCGTGTTCTGGTCTCATTTGGTCGGCAAAATTTAGTCGGTATTGTCACCGAAAAGCTCAGTAGTGAATCGC
Source organism: uncultured Acinetobacter sp. (assembly GCA_964579445.1). Lineage (GTDB taxonomy): Bacteria > Pseudomonadota > Gammaproteobacteria > Pseudomonadales > Moraxellaceae > Acinetobacter. The sequence goes on from CAZOGM010000004.1 coordinate 5,876, forward strand.
CTATTGATCCTCGTTTTAAGCTTAAAAAAATTACTGAACTTTTAGATGATCAGCCTCTGATTAATGACACAGTGCTTAAGCTTGCCACGTGGTCAGCACAGTATTACCAATTTCCGATTGGCGAAGTCATGCATATCACGCTTCCCATTTTACTGCGCCAAGGCAAGCCCTATAACTTACTGGCACGCACGTGGAAAGTTATAGATCTCGATGCAGAGCCACGCGTGAAGCGTTCTTTAAAGCAGCTTGAAGCCTATAAAATTTTAAAATTGCACCCGCAAGGAACTTTAGAGACCATTTTAAACTTAAGCGGCGTGGAAACAGCGACTCTAAAAGCGATTGAGAAAAAAGGTTTAATTCAGTGTCAACTTGAGGCACAAAATTTTAATCCTGAGCCTATGCAATTGGCGCAAATGCCTTTAATCGCCAATGACGAACAAAAGAAAGCCATTCAAACAATTTTAAAAGAACAAAAAAAATATCATGCATTCTTGCTCGACGGTTTGACGGGCAGTGGTAAAACTGAAGTGTATTTGCAAGTGATGCAGGAGGTATTAAAACAAGGAAAACAGGTACTGGTTTTGGTGCCTGAAATAGGCTTGACCCCACAAACCATTAGCCGTTTTCAATCCCGTTTTCACTGCAATATTGTATTGATGCATTCGGGTTTGAATGACACTAAGCGTTTACAAGCATGGCAATACGCCCAAACAGGGAAAGCCTCGATTATTTTGGGTACGCGCTCTGCCATCTATACGCCTATGCCAAATTTAGGACTTATTATTTTAGATGAAGAGCATGATTTATCCTTTAAACAACAAGAAGGTTTTCGTTATCACGCGCGTGATGTTGCGATGTACCGTGCTTTTTTAGAGAAGTGCCCGATTATTTTAGGTTCAGCTACTCCCAGCATTGACAGTTTTCATTTGGCTGAACACGGTAAACTAACGCGTATGGAATTAAATCATCGTGCTGGCGGAGCCAGCATGCCCAAAATGCATTTGATTGATTTAAAAATTACAAAAAAGCAGCATGGGATCAGTGAACCGCTGATAAAAGAAGTGCAAGCGCGATTAGATAAAAAAGAACAAGTGCTAATCTTTTTAAACCGTCGCGGTTATGCACCTGTGCTGATTTGTGAAAGTTGTGCTTGGCAAGCCAATTGTCCACACTGTGATGCCCATTTTACCTTACATAAAAAACCTTATGAGCATTTACATTGTCATCACTGCGGCACCATTAACCGCCTGCCCGATGCCTGTCCCCAGTGTAATCAGAACACCTTAAAACCGATTGGCATGGGTACAGCCAAAGTGGAAGAAAGTTTAAATGAGCTGTTTCCTGAACATAAAATCATTCGTGTAGATCGTGATTCGACCAGTCGTGTTGGTAGCTGGCAAAAAATTTATGATCAGATTCATAAAAGTGAACCGATGATTTTATTGGGCACACAAATGCTGGCCAAAGGACACCACTTTCCTTATGTCACGCTGGTGGCAATTTTAGATATAGACTCAGGTTTACTCAGTGTGGACTTTCGTGCGACTGAACGTACGGCGCAGCTCATTATTCAAGTGGCGGGACGTGCAGGCCGCGGGGACAAAAAAGGTGAAGTCTATTTACAGACCTTACGCCCCGATCATCCTTTGCTTAACACCCTAATTCAAAAAGATTATCGAGCTTTTGCCAAAGAAACACTCAAAGACCGTCAAATGGCGCTTCTTCCGCCTTCTCGTTATGCGGTTTTACTGCGCTGCGAATCTAAAAATCAAGATGACAATCAAAAGTTTCTAACTGAAATGACCGCATTACTAAGACAACATGCTGGAGAATTGATTGATATTTGGGGACCAATTCCTGCCCCCATGGAACGTAAAGCAGGCCGTTATCAAGCCCATGTGGTGTTATTGTCTTTAGAGCGCGCAAAGTTGCATTTTTATCTGCGTGAGTGGTGGCAACAGGTTTTATACTATAAGCCTTCAGGAATGAAACTGACCATTGACGTGGATCCTCAAGAGCTAAGCTAATGCTTTTTTAGTGTGCTCTAGACACAAATTTTCATATCAAGTTTAAACGGAGAGGACTACAATTTTTGAAGTGTAATATTTAGCCCTGTAGCGTCAATCTGCTCGAGGAATGAATTAAATCGCTCAAAAAAACCTAGAAACTAAAACAATTTTTAATAGATCTTCATCATTTAAATAACAACGACTCAGGAAACGCCCATGTCCTTACTGTTACAAATTACCATTTTCCTTGCAGCCGCTCTGATTCTCGTGCCACTTGGAAAGCGCTTGGGGATTGCGACAGTTCTGGGCTATCTATTTACGGGCATTTTGCTCGGTCCAAGTGTATTGAATATTGCACAAGATGCAGATGCCATTATGCATTTGGCGGAGTTTGGCGTGATTCTGCTGATGTTTCTGATTGGCTTAGAACTACGTCCGCAAAGACTGTGGCAAATGCGCCGCTCGATTTTTGTATTAGGCTCGGCGCAAGTGTTAATCACTGGTGTGGTCTTAATGGGCACGGCTTGGCTACTGTTCCAACAATCTCTATCTGCCAGTTTTGTTATTGGTTTTGCATTAGCGCTGTCATCAACTGCTTTTGTGCTACAGCTTCTATCTGAACAGCAGCAGATGAACACCACACATGGTCAGCAATCTTTTTCGATTTTACTGTTTCAAGACATCGCAGCCATTCCACTCATTGCACTGATTCCGTTACTGGCAGGAAGTCAGTCGAGCCATCATGGTATTGCCTATTTCGCTGCTGTAATTGCCACTTTTACAGGTTTGTTCTTGTTTAGCCGTTACGTGATGCGTCCATTTTTTCGCTTTATTGTGAAAAGTGGTGCCACGGAACTGATTACTGCTGCAGGATTGTTCATTGTGATTGCTGTGGTGGTGCTCATGGACGTGCTTGGTATTAGTACCACTTTGGGCGCATTTTTAACGGGTGTATTACTCGCCGATTCAGAATTCCGCCATGAGCTTGAAGCCAGTATTAATCCTTTTAAAGGCTTGTTGTTGGGTCTATTTTTTATGACTGTGGGCATGAGCACACCGCTAGGTTTGATGCTTGAGATGCCACTGTTAATTATTGGCGGAGCATTGCTATTAATTTTCATCAAAGCCCTATTGATGCTCGCCATTGCACGGTATTACCGCTACGAATGGAAGCAAAGTATTTTAATTGCGGTGTGTCTAGCCCAAGGCGGTGAATTTGCCTACGTTGTTCTGGCGGTAGCGCGCAGTGAAAATGTGATGAGCCAAGCACTGATAGATCCCGTGACGCTGATCGTGACACTTTCCATGGCACTCACCCCTATTCTCTTTTGGCTAGTTCAAAAATGGTTAGTGCCTTTATTTGAAAAGAACACGGCACCCGAATACGATGATATTCCAGATGCACATGCAGCGATGATTATTGCGGGTTTTGGACGGGTGGGACAGATTGTTGCGCGTTTGGCCCATATGCAACGTATTGCTTTTACTGCCGTAGATAATAATATTGATCGAATAGATTTTGTTCGAAAATATGGCGGTAAACTCTATTATGGCGATGCCAATCAGCCCGAAATTTTACGCTCAGCTGGCATTCAACACGCCAAAGTTTTCGTGCTCGCCATTGACGATGTTGAAGTCTCAATGAATGTAGCACGACATATCCGCTTGAATTATCCGACCCTGCTTTTAGTGGTGCGTGCCCGTGATCGCTATCACATGCATTTGCTTAAAGACTTAGGCATTGAGTATATTTGGCGTGAAACCTATTTGTCATCACTGGGTATGGCGTATCGCGCTCTGTGTATTGTCGGTGTTTCAGAAGAAGATGCTAAAAATAGCATTGAAATTTTCCGAGATTATGATGAAAAGCTAATTGCGGAACAACAGCGCATCTATACAGATGAACAAAAAGTCTATGAGAGTTATCGTAACTTCTTAGGTGAACTTGAACATATTTTTGAAAGTGATGCTAAAAAACTGGAAAAAAATGATGTCGAGGAACAACGCGATCGGATTGATTTACTGCATCACTCAAGCTTACATAAAGCACAACATATACCCGATCAGATTAATGTTTGTCGTGATGAAGAGAATTAACTTGTGATTTACAATATCGTCACCATCTAAGCAGGGATTTGGAGAATTTTATGTCTGATTTACGTCAACGTTTTTTTATTGAAAATAGCCCTGTACGCGGTGAAGTGGTTCATCTTGAAGATACTTTGCAAACCATTTTATCTCAAAGAGACTATGCACCTGCCATTCAAGTGCTGCTGGGTGAAATGCTTAGCGCCACCGCTTTACTGGCAAGTACACTCAAAATTAAAGGACGTATTAGCCTCCAAATTCAAGCTGCGGGCACTTTAAAATGGGCGATGGCTGAATGTAATCACTTAGGTGAATTGCGTGCCTTGGCGGATTACGAAGAAGATCCACATTTTAATCAGGCAGAAGACAGCAGTACGGTACTTTCAAGTTTGCTGAACCCTGTCTTATTTATCAATATTGAACCTGAGTTTGGTGAACGTTATCAAGGTATCGTGCCACTCGATAAACCGAATTTAGCCAAATGTTTAATGCAATATTATGATTTGTCAGCACAAATTCCAACACGGATTGTACTTGCAAGCTCAACGCAACGTTCGGGTGGTTTACTCATTCAATTGTTACCGCGTAACAATGAAGAAGAACAGCAACGAGTTGATGAAGATATCTGGCCACGTCTCACGCTATTGACTGAAACTTTAAAAGCTGAAGAATTGACTCAGCTCGATGCACAAGAAATTTTATATCGTTTATATAACGAAGAAGAAGTGCGCTTACCTGAAGCTGAAAAACTACAGTTTGGCTGTACCTGCTCACGTGAACGCTGTGCAACCGCACTCGAACAAATTGGCGTTGAATCTGTACGTGAAACCCTTGAAGTTCAAAATCCTATCAATATGGATTGCCAGTTCTGTAGCACTCAGTATAGCTTTAGCGCAGAAGAAGCCTTGGGATTATTTGGTGAGCACTTAAGCTAAGGTCTTTGATGCTCAGTTCGAATTAAATAAAAGAGTGGAAAGTTTCCACTCTTTTTTATTGCTCGCTATTTATTTTAAAAATTAAAACTCAACATTCAATTCGATTTAACAAATCTTAAAATCATTGAAATATATAAAAAAAGTGACTGGGTTCACATAAATCTCACTTTTAATCAATATCAATGGGCTTTGGTAAAGTTTAGAAACAATTAATCACCAACGAGACATATTGTAGTCACAGAAACTCTGCTCATAATGGTTAAAACATAATCAACGGTCATTTTAGCGTAATGGCAAAAAACTATTATGAAGAACTGGGTTTAAAGCGTGATGCCACAGTAGATGACATCAAAAAAGCATACCGAAAATTAGCCCGAAAATATCACCCTGATGTCAGCAAAGAATCCAATGCAGAAGAGATGATGCAAAGGATTAATATTGCTTATGACAGCTTAAGTGATGCAGAAAAGAAAAAACAATACGATTTCGAGCTTGATCATCCGCAAGGTGCAGATGCATTTGGTCATACCGGCACAGATGACTTTCGAGGCGATCATACCCATTCAAACCAACAGCGCACGGATCACTACAACGGTTTTGAAGATTTGTTTGGTCGCTTTGGGCAAGGTTTTGGTGGTGGCAACTATTATTCCCATCACAATCAGACTTCTCATTCAAATAGACCCTTACGTGGTGAGGATCAGCATGCGCGTTTAGAGGTAGATTTAGACGTGGCATTTCACGGTGCGACTCAAAATATTACCCTGCACATTCCCAGTTTCAATGCCCACGGCGAAGCGGAAGTTCAGCGTAAAACCTTAGAAGTTAAAATACCGAAAGGGATGAAACAAGGTCAACACATTCGCCTAAGTAAACAAGGTCAAGCCGGTATCAATGGCGGCGAAGCAGGTGATTTATACATTGAAATTCATTATAAAAATAGCCTGAACACGCGCGTTGAAAATGCAGATATCTATTACAACATTGACATTAGCCCATGGGAAGCAGCACTGGGTCAGAACATAGAAGTGCTCACACCAGCGGGTAAAATCATGGTGACTATTCCCCAAAATACAGTCTATGGCAAACAACTTCGACTTAAAGATAAAGGTATTCCGGCCAAAGTTCCGGGACACCTATACCTCATTTTAAATATTGTTTACCCAAAAGCGGAAACCGAGCAACACGTACATGCGTATGAAGATTTTGCCAAAGCCTTTTCGCACTTTAATCCTCGATCCAACTAAAGGAGAGCTGAGATGACGACGATTCAATATCGAGAAATCATTAAAAATGGATGTTTAGAAGCTGAAATAGTTGACGAACATTATATTTTTGATTTACAGCATTTTGCCCAAGCCTGTGGGCAAAGCCCAGAATGGGTTCTACAACTTTTAGAGTATGAAATTTTACCTGCTCGTACAGATACTCGAATTCATCAATTCTTTGGAGAGGAATTGACCCGAGCAAGGCGTGCCTATCGTTTGCAACGTGATTTTGAAGCCAGTCTTTCTGCCGTTGCTATGATGCTTGATTTAATTGATGAAGTGCAGCAACTGCGCAAGCAAGTGAAACATTCGCACATCAATAAAAGTTAATTTTATGCAAACTTAATCATGTTTTATTTATTTACAGCGCGATGAAGATTTTTCACACTGATTAATCTTCTCCCCCTCTCCATTTTAAAATGAGGTAGATACATCGACTATGAACACGAAAATCATGAATAAAAAACTGAAAAATATGTTTCCTGAGCATCGGGATATCATGCAAATCTTGCTACACGATGATCCGCATTTTGCCAAAATGATGCTTGATCATGATGAGTTGGATCGACAAATTACACAGCTCGAACAAGATCCTGTCAATTTGATTAATGAGGATATCGAATGTTTAAAACGCAAAAAACTCAAACTCAAAGATGCGCTTTATCTTATTTTAAAAAAGGCATCTGTTGAACACATACAATCTTAGTGAGACATAATGAATATCGTTATTTAAACGATGATTATTTGAATTTAGTGATTTTCTCAACTTCTTTCAGGGTTTGTTTGATGGGTTCATAGTCCAAGAACCAAAAGAGATTGACGTGTTGATCCTTATGTTGCTGTGCCAACATATCCATCACGCTGCGTTCACCCCGCCCAACCAAATGACGGCGGTAAAAGAAGATGATCAAGACGATTGTACAGATCAGCATTGCTGCCATCATGATCCAGAAGCCCATTGGATCTTTAAGTCCCGGAATGATGTCGAAGTTCATTCCATAAATGCCAGTGAGTAATGTTAACGGTGCAAAGATGGCGGTAATAATGGCCAATATTCGCATATTCTCATTGGTTTGATTGGCAATAGCAGAAAAATGTAAATCCATCGCGGCTTGTATTGCGCTGCGTAAGCGTGCGGTGTGTTTTTGAATACGCTCAATGTGGCTGGATAAATCATCTACTCGAACCAGCATAATATCCTGTTTCTCAGCTCTTTTTTTACCTTTCATGTGCGAGTAATTTTCAACAATTTCATCGCGCAGCTCTAGCAATGCTTCAATTTGTTCTTCACACAAATTTTCCATTTGTTGAAATGCCATATTTTCTTGTAGCAACTGATTCCACTGAGTAAAGCGTCTATGCCCTTGCAGTAATTCTTGTTGCCAAAATTCAACTCGGCGGGTTAAAGGTATGCGTAAATCCAGATAACCATCGACCATGCTATTTAGTAATCTTAGGCTAAGATCGAGTGGATTGAGTGCCAATTTTCTCGGTTTATTTTGTTCCTCAATGGGCCGACACAAAATGGTTTCAGTGCGTTCAATATACGCTTCAATGGCACGATTTCCCGCCTCTCGCACGGTAATCAAAACCTGTGCACTTAAAATAAAACTAATCGGGGTGGTGGCAAGTCCAAAGACACTTTCATGTTTTTCTAATGCAGCATCACCTGCATTGATTTTGTCATCAGGTGTAATGAGTTTTCTAAAAATCAGTAAATTATAATCATCCATTGCATCAAATACACAAGGATGTTCCAAGTTTAAAATATCTCGAAGATGATATTCATTCAGCGTGATTTGAGTATGTTCTAGCATTTCTTTTTGCCATGCTTCCGCGCGATGAATCACATCTGCACGCGTACAATCGACCCATATAAACTCAGGTTCTTTTTCTGCGAGTGGCACTTTCGTCACGTAAGTGTAGGCTTCAGCCGAATTTAAATAAAAATAATAAGTTTGCATGAATTATAAGTGTTGATCTAAATGCGTACTTTGATCATGCCATAAAAAAGTCCGCATTAAGCGGACTTTTTTACTTGAAATTAGATCGATTAAGCTTGAGCTTGTTCGATATCTTTCATGGTTAATTTGATACGACCACGGTTGTCAACATCAGCCACTTGGACTTTGATTTCTTGACCTTCAGTCAACACATCTGAAACGTTCGCAATGCGTTCATTCGAGATTTGTGAAATATGAAGAAGACCATCAGTACCTGGAAGAATGTTTACGAACGCACCAAATTCAACAATACGGATCACTTTACCCATATAGATTGTACCTGGCTCGATTTCAGCAGTAAGTGCTTGGATCTTCGCAACTGCCGCAGCTGCAGCCGCTTTAGTTTCACCAAATACGCGAACTGTACCGTT
>CAZOGM010000004.1:14649-83477 GCA_964579445.1 uncultured Acinetobacter sp.
CCTAAGTGATCTTCATCACCCAAGATGTCAGAAAGAACTGCGAAACGCTCGCCTTCTTTCACTAGACCCATTGCAATACCTGCAACTGGTGCTTTAAGTGGAACACCTGCATCCATAAGTGATAGAGATGCACCACATACAGAAGCCATTGAAGATGAACCGTTAGATTCTGTAATGTCAGATACAATACGAATCACATACGGGAAGCGATCAGCGGGTGGAAGCACGGCTTGAACACCACGGCGCGCCAAACGACCATGACCAATTTCACGACGCTTAGGACCAGATTCACGACCTGTTTCACCTACAGAGTATGCAGGGAAGTTGTAATGCAACATGAAGTTATCAGTTTTAGTCCCTGACAATGTATCAACCATCAACGCATCACGAGTATTACCAAGTGTAGTCGTTACGAGTGCTTGAGTTTCACCACGAGTGAACAATGCTGAACCGTGTGCACGGCCCAATACGCCCACTTGAACATCAATACCACGAACAGTTTTCGTGTCACGGCCATCAATACGTGGTTTACCAGACAAAATGTTGTCACGTACTGTACGGTATTTTAAATCTTCAAATAATTCGTCAACTTCAGCAGCAATACCTGTTTCGTCATTTTCTGGAACGAACTGAGCCACAGCTTCAGCATGAAGTGCATCAAGTGCTGTATAACGATCTTGTTTCACAGCAATTGTATATGCTTCAGAGATTTTCGCTTCGAATGCTTCTTTTAATTTGCCAAGAAGTTCTTCGTTTTTGCTTGGAGCAACCCAAGTTGATGCAACTGCACCTGCAGCTGCCGCAAATTCTTTGATCGCTTGGATCACGATTTGCATTTCGTCATGACCGAAAAGTACAGCGCCCAGCATTTGGTCTTCTGAAAGCTCTTTCGCTTCAGATTCAACCATGAGTACCGCAGCTTCAGTACCTGCAACAACCAAATCAAGATCAGATTCTTTTAACTGTTCGTGGTTCGGGTTCAAAATATATTCGCCGTTGATCAGACCCACGCGTGCGCCTGCGATTGGGCCTGCAAATGGAACACCTGCAATTGACATTGCAGCTGAGGTACCAATCATTGCAGCAATATCAGCATCCATGGTTTTGTCAGAAGAAACAACAGTCGCTGTGACTTGAATTTCGTTATAGAAACCTTCTGGGAATAATGGACGAATTGGACGGTCAATTAAACGTGAAATTAAAGTTTCAGACTCAGATTGACGACCTTCACGCTTACCATAACCACCTGGGATACGACCAGCAGCATATTGTTTTTCTTGATAGTTTACAGTTAACGGGAAGAAGTCTTGACCCGCTTTTGCTTTTGGCTGTGCAACGATTGCAACAAGAACAGTAACACCACCCATCGTGATGACAACCGTGTTTGCTTGACGCGCAACACGACCTGTTTCTAATACAACAGTATGTTGACCATATTGGAATTCTTTACGAATAATATTAAACATTGACATGTTTTATTTTCCTAGTTCTTTTGAACAGTTATTCTAGTGGAGACCCCTAAGGTTTGGCATTCACAACATGGGTTTTAAATGACAAAGCTTAGAAGCCGACCTCACCAGACAATGAACCTACTCTTAAATGAGTAAAATACGAATTTGAGACACAAAGAAGGAGCGAAACATCGCCCCTTCTCCTTTATCTAGACAAATCTAGACAGACTTTAGCTTTCAGTAATACAGCACTTAACATGCAATAATCCGAAAATAAAAGTTTAATCGAATTAACGACGTAAACCTAAATCAGCAATCAATGCAGCGTAACGAGTAGCATCTTTACCTTTAAGGTAATCAAGAAGCTTACGACGTTGGTTAACCATACGGATTAGACCGCGACGGCTATGATGGTCGTGCTTGTGTGCTTTAAAGTGACTTTGCAAATCATTGATTTGTGCAGTCAAAAGAGCTACTTGTACTTCTGGTGAACCAGTGTCATTTTCTGCGCGAGCAAATTTAGCGATGATCTCTGCGCGGTCTGCATTTGTTAAAGCCATTCGATTTCTCCGAGATGCTTATAAGATAAGTGTTTGATACAAATCAACTTCGTTCTTCAAAACCAAGCTGACTGCCGTGCATCACTACAGCAGTGGACTATTTTAAAGGAACGACCCTCAAATTGCAAAGTTATCCCGCTTTAATTACGCTTGCATATTTAACTCAAATTTTAGGGCACATCAGACACTGACTTTAAACCGAGATCGTTGCACACTGGATTTTAATAACAACAGATAAGAAATGGATGCCGCGTGAAATTATTTTCAACCAATACCCATCACGTCCCTGCTGACTTAAGCAGCATTATGGCCGCACAGCATGAAGTTGCACCTGAGCTAGGCGGTATGACCCAAACACAAATAGATAAAATTTGGCAGAGTGTCGAAAGCTTATACAGGACTGGAAATCATCCCATGATCAGTATGTGTATACGGCGTCATGGTCAAATCGTGCTGAATCGAAGTTTGGGATATAGCCGAGTCGCTGCTCAGCATAACAAAAATCAGAAAATTCAAGATCAGCCACATGTGATTGCGACACCTGATACGCCAGTTTGTTTATTTTCCGCATCAAAAATCGTGAATGCCATGTTGGTTCATTTGCTCAATGAACAAGGTAAAATCAACTTACTTGATCCTGTCAGTCACTATATTCCTGAATTTGCCACAAATGGCAAAAGTCGTGCCACGATCTTTCATTTATTGTCACATCGGGGTGGCATTCCAAAAATTGAAACTGAAGTCACGCCTGAGCTGTTATTCGATCGTGAACAAATTTTACAGCATCTTTATGCAGCAAAACCAATCAGTCGTGCAGGCTCACAACTGTCTTATCATGCGGTCACGGCAGGTTATATCTTAGGTGAATTGGTTGAACGTGTGACAGGGCAAGATATGCGTGTTTTTTTGCATGAGCATATTGAAAAACCTATGGGCATGCCCTTTTTTAATTATGGCTTAAAAGCTGAATTGCGTGATCAAGTAGCATTAAACTATCCAACAGGAATGCATCCTAAACTGGGTACAGATCTTTATTTAAATCGAGTTTTGGGTGGTGGCTTACAATTGGCCGTGGATGTCACCAATGACTCCAGGTTTATGGATACTGTCTGCCCTGCTGGCAATATCTATACCTCTGCAGAACAAGCCAATCGTTTTTTTGAAATGCTGCTCAATGGTGGTAGCTATCAAGGTAAAAAGATTTTAAGCCCAGAAACAGTGTTCCGCGCAACGCTTCCAACCTCCAATGTCACCATTGACCGCAATCTCCTTGCGCCAATGCGTTATGCACTCGGTCCAATGTTAGGAAGCAATCCCGTTGGAATTTTTGGACCCAATACAGGTCAAGCTTTTGGTCATTTGGGTTTTTCCAATATTTTGTGCTGGGCTGACCCGGAGCGAGATATCAGTATATCGTTTTTAAACACTGGAAAATCTGTAGTGGGTACGCACTTGCCTGCGCTTGCCCATGTGCTGTATCAAATATCAAAGCAATGTCCAAAAATTTCGAAAGAAAACAGACGCTCTCTTTTTGGTTCAGATCAGATGGAATCCAATATTGTTTAGATGAGGATTGTCTACATCAAAGTGAGTCAATTAGTGAATTAATTTTATTTGAGCTTCATCTATATAAAATTAAGCTTTAAAATAAGAAAAGCCCCTAAGTAAACTTAGGGGCTTTTCTGCGCTGTAGATTCTTATATTTTAATTATGATTATATTATTTATATTTTTATTCTAAGTGATTCTTTCACTTTTATTGTGTAGACGTTCCATGTTCTCAAGAGTTTCCATTCCTTATGAGATCTATTATGACAGAATAAAAATGATGCGCAAGTCACACTTTTCGTATCTTTGTGTAAGTAAATTCGTACAGCATGTAATCAATGTATTAATTTGATTATTTTTTAGTCATAAAAAAGCCCTGTAGTCTCTCCCAAAACTACAAGGCTTAGCGGCTGTAAGTTTCCTCTTTTATCTCTTACATCTTGTAAGGTCGCAGTCTCACGACTTTAAGTTATTATTATTGTGCGATTTTATTCAACTTTCCATGTTGAACACTTTATGTATGCAATCATCGCAAAAAAAAACAAGAAGCTCTATGCGCTAATTTCTTGAATCTTTGTACGCCATTGCTTACAAAATACATTAACATTTTTAAATGTTTGATAAAACTATCTTATTCATTTTATTGACCAAACCGCTGCATCTTGTAGTTTCTATGGTCAATGCCTGTCGTAATGCATTTGGACTAACCAGCAGGCTGACCACTGATTTTGCACGGGTTATTGCGGTATAAATCAGCTCTTGGCTTAAGAGTTTGGTTGCAGAGTCATCTAGAACCACAGCAGTATGCATAAATTCAGAACCTTGAGACTTATGAATGGTCAAGGCAAAAGCAGTTTGTATTGATTTCGGCAATCGCGTTGCAGGTATCCATTTGTCTAAACTTGGAAAATAAACTTCGAACAGATCCGTTTGAGTTCTGTGCTTAAAACACAACCCAATATCGCCATTCGAGATCCCCAACTGATAATCGTTATAGCTCATCATTACGGGACGTCCTATATACCAGTCGCCCTGTTTTACAATGCGAGGCATTAGTCTGAGGCAGGCCTTTTGCATTTCATCATTTAAACGATCTAGACCCAATTCACCATAGCGAATCGCGGTTAAAATGCGGTAACGATCAAAAGCTTCAATAACCTTCAGCACATCCTCTTGAGCATAACCATTGCTCATATACCGCTCTAGCGCATGGAAGTAATCTTGATAGCCTGAACTCAGTTTTTCATAATATTGACTTAAGGCAACTGCGCTGATTTGATCTGGGATGTATTCAAGTTGCACCACATCATTCATTCCTTGTTTTAAAGCAATAGCCTGAAGCTCACCTGCTGTCACAATTTCATGTTCAAATGCTTGGAGTATCTGTGCAGAATCAATTTTATGGTTTTGTATAAACTGAGCGGTCTGACCAATGCGTGCCCCTTCCTTAAAACGGCGCGAGGTGATCAGATTGATTCGATTTTCTGCCAGTGCCTTAACGTGTTGTAAGTCTGCCAATACAGAGCCGACATCGACAGATGCCAACTGATTGGCATCGCCCAATAAAATCAGTCGACAATGATCGGGTACAGCTTCAAAGAGCAACGTTGCTAAATTCAGATCGAGCATCGAGGCTTCATCAATCACGATCACATCATAAGGCAAGGGCTGTTTTAGATTAAATCTAGCTTTAAACTGCGTACCTAGCCCCAAAAGTCGATGCAAAGTGAACGTATCTTGTTGTTTTAAGCGCGCGGAGACCAAACCTAAAGCATTTAGCTTTTCATCTGCAAATGAGCTTTGCATCGCTTCTTTCATGCGCTGCGCAGCTTTACCCGTTGGGGCTGCCATCGCAATACGAATATCCGGCATGCTTTGACTTAATACTGCAATAATTCGCGCTAAGGTATAGGTTTTACCCGTGCCTGGACCACCTGTAATAATATTTAAAGCATTTTTAGCGACCATGTTCAGGGCACTTTTTTGATGAACATCTTCAAGTAAGTGCTCGAAAGACTGGACATCTACAGTGTCAATGTTTTGCTGTGTCAGGCGCTGAATTTGAAGGGCCAGACGCTGCTCTAACGTCCAGTAGCGATACAAATAAAGATACTGATCATCAAACACAAAAGGCGCAACTGTTTGATTGCTGGCTTGCTCATCCGAAATTATCAAATGATGCAACTGTTCAAGGCTCTGTTCAGGTTTTTCTATACAACTGTCGCCTTGCGTACTGGCAAGCAAAATTTGCTCAATTAAATTAATGGATTGTTCATTTATTTTTGTATCATTTGAAGTCTGTTTTAGAATGAATTCAGCCCAAGTCCTGACCCACTGTGGCGCTTGACTCTCACGTTGCTGTTTATTTTCCACACAGTTATCCTCAAAGTTATCAACAGAGTTCTAAACACTGTTATCCACAGCGCAAGATCATGTTTAATATTTAATTACCACAATATTTCACGCTGTTTTGATGTTTTTATCATCAGTGAAATGACCCAAAATTGCATCAAGTCTCAAAATGAATTCATTTTCAGGTTTCCAGTACACATAACCTTGTTCGGCTTGCCCATTCATACCGCGTAAATACAAATAGGTTGCACCACCCAAATCTCGTTCTATTTGATAATCTTCCAACTGAATTTTCAAATAACGATGCAGTGCCACCAAATATAAACCTGCCTGCAACCAATAACTGGCATGGCTCATGCTGTCTTGGATGGCACTGGCTTGATAACTTGCCTGACTTAAACCTAAAAAATTACTTTTATAATCTGCAATATGGTATCGCTGACCATCGAAGAACACCAAGTCGATCTCACCCTTAAGATAACGTGCTGAATGGGCATCGTTAAAATCAGGCATCAGGATGCCATACTCTTGAAATAATTGGTGAATACGAGGAATGGCTAAGATGCGATCTGAGAGTGCCAAATAAAATGGAAACTCAGCCAAATGCTGATCTGGATGTAATTGATTGAGCTTAAACTGATTTAAAATTGGCGTTTTTAAAATGTCGTCCAACCAAGACACCATCAAGTCAATTAATAACGCATCAGGTTCAGATTCGTGCGGAAATGCTTTGGCGACTTTTTCCTGTAGCTCGCGCCATAAAATCACATAATCATTTTTAAAACGGCGTTTAAGCTCCAGTGACCAATGCGCTGAATCTTTAAAATCGATATGTTCAAAAATCTCATGCAAAAAATTACCTGCCAGCGTTCCCATCGGAAAATTGGCTTTGATCCATGCAATCGGCGCATGATTCAATTCTTGACTCAGCTCCTGAGCTACTTCCACATCAATTACAGGCTGATGCAGCTCATCCTCGGCACTGCTTTGTTCAGCATCCATCACGGCCAAAGCATCTTGGATTTGTTTTCGGGTCAAATGCTGAGCCAAATAACTAAAACTGGTTTTCGCGCGTGGATAAAATCGTTGCGATGGGAAAACAGCTGCATGTAATTCAGCTTTCTCCGCTGTGGTATGCCCTTTTAATTTGGATGGTTTTTCGGTAATTAAAGGCTGAATCAGACTATACGGATGTGTAAATGCGTCTGCCCCCTGTCCTCGCCAAAAAGCCAGTCCCGTCGTTGATGTGCCCTTAGTATCGCTGAGCATGGCATACACACGGTGACTTGCCCGTGTCAATGCCACGTACCATAAGCGTCGATGTTCCGCTAAGTTGCGCTCTTCATGCTGTGCAATCGCTGTTTCATCGAGATTATTTTTATCATGAATGGCGACCACTCGATGCTCTTCCACTTTGCCCGTCTGTGGATGAATACGCGCTGCTTTAGAAAAATTCAGGGTTTTATTGATTTCGTTGACAGACTTATCTGCACCCAATAAAAACACAATTTTAAACTCTAAACCTTTAGATTGGTGAATGGTCATCAGCTGAACACCTGCATCATTGGATAGCTTCCGCTCCATTTCCCATTCACGTTGCATGGGTGCAGTGAGCTGTTTTAAATACCAATAATATAGATTCTGCGCACCTTGATAGCTTTCACTATGCTGACTTAGTGTTTCGGTTAAATGACGTAAATTTACCACTGCGCGCTCATTGTCACGGCTTTGTTTTTCAACCAACATTGTCCACACCTGAAATTGATTCAGACACAGTTGCCATGCGGTGAGAAAGCCTTGATTCAGCCATACTTCACGAATTTGATCAAATTTTTCTATGTAGTGACTTAAGCCATCGGGCTGCATCTCCAGTTGAATCAGCTTTTGTAAATTAAAACCCAAGAGCCGACTGAGCAGCGCACGTTTAATTTTGGCTTCATCAAAAGGATGCATAATTGCGGTAAGTATTGCACCTACATCACGCGCCACTTGGCTTTCAAAAACACTTTTCTTGGAAGGTCGATTGAACGCTATCCCCAAATACTCAAGTGCAGATTGGACTTTGTCTAAGCCATCATGATTTTTAGACAACACCGCAATATCACTTTCATCTAAGCCACGCGCAGGACTACCTGCAATACTTAACTCGCCTTGAATAGACTGATTTAACAGTTGGCGAATATTCCAAGCGACTTGTTCGGCTTCAGTCTCTTTATCTTCAAGTTGAATCCAGCGCAGTGGAGACGGATTAAGCTCTTGCTGATCAATCAATGCTGGATGGGGACGACTGCCCGCTTGGACTGGGGTGTAACTGACGTGCTCGCCAAAATCAATTTGACGTTGAAATAATGCATCGACCACTTCAACCAAGGGCTGAACCGAGCGATGGTTATGAACCAGATGATAAGCATGACCGTCTTTGCCAAACACATCCTGATGTGCTTTTAAGAAAGTCAGCATATCGCCACCACGAAAACCGTAAATTGCTTGTTTACGATCTCCAACCATGATCATACAGCCTTGATCAACCCGCTTTGAATGACGCCAAATCTGCGCCAGCATGTCGTCCTGATCCTGATTGGTGTCTTGAAATTCATCCACCAAAATTAAGGGATATCTTGCATGGACGTAACTGGCAAAGCGTTGCCCTTGCTCTCCTTGCAAAGACTCAGCAAGAGTACGAATTTGCTGTGCAAAGGTGGTTTCACCTTTTTGCTGTAACACTTGCGGTAAACGTTTTTTCACTTCACTGGCAAGATGGTATTTTAAATAGCTGTCTAGCTGATCCAAATCGAGATTCAGCTTGGCAAGCACTTCAATAAAATGCTTTAGCGCCTTGATGACCGTATGCTGTTGAAAGTTGTTCAGTACATCTTCAGGGCATTTGTTTAAAGGCTTCTTGGTGGTGAGTTCAGTGATTAGTTTTAACGTGTTGGCATATTGCGCAGCAAACAGCGCATACGCACCTTGTTGTTTTAAGGCTTCAAAGAAATCGGGCAGCTCTTGCAGAAAAAAATGCTGCATCTTGGCCTGTTCACGCCATTTTTTCGCCAATATTTTATTGTATTGACCTTCAGCCAAATAATACTCAGACAAGCTTTCCAGTTGCTTTAAATCCACTGTTAGCAATGCATCAATTTCTTGAGTAAATGCTTCAAGATCCATGACAGGTGGCAGAACCGCTTGAAAATGCGCAGAAGCAAAGTTCAAACTATTTTCAACCACAGCAACATAAGCATCTTGTGATTTAAGTTTTTTATTAAACAGTAAGTAATCAACCGTATGCTGAGGTTGTAACTGAATCCATTCACGCAAGACATCATGAATCAGCTGATAACTATATTGTTTGGCATCGTCGGTAATGGTCGCGTATTCAATTTTGCCACTTTCAAAGGCGAATTCACGCAGTAACTTTTGACTAAAACTGTCCAGCGTCCCCACAAAAAGCTCATCTAACTGGTCTATGACCAATTTAATTCGCTCACAGGCATAGCCTATTCGATTTGAAAATGTCTTGAGCAAAACTTGAAACAACGGGTCTGCGGCTTGTTCAGCTTGAGCCAAAACCTGTTGTTCTGTCAGTTCTCTACAGCCCTCAAAATACTTTTGGGTTTCAACCAAGCGCGCCCGTACTCGCGTTTTTAATTCTGCGGCAGCTTTTCGGGTAAAGGTTGTCGCGATGACCTGACTGGGTAAATATTTTTCCAATAAAATTCGCACCATCAAACTCGACAGCGTGTAGGTTTTACCCGTTCCTGCGGATGCTTCAATCCAATGCAGGCCACTAAACTGCATATCCTGTATCGGTTGAGTCGAGACTTTTTGTGTATTCATGTCTTATTTCTCAACCACAGTTTGATGGAGATAAATGGGCTCATATAAATCATAAGCGTAGGTATCACAAGCGTGTTGAAGTAAGGCTGTGGTGTCCTGCTCTTGTAAAATAAACTGCCAATCACGATGCTTCTTACTCCACTCCATATCAGCCAAAGCAAAAGGCAAAAATGAGTCACTCTTGTCCCATTCCTTTTGTAGATCTTTAAAGTTGGCAAGGGTGGATTTTCCAAATTCATCAGACTGCCATTCTAGTGCTTTGCCTTTTTCAGCCGATAACAGCAACAGTGCCGCAGGTAAAACCAAAGGCTGTTGTTGGGCATAGTCATAAGCATGGAGCCAAACCTGCAAATAGCTTCTCGCTTGCGTGGTGGTTAAGCCACTATTGATAAGGGTGGCATCACTAAATACAGCAATACGTTCGAGCGCGGTTGAGCGCTGATCGTCTAAATTTAAAAAGTTTAACCAGAGTAAATATTCAAGCCAGACTTTAGCACGCCGTTTGGCACGCGCACTGGATGCATCTAAGCTGACCCAAGTACTGACCGCCTGTTTAGGTAGCGTAATGTTCATGGTAAGATCAGGTCGAACGCGCCATTGACGCTGTGTGGTTTGCGTGATGTCAGATGCGTACTGATGCAATCTTTGTTTTAGGCTGTCTTGCTCTGCCAAGCTCATGTTTAACACACTGTGTTGTACTTTGCCGACTGGCAACTGATCTTGCAGAATCCGCAGATCAAAAGATGATTCAGTGTCACCTTGTTGCTGTAAAAAATCCCGAATCGCATAACGTCCTAAACCATCTAAAACCAAAGGCTCATGTTGTGCTGGTATATCTTGCGGTTTTAAATTTTCAACGCCCAAAGTTTTCAAATATAAGCGCGCAGGGAAAGTAATATCTTGAATCCATTGTCCGGCATCAATCACTGTGGCATTTTCATCGGGTTTGATATAGACATCATTGACCCACGGTTCACGCTTGTGGCTGGCCTGCCGCAACTGTTTCGCCACCTCAAACCATTGATCTTGATAACGGCGAGTCGATATGCCATCAAATCCCATCGGGTCAAAGGGCTGTAGAGGATGCACCTGATACAACTGTTGAATATGGGTTGCCACTTCAATCCCACTCAAAGAAGTAGTCGGTGCTGAATCACGCTTTGCCTCATCTGTTTCGGCATCAATTGCGCTATGTTCTGAGCGGGTAATAAAACCTAAATGGCTAATCAATTCTTGTAAAACACTAGAAGGCTCACGCACTTCACCATCACTGACATCAAAGCCATTATAAAACAGCCATAAATTCTGCTGCGCCAGCAAAACGGCATCTAAAAATGCGCCTTGATCATCTTCTAAGCGTGAACGATCTCCTAATTGTGGTTTGAGTAAATTCATCAAATCAAAAGGCACTTGGGTATTACGGTTTGGAAATTTACCGCTGTCTAAATTCAGCACCACCATCAATTTATAAGGTAGCGGACGAATGTGACCCATCTGACTAAAGGTAATTTGTCCTGTCGGAAGTGCCTGTTCAAGCTGACTATCTAAACTACTTTGAATTTCTTCGAGCAAATAAGGTAACGGTAATTGAATATGATACAACTCATGCTGCTGCGGTTTATCTTTGTCATAGTTGTATGACAAAGTCAGCATGGTGTACTGCTTTTTCACGATTTTATGTACGGCTTGTAAGGTTTCAACCCCTGCATTTTGAAACTCTTCAATCTCTTGTTTTAAAATATCAAGCCACTGCTCCACGGGTTTACGCAAACCTTGCTCATGCATGATCATCCAATCACGGCGTACAGCAAAGTCTTGATAAATTTCAATGAGCTTGGAAATTAATTCAAAATCACGACTCAGTACATGCGCAAAACTTAAAGTCTCATCAAACATGGTATGTTCAGGAATCGCGATACCTAAGGCCAAACGATCCAGTGCAAATTTAAAACTGAAACGATAATCTTGATCCTCCGCGCTTAAACTTTGCTGTAAATGTTCAGCGTCTAAACCGCGTTTAAAGCCTGCATTGACCAATAACTCAACCATACGCTCGGTACGATCAATATCAAGTTCATAACGAATTTGTGTAGCACTGAGGCTCAGCCAATCTGCAAAATCTTCTAAGCTAAAGCGTCCAGTCACCAGCTGAATACGCCCCAGTACAGCGCGCCATGCATTGTTTACATCAATCTGGGTCACTCCTGCAATTTTCACAGGCAAGAATACGCCGTCTTGAAAACTGCTTTGCGGAAATACGCTCCGAATAAGTGGTTCCATCTGCTTTAAATCAGGGGCCAAAACTAAAATATCACTGGGACGTCGTGGATGTTCAGGTGTACCTTGCGACAACCAGTGAATCAATTGTTCTTTTAAAACTTCGAGCTGCCTCAGCCCCGAATGGCAGACATGAATTTGAATGGAATCATCATTTTCCGCCAATACATACCCTTGCTGTTTAGGCTCAACCAAATACAGAATATCGGACTGTAATTTACCCAACAGATGGCTCGGATACTCATCCACAAAGGCATCAATCCATTGTCCTTCTTCACCTGAAGATAGATTAGAGAGTATCGAGAAATGATCACGTGCTTGTTTGCCAAACCGAGTCAATAACGGATGGCGTGACTCACGAACTTCAGCATTAAAATTTAAAGTGAAAGCATCAAAAAATCGCTCAATATCTTCATCTGAGGCGTTCGGATTTTTCGCAATAAATCGTTCTTTCACACTTAAATCGTAACGCTTTTTCCAATTTGGATCGACGCTGTCCGCCCAGTATTCTTGCGAAGGGTTGTAGTGCAAAATCAGTACATCAAGATACTGTCCCAAGCGACGTAAAAACTGCAATTGGGAGGGCGGCAAGTCTAACAGCGTAAAAATAATCACCTGCTTTGGTAGATTTTTTAAGGCATCCATTCGGCTTATCTCATCATCCATGACCTTCCAAAATTCAAGATCAATAGTTTGCATTTCAACAAAATCATCATGAAAGGTATGTTGCCATAACCAGCGCTGCCACAGCTCTAACTCTTGTGCTTGATTAAACTTAAAACTGACATCTTGATCTTTATTGTGTGGGAATAACTGTTCAATATCTAAAGCCTGATTTGCACCCCACTGGCTCAACCAGTTGGTAGGACAAGTACATAGGCCTTCACAATTTTTTTGACACTCGCCACGGTACTGCATGTAATTAGTAAACAGCTTAGAGACTTGCTCAGACACCCAATACAACATACTTTGTTTTTTGAGCTGTTTTTCAACACTTTGTTCAAGTGTTGAAGCACTGTCATAAATCCGCTGCACAATCGCAAATAAAGGATGATCTGAGTGAAGCTGATTGTCATCGGTATCAATAAAGGTTTTTAAGGTTTGATAAACACGCCATTTCATCATTAAGCGTGGAATATTCGCTTTACGCACATGGTCTTTATCGTCTAACACTTGTTGATAACAAAACCATTGAAAGCCACGAATACGCTGATGAAATTGACTGTTGGCACTGATGCCTTGTTGTTCTGCAATGGTTTGGGTCAGCCACTCTTGAATAGCGGGGCTCGGCACCACAAAATGTTCAGTACCCAGGACAGCAAAAGGATGCTTTGACGGCTGCTGAATACGTAGCAATACGCCTTGTACCAACACCTCAATTTGCTGGCTTTGAATAACATGAATCCCCATAATCCCTCTTTGTGATTGTGCTTAAACAGAACTGTTCATAAATGCACAAAATCATAAACATAAATTACTATACATCTTAAACTGAGTATGTCACTTTTGTTTCATAGACATCATAAAACTTTAGAAAAGCGTGCTAAAAATCGCGTTTTTAACACAAAAATCAAATCGATATTTTAGGTGACCTGTTATGAAGATAGACAAAATTCCAGACTCAATCGACCCGAATTTAGATCTAGAACAAATCCGCCAAGAATGCCTAGAATTGGTCAAAAAGCGCTCTTATGTATCTGCGGGCGCAGCAGTCATTCCTGTTCCCTTTTTAGATGTGGTGATTGATGTCGGTATGCTGTCCATGCTAATCCCTGACATCAATACTCGTTTTGGATTGTCCCCTGAGCAAATCACGGTCTATGATCCTGCAACGAAAAAAGTGCATTGGAATGAACTGCGTAAACGTGGCTTTGAATTTTCAGGTTTAGTGGTGGCACGTACCGCAGCAAAAAGTTCACTCAACAACATCGCGGCTAAAGTTTTAACCAAACAAGTGACCAAATTCATTCCTTTAGGCGGCTCAATTATTGCGGCAAGTTTGGGTTATATTGTCATGAAAAAAGTGGCTGAAGCGCATGTTGAAGAAAGCTATAAACTGGCAAAGAGCATTCAACAAAAACAGAAAGCCAATGTAGTAAGCTAATTTTAAAGCAAAAAAAGCGGATGAATCATCCGCTTTTTTGCTAAAAAAACTCATATAACCATTATAAATCGCTCATGTAGCTATTCCACTTTTAATTGCTTGAGTAAAGCTTTTAGAATTTGAATTCTGGCTGAGTATTTATCATTGGTCGCAATCACATACCACGGCGCATACTCAGTATCTGTTCTTTGCAACATGTCCGCTGCTGCAGTTAAATAATCATCCCAACGTTCACGGTTACGCCAGTCCTCGCTGGTAATTTTAAAGCGTTTATGCGGTGTTTGTTCCCGTGCTTTAAACCTTGCTTCTTGTTCTTCCTTGCTAATGGCTAACCAAAATTTTACCACCACAGTTTGCGTGTCCGACAAATCTTTTTCAAAACGATTAATTTCATCATAAGCGCGTTTCCATTGCACATCTGAAGCAAAGCCTTCGACACGTTCAACCAATACTCTGCCGTACCATGAGCGGTCAAAAATCGAAATATTTTCCTCATCTAAAAGCTTGTTCCAAAAGCGCCATAAATAGGGACGCGCCAGTTCATATTTTTCAGGGGCAGACGTGTTATAAATCCCATATTCACGAGGATCAAGTTTTTTCACAATGCGTTTAATCGCGCCACCTTTGCCTGCTGCATCCATGCCTTCAAATACAATTACAGTTTTTCGCCCATCCATTCGAAGCGCGGCTGCAACTTTCTTAGTCAGTTTTTTCAGTTCAGCCTTATAGTCTTCCTCAATCAACACCTCAGTGCTGGGTTGTAACAGCACCTCAGGCACCGGCGCTTGTTGCCATTTGCTCCGTACTTTCAAAGCATGATTCGGCAAAGCGGTTAAATGTTTTAATACATGTTCGGCAAAGAGATGATCACGTTGCTGTTCATCTTCACAATCAATAATCAGCCAATCATCTGTGAATTTACGACGTAAGCGTTGCAGACTGTCATATTGTTTTTTATTGCGCCAATCCAGTCCATGTAACTTATGCCATCGCTGCTCAGATGCATCCATTTTATCAAGCCGCTTTTGCAGAGATTTCCATGACAAATCAAACCAAACTTTGACCACATCCACATGGTTGTTTTCTAAATCTTGTTCAAAGGCTTGCATTTGCTGGGTATAGGTTTCAAATAAAGTGTCATCAAAGGGTTTTGAGACATGCAATGTGGTTGCCAACAAATCACTATACCAATTGCCAAACAATACAATCATCTGCCCTTCAGCGGGAATAAAGCGAGTATAGGGCTGCCAAAAAGGTGTGTTGATGTTCATTAAATGCGGTGGATCAGCTTTAACTCTTAAATAACGTGGATCAAGCCACTCACGAAGCTGTTTGACCGACTCCCCTTTTCCTGCCAGCTCAATGCCACTAACCAATATCACTAGACTTTTAGCATTTTTTTTGCCTCGGGTATTTTTTAGGGCGTATTGCGCTTCAATGAGTTTAAGACTGAGATTTTCCGACTCAAGCTCTGATTTAAGTTCTACTTCTATTTCAGGATCACGCATACATGGCTCGAATTTATTGTATTTTCATCAGTATACTCAACTCTCCTATCTGTCATAAACACCAGAGTACAATTTATTGCAAATGTCTGCTCATGATAGGTTTTAAAGGGCATATCCATACGGACTGACTTATTTTTAAACGCTTAGCTTTATATTTGTCATAGTAGTTTTGATTGAAGCAGATTATGCTTTTACATGCCGAAAATCATTGAGCCTCAACATGTCCAAACTTGCTGAACTAGATCAACTTTTAGAACAATATCAACAATTAGACTACCATTCAGATCCGATTTTGAAACAACGTTTGAATGATGCTCAAGTTTGGCTCAAGAACCGCATCCAAAACACCCATCAAAGCTTGTTTAATGAACCTCAACATCAGCTGATGGCACAGTATTTTCTCAACCGACTCTATGGTGGTGCTGAATTTGACGATCTAGCACTGCAAATAGAACGCTTACTCAAATATGCGCATAAAGCTGAAAAAATTATTCCTGAAAATGCGATTAAAACAGGTTTAAAATCGGTCGGTTTGGCGGTACTTGCAATGCAACTTGATGAGCAAGTGGCAAAGCAGCTATTAACGGATTATCCCGTAGATCAAACTATTGATGATGAAATGATGCGCCTGACCTTAATCAAGGTCGATCAAGCTAAGGCACGCAAGCAACAACTAGATATGCTCGATGAGCTAGGTGCCAGCTTAGACAAATATATGCGTTCATTTATTATGCATACTGCCTTTAAAATGTGTAAAGGTGCGGCCAGCAAATACAAATTTGACCTGATGTATGATTTTATTGGTGAAGGCTTTCTGGCGATGAAACCGATGAAGTCTGCGGGCAGCTTCATTGCACGCTTTACTGAAAAAGAGCGTTTAATTATAGATAATGTCCACTCAGGCAAGATGCATCCATTTAAAATTTAACCGGCCAAATGCTAAATTTTATGCCGCTAAATTTTGAATGAGCACGATAGCTTTGGATTGAGTTCATATCTTTGCACCATTATAGCTCAAGCCGATCATAGAATTTTGGCTTGAGTTTTATACACAGGATAGATCGCTTAAAATTAAATCAGGTTCAGCTCATATTCAGCTGTAGATTTCGATTGAAAGCAACTGAATATTAATTTTTTAAAACCACTCATAAAAATCTAGCACTGCTATTTTTTATTTCTGTATATTATTCATATCAATTGCATGATCTACACTGTAAAAAATCAAAGAATCTGTCATCATGCAAGTTCAACCAGATTTACTATTATTTGTGTTCAGGAGTGACTCGAATGTCTAATGAAAACCAACAGCCAACTGCTCAAAATGAGCTGGGCAACAACACAGACACAGTCAGTCCTTTTTTAACCGAGCCATTACCAACAGGTACCGCGCAAGGTCAGCAGCAATCATTACAACAAAAACTGACTGACACCCCAGTGACAGGTTCAGTACCCAAATACAATTTGCCACGTGGTGCAAATACCGGCAATGTCGGTGAGACCACACACTTTGGTTTCCAGACGGTAAACAGCGAAGAAAAAGCGCAAAAAGTCGCAGAAGTATTCCATTCTGTTGCCAGTAAATACGACATCATGAATGACCTCATGTCATTTGGTATTCATCGTTTATGGAAACGCTTTGCGATTAATATGTCGGGCGTGCGCCGTGGCCAGCATGTACTCGATATTGCAGGCGGGACAGGTGACCTTGCCAAAGTATTTAGCCGTGAAGTTGGCCCAACAGGTCATGTGGTTTTATCAGACATTAACGAATCGATGCTCAATGTCGGTCGTGATCGTTTACTGGATGCGGGCTGTAGTAATGTTGATTTTGTGTTGGCCAATGCTGAAACTTTAGAGCCATTTGCAGACAACAGTTTTGATCTTTTAACTATTTCTTTTGGTCTACGTAATGTGACCGATAAAGATGCTGCCCTTGCTTCAATGTACCGAGTGCTTAAGCCAGGTGGTCGTTTACTGATTTTAGAATTTTCTAAACCTGTATTTGAGCCATTTTCTAAGCTTTACGATTTGTATTCATTCACTGCCCTCCCAATCATGGGCAAAATCATTGCCAATGACGCAGAAAGTTATAAATATTTAGCTGAATCCATTCGTATGCATCCAGACCAACGTACCTTAAAAGGCATGATGGAAAATGCAGGCTTTCAAAACTGTGATTACCACAATTTAACCGCAGGTATTGTGGCGGTTCATCGTGGCTTTAAACTCTAAGTTTAAGCAATAGGGTTCATTATGTGGTCGATTCTTGCACTGGGTGCAGCTGAACGTTTGATTCATCAATGTATCAATTTGGATGCGATTAGTCGCATTCAACTCAATGCGCTTCAGGGCAAAATATTGCGCGTGGTGATTGATTCACCCCAGCTGTCTGTTGATGTATTTTTTGATGCTGAAAAAGTACGTTTAGAACCTACTGTCACGGGTCAAAGTATCAAACCGTCTATTTTTGAGCAACGTCCTTTTGATGACATTAAAACCATCACTGAGGCGACTGCGACCTTGCATGTAGAAAATGTGGTGGCACTGCTTAAATTGTTACTGGCAGATGATGTAGGCAATATTCCACTGCAAGGGGATTACCGTCTGTTGCAGGATATTCAGCGGATTATTCAACAAGCTGAGCCAGATCTTGCTGCCAAACTCAGTGACTGGATTGGTCCAAACCTTGCTAGTCAATTGGGTAAGATTCAAGCTGTACCCAAGCATTTATTTCGCTCATTCGACAGTCAATTATTTGTGCTTGAAGACTTTTTAAAAGAAGACAGCGGTTTGTTTGCACCGCGGTGGCAAATGGATGATTTAAATCAAAAAATGCGCCAGTTGACCCAAAATGTTGACCGTCTTGAAGCCAAGATTCAACAGCTTCAATCTCAATTCAATTCCCATTAAAATATTAGGTAAGTGCATTTATGATTCCGCATATGAGACGTTTAATCGAACTTTGGCGCATTGCCGCGCACTATAGACTCGACACGTTGGTTGCTGCGGAAGACATACCTGCAAAGGCCCGTCCTTTACTGAAGCTGATTCACATGCACCCTGCTGCATGGTCAAGTCGAGAGCGAAAAAACCCACTGAAGCTTAAAGAAGCTTTAGAAGAAATGGGCCCACTGGCGATCAAATTGGGACAACTGCTGTCTACACGTCGTGATTTGATTCCACCTGAATTGTTACAACAATTGGTTCTACTGCAAGATCGAGTCAAACCTTTTGATAATGATGTTGCGAAAATGCGGATTCAGGAGTCACTCAAAGCAGACGTGAATACGTTGTTCGCGCGCTTTGACACACAGCCACTTGCCGCGGCTTCCATTGCACAAGTGCATACGGCAGCACTGCATGATGGTCGTGAAGTGGTGGTGAAAGTCACGCGTCCGAATATTCGCGCGCAGATTATTCAAGATTTTGAGATTTTAGAATGGCTCGGGACTTTTCTTGAAAAACGCCTAGAAGCTGCTCGTGCTTTGCATCTGTCTGAAATTATTCAAAACTATCGTCAAATTATTTTAAATGAACTGGATTTGACTTTAGAGGCTGAAAATACGCGTCGCATGCGTCACTATTTTACAGGTTCAAGCATGATGTATGTGCCTGAAGTCTATATGGACAGTAAAGATGTAATCGTTGAAGAACGCATTATGGGTGTGCCAATTTCAGACCTTGCTACTTTTGATAAGTTGGGTATGGATCGCAAGGACTTGGCCGAAAAAGGGTTAACCATTTTCTTTACTCAAGTCTTCCGTGATAACTTTTTCCATGCCGATATGCATCCCGGAAATGTCTTTGTAGAAACGATTAATCCAAGCAATCCACGTTTTATCGCACTCGATTGCGCGATTATGGGTGAGTTGTCCAAGCATGACCAAATGACCATTGCGCGAATGTTGCTAGCTGTCATGAACAGCGACTTCATGCAACTCATTTTGATTGTGCATCAAGCGGGTTGGATTCCACCAGGAACAGATCAAGATGCGTTGGCGCGAGAAATGCGTCGCACTGTTGGACCTATGGTATCTAAGCCCATGCATGAGCTTGATTTCGCAGGCATCTTGCTTCAAGTCATGGATATTGCCCGCCGTTTCCATTTAGAAATTCCACCCCAATTGATGCTTCTGTTAAAAACCTTAGTCCATGTGGAAGGTCTGGGAACGGACCTTTATCCAGAACTGGATATTTGGAAACTTGCGAAACCGATCTTAAGTGATTGGATCAAAGCGCAAATGAATCCTCAGAAAAATATTAAAGAACTGGGGCAAAAAATTCCTGATTTGTTATTGGGTGCGCAGGATTTACCTACACTTCTCATCGACAGCTTAAACGGATTAAAAAATCAGTCTGCATGGCATGCCAAGCAATTGAATGAAATTCAAAGCATACGTTTGCAAATGGAACATCAACAAAAACGCAGTTGGATTTTCGGTAGCTTGATTGCCATTTTATTGTCTATTGCGATTATTGCGCCGTGGTATATCGCTGTAATTCTGATTATATTGGCCAGTTTTATTTCAATTTGGCGTGTAGCGAAGTAATTCAAATAGCTCACTTCAGTTGATTGCTCAAAATTTCGCTATACAAAAAGACCCTGATACATATCAGGGTCTTTTTGAGTTGACGTCGATACATCTATCACCTTTAGCGCTTTTTTGTTAGATTGATGCCGAAGAATAAAGATACTTGAAAATAATGAAAAACATACATGTGGCAATCATTGGTTCAGGCACTGCGGGATTAGCCTCAGCCATTGTATTGGCGCAGCAAGGTCTACGGGTGACCATTTTTGAAAAAGTCTCGACACTTGAACCAGTGGGTGCCGGACTATTATTGCAGCCTTCAGGCTTAGCCGTTTTTGAACATCTTGGGGTGCTAAATCATGCAATTGACCTCGGCGCCAAAGTCACAGGTTTACAAGGTCGTCTGCCCAATCAAAAACTCTTGGTGAACAGTCATTACCAACAAGCGCATCCAGATTTTTATGGCATTGGTATTCACCGTGCGAGCTTGTGTCATATCTTGGACAGTAAAGCTCGGAGTTATCCTGACTTGATTCACTGGTGTATGGATGCAGATATTACGGGTTTCCAAGAAACTCAGCATGAAGTACGTATTGACGGAGTTGTAGCAAAGCAAAATTATAGTGAACGATTTGATGCGATTTTGATTGCCAATGGCGCGCGCAGTGAACTTAGACCCAAAGCATGGGTGAAAAGCGATCAGGCTTACCCTTGGGGGGCAAAGTGGACCATTGTGCCTGAATGTCTAGATTTAGACCCAGAAATTCTGCATCAGTTCCATGATCGCGCTCAGATTATGCTCGGAATTTTACCCACAGGTGCTACACCTCAACAACCAGAAAAACGCCTCTCTAGCGTATTTTGGAGTATGCCAACGCCGCTACTTCCTCATTTTTTAAGACGAAGCGAAGACCGCGAGGCTTGGTTAAATAAAATTCAACAGCGCTGGCCTGAAGCATCTACATGGCTCAACACGGTGATCAATGATCCCAAGCATAATCAACAATGGCTAGCAGCGCATTATCGTGATGTGGTCATGTCAAAATTTGGGGAAGGTCGTATCGGGGTCATTGGAGATGCAGCCCATGCAATGAGTCCACAATTGGGACAAGGCGCTAACATGGCATTACTGGATGCTTGGGCTTTAGGACAAGCGGTTCAGGTCGCTCGTGATGGCAATACGCTGAACTGGTCAACACTTTGGCAGACCTATCATCAGCACCGTCAGTCCTCGACCCAGTTTTATCAGTTCCTCAGTCGGTTACTGACACCACTTTATCAGTCTGATCACTGGTGGGCAGGTGGTTTAAGAGATTTAAGTTTTGCTTGGATGTATCAAATCCCCTATTTTCGTAAAGAGATGGCAATCACTGTGTCTGGGTTGAAATTGGGGATGTTCAATGAGATGAAATATGCTGACATAGCGAAATATCATCAAAATAAGTGAAATGCAATTAAAACTATTTTCGAAATCCTCATGTTTAAATGCTGACTTTTACGTCGCTGTTTTAAAATCATCATATGCAAAGATTGGGAAAGTTTTCCTCAAAACAGCTCAAATCGCTTAAACTAAAGTGATACAACGATATTATCGTCCTCTTTTAACTCTCTATTTTGGTGAAACTCTCATGAACAACGCGCAATGGCTCGATGAAGTAAAATTTAACGAACAAGGACTAATTCCTGCTATTGCTCAACATCATCATACTGGACGTATTTTGATGGTTGCATGGATGAACCGCGAAGCTTTGAGCATGACCGCTGAGAAAAACCAAGCGGTGTATTTCTCTCGCTCACGTCAAAAGTTATGGCATAAAGGTGAAGAATCAGGTCATTTTCAAACCGTACATGAAATCCGTTTAGACTGTGATGCTGATGTGATTGTGCTACAAATTGAACAGCATGGCGGTATTGCCTGCCATACGGGTCGCGAATCTTGTTTCTATCGAAAATTAACACCGAATGGTTGGGAAATTGTGGATACACAGCTCAAAGACCCAAATGTCATTTATGCTGAAAAATCATCGAATGCCCATACCCAAGTCATGAGTGCGTCTACTGCTCAAGCTGAACAAGTCGATGTGCTAAGTTATTTAGGACAAATGATGGCGGAGCGTAAAGGTGCAGATCCAGATTCATCTTATGTGGCTAAGCTTTACCATACAGGTCTCAATAAAATTTTAGAGAAAATTGGTGAGGAAAGTTTTGAAACAGTCATTGCTGCCAAAGAGTTTCAAGCAAAAGCACATGAAGACAATAAAAATGATTTGATTTATGAAGTGGCTGATGTTTGGTTTCATACCATTGTCATGCTGGGGTATTTCGATCTAGATATTCAACTGGTTTTAAACGAGTTGGCACGTCGCCAAGGTTTATCGGGTTTGGTTGAAAAAGCCAATCGCAATCATTAAGTCTTGAAGGTTTATTTTAGAAGCCATGCCTTGCCGGGCTTTTTTATTTTGCGTCATTAAATTTTCACTCAATGATCAGACTTAATCAGATCAGTCATATCTTGTCGTATCTTGTGCTGTCCTGCAAATTGATCTGCCTCATCCGCTGACTTTCTTGCTATACTCATCGATCAATTTTAATTCATTTTTGAAGACTCGATACCACTGTGCCAGATATTTTAAAAGCGACATTAGAACAGCAATTTGCGATTGAGCAAGCACACAAAGGTCAGTCTTTTAAGGTGATTGCCTATGCAGGTACAGGTAAAACCACGACCTTAAAATTGATCAGTGATTCGATGCAGCAACGCCGCGGTATGTATTTGGCGTTTAACAAAGCGATTGCCAGTGAAGCGCAAAATAAATTTCATGGCAATGTCGACTGTCGTACTTTTCACTCCTTGGCTTTTCGAAGCGTTCCACGTGGAGTGACCGACAAACTACGTTTACCTCGTCTCAGTCCCAGTTTTATTGCCAAAGAATACCGTCTAGAGCCGATTACCCTTCGCCGTTTAATGGGCGGTCGTTATGAAAAATATGCACTTTTACCCAGTCGTCTGGCCAGTCTTGTCGCTAACGCGGTAAGCTATTTCTGTTCTACAAGCTCACAGTACCCTGCCCCACGTCATATTCAAGCACCGAGCTGGTTGCATGCAGATGATATTGAATCGTTGCAAAAGCATTTGTACCCTGCGGTTGAACGGCGTTGGCTTGAATCTATCGATCAAAACCATCAAGCCGGTATTGGGCATGATATTTATTTAAAACTCTGGGCATTGTCAGATCCTTTCATTCCCGCAGATTATGTCTTATTTGATGAAGCACAAGATGCTGACCCGCTCATGCTCGGTATTTTGCTTAAACAGCGCAGTACTCAAGTGATTTATGTGGGGGATGCACACCAACAAATTTATGCATGGCGTGGCGCAGTCAATGCCATGCAGCAAATGCCCCTGCCTGAATCTCGTTTAACCACTTCTTTTCGTTTTGGTGATGCCATCGCGGATGTGGCGAATCGACTGTTGGGTGCGCTCAATGAAACCGTTCCTTTGGTTGGCAACCCCGATGTCAAATCATCTGTGGTCAATAAACCACACACTAAAATGCGTGATGCCATTTTGTGTCGTACCAATGCACGGGCGATGGAATTACTATTGGCAGGTTTGGTTCAAGGGGATAAAGTCAGCTTACAAGCCGATCATGTCAAATTAAATCGTTTTGTCGATGCTGCAAGTTTACTCAAACAAGGCAAACGTGTGGTCGATGTTCCTGAACTGGCTTGGTTTAATTCATGGCACGATGTGCATGAATACTGCGAAACCAACGATGGTAGTGATATTAAACCTTTAGTCAAACTGGTGGATGATCATGGAACAGATCCACTAAAAAAAGCCTTGGCTAAAATCACCCCGATTGAACACGCAGACTATGTGATTTCAACCGCGCATAAAGCCAAAGGACTCGAGTGGAATCGGGTTCATATTGAAGATGATTACCAATTTAAGATTAATGGTTTGGAACATAAAATCAGTGATGAAGAATTAAGACTGCTTTATGTTGCCTGTACTCGTGCTAAACTAAGCTTAAATATTCACCATATTTATGATTTGGTGCAACAGCTCAAACTAAAAACAAATACGCTAGACAAAGCAACAGCATGAATCCCCAAAATAAGTTGCAGGTAAAATATGAAAATTCATTCGATCAAATTACGCCATTGCGCTCATTTTTCTGACTTAAACATCGAATTCAAATATTCAAGTCAACCAATTACCCTCATTTTAGGTGATCAGTCCACAGGTAAAACGGCCCTGATCAAAAATATATATCAAGCGCTGACGTGGTTTCCAGCTCGGCTTAAGGATAGCCGTACTGCGGGTGTGGTCATGTTAGATTCAGACATTACTCGAAATCGCGTGCAGTCTAGAATTCAGATGAATGTCCAAATTCCAGATGAGATTGGCAGCTTATCCGAAAGCTTTTCCTCACAAGATAAAGAAGTGTCCATTTGCTCATGGATTTTATATAAGACCTTAAATGCGCAAAGTTTAGGACACAGTAAAGTCGATACCCAACAACTTGAACAACTGGCAGATTTATATAATAAAGCGATTCTTCACGATCCTTTACAAGGCTTGCCGCTGATCGCGTATTACCCTTCGGATCGTTTTGTCAATGAAATGAATCTGATCAGTAAAAATAATCCGGCTGTTTTTCAGCATCATTCTGCGTATGAACTTGCACCATTGCCCTACACCACTTTTGCGCGTTTTTTCGAATGGTTCCGCGAAATCAATGATATTGAAAACGCACAAACGGCACAGCTTTTTCACAAAATATTGCACAGCACCCAAGGCAAAGGCAGTGAAGTTTTTGATGATGAAAGCGTGAATTTAACTCAAAAACTGTTCCAAGCACATGCCCAAATGCATGCACCAAGTATGGTTGCATTAAAAACTGCATTGCACACCGTCTTTCCAGATTTAACCGATCTTTATCTTGAGTATTTGCCTAAGCTTCAGTTGATGGTAAATTATCAAGGACAAATCATGTCCTTTAGTCAACTGTCCAACGTAATGAAAAACTGGATTGCGCTGATTGGTGACGTGGTTCGCCGCTTGTGTTTACTCAATCCTCACCAGCTTTATCCGTGTATGGAAGGTCAGGGTATCTTGCTCATTGATAATATTGACGCGCAATTAGATCAAGACACTACACAGAATATTTTGGAAAAATTGCATCAGGCTTTTCCTCAGCTACAAATTATTGCCACCGGCTGTAGTTCAGAACTACTTGAACATGCTGAGCATTATCAATATTTGAAACTCGATCAGAAAAAAATATACGAAGTCGATTTATCGTCACATAAAAATAATCTCGATAGGCTGTATCAGAGCGTACTCCATACGCTTGAACCAAATAAAGATGAACCTTTGCTCAGTGCCGAAATCAATTCGAATGCACCGCAATATATGTTTGAAAAATTCCAAAATTTAAGTCCTGAACAGCAGCTTGAATTTTTACAATTAATTCAGGACGGCGATGCTTACACACCCGAGACGATTTAAATCGGAAAATCTGTTTTCCCGCGTAAATTAAATGCGGTCTGAAACGAATTTAACACGATAATATTTAGACGATTTCGCTATAATCTTTAATCGTATAGGCAAAAAGTTTGATGTTATTTTGCTCATGCAATAAAATCATCATATTCATTTTTATGAAAATGTTTATTTTTGCATATGCTTTTTCAGGTTGCGCAACACAACTTGTCTCTGATTTTTTTAAATTCGTTCGGCTTTCAAAATTTAAGCAGTTGGATGGTTCTTTGCTGTCCTCAAATATTTGAAAGATAAGACTCATGATAGGTCACTCAGACCTACCCAACACTATGGATACGAGTGTGCTACCGATTATTATATTGTTACCGTTAATACTTGGCACCTTCCTTGTCCTTTGGCTGAAAAAATTCTCTCGCGGGGCTACAGCTTTAGGGGCGATTGGCGTAAGTCTAACCAGCTTTATTTTACTTCTGACTCAAGCTAAAAGTGTCTTGAATGGTCATGCTGTGGTTGAACAATGGTCATGGTTACCTCAATTGGGCATTGATTTAAGTTTTCGCTTAGATGCACTTTCCTTGATTTTTGCTTTGCTCATTTCTGGCATTGGCACCCTCATTTATATTTACGCTTATTATTATTTAAATCCTAAAAATTCTTTAAGCAAGCTTTATGCTTTACTGATGTTGTTTATGGCAGCCATGCTCGGCATTTCACTGTCAAACAACTTAATTATTTTACTGGTTTTTTGGGAAATGACCAGTATTTCATCTTTTTTATTGGTGGGGTATTGGAGCAATTACGACGCTGCTCAGCGTGGTTCACGTATGGCGTTGACCATTACGGGACTAGGTGGTTTGGCTATGCTCGGTGGCTTTGTTTTACTAGGACAAATCACGGGTACCTATCAAATCGATCAGATCGTGACAATGACTAGCACCATTCAAGCCAGTCCCCTGTTCGTTCCCGTACTGCTCTTGATTTTATTGGGTGCGTTTACCAAAAGTGCGCAGTTCCCCTTTCATTTTTGGCTCCCGAATGCCATGGCAGCACCGACTCCGGTCTCGGCGTATTTACATTCGGCAACCATGGTAAAAGCCGGCATATTTTTGTTAGCCCGTTTAATGCCTATTTTTGTTGGCTCGGCGGTTTACCACAATTTAGTCACCACAGTCGGTTTATTCACTTTATGCATGGCGGCTTTTTTCGCCATATTTAAAGAAGATTTAAAAGGCTTACTGGCGTATTCAACGATTAGTCATTTGGGCTTAATTGTCTGTTTGCTGGGAATTGGTTCACCTTTGGCTGTCGCGGCAGCTGTGTTCCATATTATTAACCATGCGACTTTTAAAGCTGCGTTGTTCATGATCGCAGGCATTATTGATCATGAAACTGGAACCCGTGATATTCGTAAACTCAGTGGTCTCTGGCAACTCCTTCCATTTACAGCAACGCTGACCATGATTACTGCCGCAGCCATGGCGGGTGTTCCTCTGACCAATGGTTTCTTGTCTAAAGAGATGTTCTTCACTGAACTTTTGGCGAATTTATCGGGTAGTTTTGCTGTGCTGGCAGCCATAGTTGCGACATTTGCTGGTTTATTCGCGGTGGCGTATTCAGCACGCTTGGTTCACGGCGTATTTTTTGATGGCGATATTGGTAAAGACGTACCCAACAAAGATGCGCATGAACCACACATCGGTATGCGTGCTCCCGCTATGATTTTAGCAACACTGTGTATTGCAGTTGGGATTTTACCTGCACTATTGCTTGAAGATGTGGTGAATGCAGGTGCGCGTGCCAGCATCAATCAACCCACATTTGAAGGGGTTCATCTCGCGATTTGGCATGGCTTTAATCTGCCCCTTTTAATGAGTGCTATTGCTTTGGTGGGTGGTCTCATTTTCTACTTTGCTTTAGCCAAAAAAAGCCGTATTCGTGAAATTGACCTCGATCCTTATTTGGGTAAGCTACAAGGCAAAGTTTTATTTGACAGTTTTCTCAAACACCTTTTACTAAATTCTCGAAAATTAAAACGCGCAACCGAAACAGGTTCGCTACAACATTATTTATTGTGGATTGTGGTATTTGCAATTGCGATTGTAGCCATGCCCTTACTGGGTCAAGGCATTACCACAGGTACGCGAGAACTGACCCATGCACCTATCCTTGGGGTTGTGCTGTGGCTACTCCTCTTCTCAGCTTGCTGGATGATGCTGTGGTTCCACCATGAACGCATTAAAGCCGTGCTGATTAGTGGTGCTGTGGGTTTAGTGGTGACTTTGGTTTTTGTGATTTTTTCTGCACCAGATTTAGCACTGACTCAAATTACGGTCGATGTGGTCACCACGGTGCTTCTGCTTATGAGTTTGTCATTACTTCCACAGTTGACACCGTATGAATCATCACGTTCAAGGCGTTGGCGAGATGCAGCTATTGCAATCATTGGTGGACTCGGGATTGGCTGGATTGCATGGCTGATTTTAACCCGTGATCACAATTCTATTTCATGGTTCTTCTTACAGCAGTCATTGCCTTTGGGCGGCGGATCAAATGTCGTCAATGTCATCTTGGTCGATTTCCGTGGTTTTGATACCTTCGGTGAAATTACGGTACTGGGCATCGCGGCCATTGGTGCGTTATGTATGATGGATGGTATGCGTGCCCATGGGACAACGATTACCCAAGGTTTGACCTATCGTTTTAACCCCTCCCCGCTGATGTTCCGAATGACCGCATCGTGGGTTTTACCCATTGCACTGGTCGTGAGCTTGTATATTTTCTTACGGGGGCACAATTTACCCGGCGGTGGATTCATTGCAGGTTTGATTACCTCTATGGCACTGGTGATTCAGTACATCGCACTGGGTCAAGAGCAAGCGGAAAAGATGCTGA
This sequence comes from uncultured Acinetobacter sp., assembly GCA_964579445.1. Classification (GTDB taxonomy): domain Bacteria; phylum Pseudomonadota; class Gammaproteobacteria; order Pseudomonadales; family Moraxellaceae; genus Acinetobacter. The sequence continues at coordinate 43,219 of CAZOGM010000004.1, forward strand.
GAGCCAAATCTGGACGCCTATACGAAATCTGGATTGGTATCGGTTTAATAATTGCAGGTTTAACCGGTATCGCCGCATGGCTCTGGGGACGTCCATTTTTAACCAGTGCCCATATTTATGTTGAGCCCGTTCTGCTTGGAAAAATGCATCTGGCTTCTGCTGCAGCCTTTGACGTAGGCGTATATGTTACGGTCGTGGGTGCAACTATGCTGATGATTTCTGTTCTGAGTGACTCGCGTAATACCAGTATCACTGGTCCAGTTCCTAAGGGGTAATGCATGATTAGTTTAGAATTTTTACTTGCTTCTGCCATTGGTCTATTGGTTGCTACCGGTATCTATTTGATTTTGCGTGCACGTACATTTCCAATGGTGCTTGGACTGGCCATGATTGGTTATGCAGTCAATCTGTTTTTATTTGCCATGGGCCGCTTGCAACTCAGCGCTCCTGCAATTTTAACCGATGCCAATCAAGTCACAGACCCTTTGCCTCAAGCTTTGGTCTTAACCGCGATTGTGATTGGCTTTGCAACGACTGCTTTTATTGTGCAATTGGCGCTACGCAGTCGCTATGAGTCTGGTACAGACCATGTTGACTCCAAAGAGGAACCTATCAATACAGACCTACGCGAGGATGAGCCTTAATCATGAACTTTTTTGAATTTTGGCTTTATCATTCTCCAATCCTGAGTATTTTGATTCCAGGCTTTACCGCTTTTATATTGTTATTACTGGGCAATCCAGGTTCAGGTGCTTTGTCTCAAGACTGGCGTCAACCTTGGCGACGGGGCATTAGTCTAGTTTCGGTTGTTTTAGGTTTAGCCACTGCCATTAGTTACCTGATTCAAGCCAATAGTGGTCAGATTTTTGTCTACCAACTCAGTGAGTGGGCTGCACCCTTTGGTATCGTTTTAATATTAGACCGACTTGCAGCATTTATGTTGGTACTCACTTATGCACTGGTCGTACCGGTGATTTGGTTTGCCAGCAAAGAATGGGATGAGCGTGGCCGTTACTTCCATGCTATGTGTCATTTTTTACTGATGGGACTGTGCGGTGCGTTTCTTACAGGTGACTTATTTAACCTGTTTGTGTTCTTTGAAATTCTACTGATGGCGTCCTATGTTCTACTCTTGCATGGACAAGGCAAAGCCCGTTTTCAGCTTGGGATTCATTACGTCACCATTAACCTGCTCGCATCTGCGCTCTTCCTCATTGGCTTGGGCATGATTTATGGCAGTGTCGGCAGTTTAAATATGGCAGATGTCAGCCGTATTTTGCCATTGCTCGAAGGCGATCAGCATAAACTTGCTGTCGCTGGTGGTTTGCTGTTGTTTGTGGTGTTTGGCATTAAAGCTGCAATTTTACCCGTCGGTTTTTGGCTACCCAAAACCTATGCGGTTGCGACCACCCCGATTGCCGCGATTTTTACCATCATGACCAAGGTGGGAATCTATGCCATTTTGCGTGTGAACAGTACTGTTTTTAATGATGAATTAACCCGTGAAATATTATCTCACTGGTTATTGCCCATTGGTCTCATCACCTCTATCTATGGTGTGATTGGTGCAATTGGTGCAGAACGCTTACGCCGTTTTGTCGGTTTCATGATTTTATCGTCTATTGGTACCATCATCATCGCGTTGTCTTTAATGACGACTAATGCATGGGCAGCAGCACTGTATTATTTGGTGCACAGTACCATTATTGCAGCCATGTTCTATTTATTGTGTGGCTGGATTACCTCTCAGCGCGGCGCATTTAAAGACCATTTTAAAATTGCACCTAAAATGAAACAGCAGACTTTAGTGTCGATTTGCTTCTTTATAGTGGCTTTAATGATGGCTGGTTTACCGCCATTTAGTGGTTTTTTTGGCAAGGTATTTATCTTGCAGGCGACCTCTACATCACCGTATCAATTGCTGATTATAATCACGGTTCTATTGGTCAGTTTACTCAGTATTATGGCCTTCACTCGAGCGGGTTTTGTGCTGTTCTGGCGAGCAACCACACCTGAAGACAATCCAAATGAACCCGCTTTTGATGAATACCAAAAGCTCCCGACTACTGCCCCTGCGCGAAATGACAAAACCGTTTATGTCTTTATGCTTGGACTGACAGCTTATGTGGTTTTTGCCAATCCGATTATGCAATATTTTGAAAAAACGGCATTACAATTAAATGATGCGGCTCTATATTCACAAACGATTCTTAAAGCAGATGAGCTGGGCAATGTCATTAGCATCCAGCCTTTTGATTCAAAGTATTTACCAGAAACTAAATATGGCGGTGAATCTGTTGATCCACATGCACATTATATTCCGCATGTGATTAGTCCCAAAACCTTAGAGGGCGAACATATTTCTGAATATAAAAACCGTCAAATCGAACAACAAGAGCAAAGCGAACAACCTACGAGTGACCATGCTAAGCTTAAGCCAATGGAGCCATAAATGACTCAGAAAAGCGCTTTCATTGATCGTATCTTGCCACATCCGTTTGTTTCGGTAATTGTGGCGGTGAGTTGGCTCATGTTGGGTCATCAAGCCGAATTATTTGATTTGATTGTGGCCGTTATTTTAGGGCTGATCATTCCAAAACTCATTCAGCCCTTTATTGTGCGTACGCCCAACATTCATTGGGATTTAGCGATAAAACTCACCTTGACCGTCCTTTGGGACATTATCGTGTGTAATATTAAAGTGGCAAAACAAGTGTTAGGTCCAACAAAAAACTTACATCCCAAATGGTTTCGTGTTCCTTTAGATACCAATCATGAGCATGTCAACACTTTGCTTGCGATGATCATCACGACAACGCCGGGAACAGTCAGTGCCGGAATCGATCAAGAACGCGGTGATATCTTGGTACATTCTCTTAGCTCGGATGACACTGACGCAGATATATTGGATATCAAAAATCGCTACGAAGCACCGCTCATGGCGATATTTGATGTGAAACAAGGAGAACATGCATGATCATTTTACCGTATGCATTGGGCATCTGTTTAATCGCAATTACGCTGTCCATGTTTCTGTGCTTGTTTCGTTTGGTTTTAGGCCCTTCTATTGTGGATCGACTTTTGGCACTGGACACGTTGTTCTTAAACGCCACCTGTCTAGTCGTTATTTTAGGTATTTACTGGGCCAGTACATCTTTATTTGAAGGCGCACTTTTGGTGGCGATGCTCGGTTTTGTTTCAACAGCAGCGCTGGCACGTTACTTCACCACAGGTCACGTGATCGACTAGGAGCTGTTTAATGCAAATTTTGATGGAAATCCTCGTCTCGATGTTTTTAATCATTGGTGCTTTTTTTACTGTAGTCGGTGGTATTGGCATGGTGAAGCTACCCGATCTATTTATGCGTCTTCACGCACCCACCAAATCGAGTACGCTTGGATTAGGAAGTTTCTTAATCGCTGCAATGATCTACGCAGCTTTTCACAGTCGTTTAGGTTTTGCTGAGTTACTGATTACTTTACTTGCATTTATTACAGCGCCTGTATCTGCAAATTTGATTGCACAAGCCGCGATTCATTTGCGTTTACGCTCAACCTCGGGTGAAGTGCCTGAGACTTTAGATCGCCCTTTACCGTGGCAAAGACAGCGTCGTACCAAATCACTCGATCAAGATCGAAACCGTTAACATCATGCTTGCATTTAAGTTACTTAACAGCAGACCATAAAAAACCTAGCAAATTCGCTAGGTTTTTTTAAATCTGAATTAGCTATACAAAACAGGTTGGTCTTCTTGGAAACTTTCCATCTGGTACTCACTGGCCAGTTTATTTTTCCAGTGATCAATAAGATCGCTATAGTCAATTTCGGAGGGGTGAAAATCTTTTTTATAATAAGATAAATATTCAGGAATCAGCTCAATCAGCATTTTTGAAACGAGGTATATGCCGTATAAATTGCCAGAAACTTTCGGTAAGCTCTTTTTATAATCTTGCATAAACAAACGGCTGGCAGAATAAAAAGTCAGACTTGCAAAACCCGTCGTCACACTGCGCATGACCGTACGGCGAACTTTGTCGTCTTTATACACCGCCTGATAAACATCAAAAGCAACTGCACGATGCTCAATTTCTTCAATCGCATGCCAGACCCAAAGCTTCGTCGCATCCTCATCTAAAGTACTTAAAATTTCAGGATGTCTTAAAATATAACCACCTAACAGCGCAGTGAAATGTTCAAACGCACAGGTAATGGCAAGCTGAAGCTTGGGATGTACTGTGCGAATAAATTCGTCACGGCGCGCCAACCATGCTTGGAAACTGTCCAAATGATAATCATCTCTGCGCCATGCGTCATTAAACTCAGCATGGGCTTTTGAGTGCATTGCCTCCTGCCCAATAAAGGCAGCAATTTGCGCTTGCAGATGCTCATTTTTCACTTTGTCGCGCACATTTCGGACGCTATGCACGAAGAATTGTTCACCAATAGGAAAGGTCGATGAAAGTGCCGTGAGTAAATGTGACATTACAGGAGAGTTAGCAAAAAAATGTCTGCGAATGGCTTTGGGGTTATAGCTCAGTCGACGCACCTTGATACCCAATGCTTTAGGACGATTTAAATATGATTTTTCTGTCGCCACATTTGTTGTCGTCATGGTCTATATCCTACATTTGTTGGAATTTATCTTTATCTTCTCAGATGCTTTATTTTTGTATATTGCAAAAATTGACAGGATAAACGGTAGATTAGATATTTTGCCAATTCAAACACATTATCTCAGGCTTGTTTTGTCATTTTATTGATCATATTCAATGGTTTTTAAAATGATTCAGCTATTTTTTGTTTTTAACCCTTGTTAGACAACATTTGATAAATATAGTCAACCGACAAAAAAAACCCACCGAAGTGGGTTTGATTCGATATTTTCGAAAGATTAAACCTCTAAATAATCCAAAATTCCTTCAGCAGCTTGACGACCTTCCCAAATAGCCGTCACCACTAAATCTGAACCACGCACCATGTCACCACCGGCAAAGATTTTTGGGTTTGAAGTTTGGAATTTATAATCTTGCTTTTCCGCAGCAACGACTCGTCCTGAGCCATCTAGATTAATGTTCACCGTATTGAACCAGTCTGCTGGACTGGTACGGAAACCAAAGGCCAGAAGTACAGCATCGGCTGCTAAAATCTCTTCTGAACCTGGAATCGGCTCTGGACTACGACGACCACGGCTGTCAGGCTCACTCAGTTGAGTAGTCACCACTTTGACACCTGTCACCTTGCCATTTTCACCGACAATTTCAATAGGTTGACGGTTAAAAGCAAATTCAACACCTTCTTCACGCGCATTTTGGACTTCACGACGTGAACCTGGCATGTTCTCTTCATCACGGCGGTAAGCACAAGTGACTGATTCAGCGCCTTGACGAATTGAGGTACGATTACAGTCCATCGCGGTATCACCACCGCCGAGTACAATGACCTTTTTACCTTCAACAGAAATGTATTCAGAAGGATCCTTTTCCCAGCCTTGTGTACGATTGACATTGGCAATCAGAAAATCAAGTGCATCATGAACACCCTCAAGGTCTTCACCGGCAAAGCCACCTTTCATATAGGTGTATGTGCCCATGCCCATAAACACTGCATCGTAATCTGCAAGCAATTGCTCAATGGTAATATCCGTACCAATGTCTGTATTCAAACGGAATTCCACACCCATGCCAGTGAAAATTTCACGGCGGCGTTTCATCACGTCTTTTTCCATTTTAAATTCTGGAATACCAAACGTCAGTAAGCCGCCAATTTCTGGACGCTTATCGAATACCACAGGTTTAACCCCGTTACGAACCAAAATATCTGCACAACCCAGCCCCGCAGGACCTGCACCAATAATCGCGACTTTCTTGTCTGTCCATTTCACAGAAGACATATCTGGACGCCAGCCCAGCGCAAATGCAGTATCGTTGATATATTTTTCTGCATTACCAATGGTCACTGCACCAAAACCATCATTTAAAGTACATGCACCTTCGCATAGACGATCTTGAGGACAAACGCGACCACAGACCTCAGGCAAAGTATTGGTTTGGTGGCAAAGTTCAGCAGCTTGAAAAATACGACCTTCAGCAATCAATTTTAACCAGTTCGGAATGTAGTTATGCACTGGGCATTTCCATTCGCAATACGGATTACCACAGCCTAAACAACGATGCGACTGATTGGCAGCCACTTCAGTGGTATACGGCTTATAAATTTCCACAAACTCAGCTTTGCGGACGTTAACATCTTTTTTCTCAGGATCTTGGCGTGCGACATCCAGAAATTGAAAATCATTGTTTAGGCGCTCTGCCATCTCTATCTCCGTTGGTAGATGTAGTCAGTTTTGCCCTGCTACATCTGCCTATATATCTACAGTCGTGGAATTATTGTGGATCAGCTTGAGTGGTTTTTAACAAAGTCTGCAAGTTTGCAGCTTTGGGTTTCACCAGCCAAAATTTACGGCTATAGAAATCAAACTCGTTGCGGATCTTATAAGCCCAAGCACTTCCTGTCTCAGCAATGTGTTCATCCAAAATTCGAAGTAAGAATCCTTGATGTTCTTCCATCGCTTCGGTTGAAATTCGATTCAGTTCAATCAGCTCATGATTGTAATGATCGACAAAGTCATTTTCTAAATCCAGTACATAAGCAAAACCGCCGGTCATACCTGCACCGAAGTTGTGTCCAACTTTGCCGAGTACAGTCACAATACCACCGGTCATATATTCACAGCAGTGATCGCCTGCACCCTCAATCACGGCAAACGCACCTGAGTTACGTACTGCAAAACGCTCACCCGCCGTACCTGCTGCAAAGACTTTACCGCCTGTTGCGCCGTACAAACATGTGTTACCAATGATCGCAGTTTCTTGGGTCTGAAATGGTGAACCTTTAGGTGGGAAAATCGAAATACGCCCACCTGCCATCCCTTTACCGACATAGTCATTGGCATCGCCTTCAAGTTTAATATGAAGACCGCCTGCATTCCATACACCTAAAGATTGACCCGCAGTACCGGTTAAGTTCATTTTAACTGGATGTGCTTCCATACTCAGGTTGCCATAGCGACGTGCAATTTCACCTGAGATACGGGCACCAATTGAACGGTCACAGTTACCAATGGTGAAATGGTATTCACCACCTGTCCCTGACTCAATTGCAGGCAGCATCTCAAGCACCATCTTCTCAGCCAACACACCTTTATCGAACGGGGCATTGCCTTCAACTTGACAGTACTGCGCCTTACCTTCAGCAGAAGGATGTGACTCAAGCAGTGCACTTAAATCCAAATGGCCTTGTTTCTCAGTTTCACCGGGAAGCATTTCTAACAAATCTGTACGACCAATCAAATCTTTTAAACGTGATACACCCAGTGCTGCCAACCATTCACGCGTTTCTTCCGCCATAAAATGGAAGAAGTTAATCAGCATTTCAGGTTCACCAATATAGTGTTCCTGACGCAAATGATCTTGTTGAGTCGCAACACCTGTCGCACAGTTATTGAGGTGACAAATACGGAGGTACTTACAACCCAGTGCAATCATTGGCGTTGAACCAAAACCAAAGCTTTCTGCGCCTAAAATTGCTGCTTTTACAACGTCTAAACCAGTTTTTAAGCCACCATCGGTTTGTACACGTACTTTGCCACGTAAGTCATTTACGCGAAGCGCTTGATGTGCTTCCGAAAGACCCAATTCCCACGGTGAACCCGCATGATGAATTGAAGAAAGTGGTGACGCTGCTGTACCACCGTCATAACCTGAAATGGTGATGAAATCGGCATAGGCTTTTGCTACACCCGCTGCAATCGTACCGACACCCGGTTCAGACACCAGTTTTACAGAAACCATCGCTTGCGGATTGACTTGCTTTAAGTCAAAGATCAGTTGTGATAAATCTTCAATTGAATAAATATCATGATGTGGCGGCGGAGAAATTAAAGTTACACCCGGTACAGAGTAACGCAAACGTGCAATTAAGCCATTTACTTTACCACCTGGTAACTGACCACCTTCACCCGGTTTAGCGCCTTGTGCAACTTTAATTTGCAGTACTTCAGCAGACGTTAAGTAAGCGGGTGTTACACCAAAACGACCTGATGCAATTTGTTTGATTTTTGAATTACGAATGGTGCCATAACGCGCTGGATCTTCACCGCCCTCACCCGAGTTTGAACGACCGCCAATGGTGTTCATAGCAATCGCAATCGCTTCATGTGCCTCAGGTGACAATGCCCCAAGCGACATGCCTGCTGAGTCAAAGCGCGGTAAAATATCAGCAACCGCTTCAACTTGATCAAGCGGGATTGAATTATCTGTTTTTAGTTTCAGTAAATCGCGAATGGTGGCTACAGGACGGCTATTGACCAGTTCTGCATATTCCTTGAAGTCAGCATATTGACCTGAACGCACTGATTTATGTAAAGCATTGATCACGTCTGGATTAAAGGCGTGGTATTCCTTGTCATATACAAACTTAAGCAGGCCACCTGGTTCAATCGGCTTACGTGCTTTCCATGCCAAATCTGCCAATTTTTTCAAATCATTTTCAAGGTCAACAAAGCTTGCACCTTTGATACGGCTTGGCACGCCAATGAAGCATTTATTCACAACTTCTTCAGAAAGTCCTACGGCTTCAAAGAGTTGTCCGCCACGGTATGAAGCAACCGTTGAAATACCCATTTTTGATAAAACTTTAAGCAAGCCTTTTTCAATACCTTTACGGAAATTCGATTGAGCATGAATTGGATCACCCAATAACTCGCCTTTTGCAATTAAATCATTGATCACATCATAAGCAAGATAAGGATAAATCGCAGTTGCACCAAAGCCTAAAATCACTGCAAACTGATGTGCATCACGTGCCAGTGCAGTTTCAACAATAATATTGGCATCGGTACGTAAACCAACTTGAATCAAGTAATGATGAATTGCACCTGTCACCATTGCAGCATTAGCAGGTAAAAATCCGCGGCGAATTTTACGATCTGAAATGACCAACAACGTTTTACCTTGACGAATCGCTTGTGCAGCCTCTTCACAAATACGTGAAATAGCCGCTTCAGAACCTTCCGCTTCCGGATAGTTCAAATCGATATCGGCAATTTCATAGCCTTTACGACCCAGTGTGCGAATTTGGTGCATTTTTGAATTTGAAAGCACAGGACTTGAAATAATCAAGCGGTCTGCATGCTCTGGGCTTTGTTCAAATACGTTTTGCTCACGGCCCAGACAGGTTTCAAGCGACATAACAATCGATTCACGTAATGGATCAATTGGCGGGTTGGTCACTTGTGCAAACTGTTGGCGGAAGTAATCTGAGACATGACGCACTTGACGTGATAACACCGCCATTGGCGTATCATCGCCCATTGAACCGACAGCTTCTTGACCGCTTTCAGCGATTGGGCGAAGCAATTGATCACGCTCTTCAAACGTTACCATAAACATTTTCTGTGCAGCTTTTAGGTCATCGCCTTTTAAGCCTTGATCACATAAATACTCTTCAAGCTCTGGGCTACCATGTATACGAACAGAATTTTCACGTAACCATTCACGGTATGGACGCATTTTTTTCAAATGATTGCTGACATCTTTGGTGTCAAGCATTTTGCCCGTAAAGGTATCAATCACTAAGATCTGACCCGGACCGACACGACCTTTAGAGACGACATCTTCAGGCTGGTAACCCCACACACCAATTTCAGATGCTAACGTGATGTAACCATTTTTGGTAATGACCCAACGTGCAGGACGTAACCCATTACGATCCAGCATACAAATAGCATGTCGACCGTCTTGAATCACCAGACCCGCAGGCCCATCCCATGCTTCCATGTGCTTGGAGTTAAACTCGTAAAATGCACGTAAGTCAGCATCTAAAGTTTCAACGTTTTGCCATGCAGGTGGAACCAACATACGCAGTGCACGGAACAAGTCCATACCACCACCCACCAAGATTTCAAGCATATTATCAAGGCTTGAAGAATCCGAACCTGTACGGTTTACAATCGGATTTAGCTCAGTAAGACCCGGTAACAGTGGGTTTTCAAACTTAGGGACACGTGCCATGGCCCAGTTACGGTTCGCGGTAATCGTGTTGATTTCACCATTGTGTGCCAAATAACGAAACGGCTGCGCCAAAGGCCAGCGCGGTAAGGTATTGGTTGAGAAACGCTGATGGAACACCACAATGTGAGATTCAAGCTCAGGGTTAGCAAGATCTGTATAGAAATCCGCAATCGCCTCAGGCATCATTAAGCCTTTATAGGTAATCACAGTTGAACACAGTGTAGTCACATAAAATGAGCTGTCATTGACCAAAAGCTGCTCTGCACGGCGACGTGCCAAGAACAATTTACGGTTAAATTCAACCTCAGTCACACCCATTGGGCAGTTGACAATAATTTGCTCAAAAGCTGGCATCGAACGTAATGCAATTTCACCTAAAGCATTCACATTGGTCGGCACTACACGCCATGCCAAAACTTTCAAACCTTCAGATTCGATTTCTTTAGCCAAAACTTGTTTAGAATGTGCCGCAATAGCAGGGTCTAAGTTTAAAAAAACCGTCCCAACTGCAAAAATTTCACTTAGGGTGATATCGCTGAGTTTCTTAGCCTCATTACGAAAGAATTGCTTTGGCATAGCCAAAAGTAGACCACAACCATCACCCGTTTTACCATCAGCTGCAATACCACCCCGGTGCGTCATACAACTTAAACTATGAATCGCGGTCTTGACCAAGTCATGACTGGCATCGCCTTGCATATGGGCGATTAATCCGAAACCACAGTTATCTTTAAACTCATCCGGTTGGTATAAACCTTTAGCGGGAGCTACAGTATTAGGCGATGGCATGTGCATAGCGTACCCTTCTTTCGACATGGCCCTGATGGGGCAAAACGTATTCAAAATTCTAGTTAACGATTTCATTATTTAAAACAAAGAGATAATTTTTCTACTTTGCTTTATGGAGTTTACTCTGATTTATCATTACAAATATTTGACTGTATTTGCACTTATTTAAAGCAGATTAACCACTCTCAATCGCATACCAATCCAAGCTCTTCGCGCCAAAATAGGGAGAATTTACTTGACTGATGCACCATTAAAGCAATAAACATGCCAAATCATTATTCTTATCTCTATTTGATCTAATCAACCGAGTGCACAGCGCGCGCACTGCTTAAGCACCAAATTGGAACGCTAATATCGCACTATTAATGTGCATTTAACAACCTTATTTCATGGAACTGCGCCATTTTGATTCTATTTTAATTAAAAGGATCACTAATTTGTGTATCTGCTGGCTTAGGTATAGCTGCTGATTTTGGCGACTCTCTTTGGGCAGGTTGTTCCACTACGGATTGAGAGCGCTTCACATCAACAACATTACCTGCCTGATCTTTACGGGTAATGGTGGTATTGGTTGTGGTTTTGGCCGGATCAATCGGAGTATTCGTAACTGGTGTAGGTTTCACAATCAGAGATTCATCAATTAAAGGCAGCGGTACAGACTTTAATTTCACTTGATAAAGCTTATTGGTTCCGACAAGTTCTTCAGAACCCAGATCATTCACTGAAGTCTTATAATGTTCAAATTTTTGCACCATAGGTTTAACAGATGCAGGAAGTTGAAAAGGTAATTTTGCCACTTGATCTTTGGCTTGATTTTCATTTTTAAAATTGCCAAAACCCAATACATACTGTTCAATCTGGTCTTCACCACTTAAACGGAAATAAATGAAATTTTTCCGATCCGTTTGCTTTAACAAAAAGCTCTTAATTACATCCTCATTAGTGACACGAAACAGCTCAACAAACCAATTTTTCTGATTGTCTTGAATATATTTAGTGCCTCGAAATTCAGCCAAATGGTTGCCAGATGCAACTTTTCGTGCAGTTAAAGCCAAGGGTCTCACTTCTTCCGTTAACCCCCCCAAATGCGTGGTTGCAGCTACTTTTTCAGGCTGAATGAGTACTTGGGTTTGTTCGATATGCTTAGACTGTGTCAGCAGTGCTTTGGTATCTGTCATCATCCAGAACACCACCGCAAAAATTAAAAACAGTAACCCACCCATCAACCAAATATAATGTTGAATATTTTGCCAATTTGAATGTTTTACTGTCATGCTTTTTCTCTTATTGCTGATTACGCAAAATCGCTTGTTTCATTAGTTCAACATCAAAATCTTGACTAATGATGGCTTGCCCCAGATGTTTCATGAGAACTAAACGCAACTGACCATTTAAAACTTTTTTGTCATGCGACATATAAGCCAAAAATTCATCTAATGGAATTTGTGGACATTTTATCGGTAATTTGGCAGCGACAATAATGTTTTTTGTACGCTCGAGATCCGCTTCTGAAATCCATCCCATCAAATATGACAAGTCTGCCGACATGACCATACCTGTGGCAACAGCTTCACCATGAAGCCATTCGCCATAACCCAAATACGATTCGATTGCATGACCAAAAGTATGACCTAGATTCAATAGAGCACGTTCACCCTGCTCTTTCTCATCATTGGCCACAATCCGCGCTTTATGAGCACATGAGCGATAGACTGCTTCTGCAAGTAAAGCTGCATCACCTGAAATTAAGCCCACCATATTTTGTTCAAGCCATGCTAGAAAATCGACATCGCCAAGCAGCGCGTATTTAATGACTTCGGATAATCCTGCCGAAAGTTCTCGTTCAGGTAAGGTGCTGAGCTGTGCCATATCGGCAAGCACCACTTGAGGCTGTTGAAATGCGCCCAACATATTTTTACCCAAAGGATGATTAATCCCGGTTTTCCCCCCCACACTTGAGTCGACCTGAGATAAAAGCGTTGTCGGGATTTGAATGAAATACACACCGCGCTGGAAACATGCAGAAGCAAAGCCTGCCATATCACCAATGACACCGCCACCTAACGCCAGCACCGTACAATCGCGGTTAAAACCCTGTTCAAGTAGGGCATCGAAAATCAAATTGAGATGTTCAATATTTTTATATTGCTCACCATCAGGCAATACACAAGTTTTGACCGTTTTACCTAAAGCTTCAATGGCTGAAATATAGTGTTCAAGATATAAAGGTTTAACGGTGGTATTGGTGACAATCATGACCTGTTTGCCATGGATATATGGCGCGAGTAATTCTTTTGGATTTAAATGACTGCCAATAAAAATGGGATAACGACGATCGCCTAATTCTACGTGTAAGGTTTGCATGATTTTAAAGCCAATTTAAATAAGATTAGTTCAATTCTTTTGCCACAATCAGCTGCAATATTTTTTGCGCAAGATCACGCGCTGCACCCTGATTGGTTTCAATAATATGATGAGCAACATCACGATACAGTGGATCTCGAGCTTGAAGTAGATCTCTTAATTTTTTTTCAGGATTTTCGACCTGCAACAAAGGTCTGTTTTTATCGCGGTAAGTCCGTTGCAGCTGAATTTCGACAGGTGTATATAAATAAATCACAATGCCACGTGCTTTTAAATAATCACGATTCACGACTTGCGTGACTGCTCCACCACCTGTGGCAATCACTAAATTATTTTTAGACGTTAAGTCATCAATCACCAAGGACTCACGGTGTCGAAATCCTTGCTCACCCTCTTTTTCAAAAATCCATGGGATGGTCGCCCCAGTTTTTCTTTCTATTTCGTGATCACTGTCGAGAAATTCCCGATGGAGTAATTCCGCTAGATGTCGACCAACTGTTGTTTTCCCTGCTCCCATGGGCCCTACCAAATAAATATTCGGTAGAGATTCAAACTCTTTGCTTGGCAAGGAGTCACCTATTGAATTGCTTTCATTGAAAGTATATTAATGATTTCTAGATTGACTGTCATTAACAATTCTTGGTGTCACAAAGATTAATAACTCACGCTTACTTTCAGATTTTGAATCACGGCGGAATAACCGTCCAATTGCAGGCAAATCCCCCAAGAAAGGTACTTTGGTCTGCTGGTTACGGGTTTCCTGTTCAAAAATACCACCCAACACCACAGTTTCACCGTTATCCACCAAGACATTGGTGTCAATTTCATTCTTGTTCAGAATGATCTCACCATTCGGTGCAGCACCCGCTGGTGAGTCACTGGTAATGTTCAATTTCATTTGAACTTTACCATCTGGCGTAATACTCGGGGTTACGTCCAAACTCAAAAGGGCATCTTTAAAAGATGTGGTCGCAGTGGCTGTACCACCTGCGGTTTCCGTGGTTTGATACGGAATTTGTTGACCCGAAGCCACTCTGGCTTGTTGTTTGTCGGCGGTCAGTACTTTTGGCGTTGAAATCACCTCACCATAACCATCGGCTTGTAGCGCAGAGAGTTCTAAATCGAGCATAAAGTCAGACATATTGATCAAACCAAAAGCGATTTTCCCTGCTGCTCCTTGCACCCCTAAATCGACGTTAAGATTATCTGGACGCTGAATATCATATTTACCATCATCATCTGGGGTTTTTAAATCCCATAGGGTTTGATCGCTACCACCGACCAACAAATCATTATTGCGGGTAATGCCTTGCGATAAAATACCCCACTTAACCCCCATATCTTTGGTGAAATCAGTGGTTGCACGGACAATACGTGCTTCAATCATGACTTGTTTAACAGACACATCCAGTAAATCAATCATTTTACGGATTTGATCAATTTTTTGTGCCGTGTCATTCACAATTAACGTATTGGTTCGTGGGTCAAATGAAACCGTGCCACGCGGACTTAAGAGTGAACCTACACTGTCGCCAAGCGGATCAGTACCACCACCTGTATTGTTCGTATTTCCCGAATTTGAGCTGTTTTTACCTTGGGTAATCAACTTTTCAATATCGGCAACCTTGGCATAGTTCAACTGTATGTATTCAGTTTGCAATGGAGCCAATTTCACACTTTGTGCAATTGCTTTGGCTTCATCTTCTTCCGCTTTGATGAGCTCAGTCACAGGCGCAATCCAGATCACGCTGCCATTACGACGCTTGTCTAAATTTTTGGTCTTTAAAATAATATCTAATGCTTGATCCCAAGGCACATCTTTTAAACGTAAAGTAATATTGCCTTGCACAGTGTCCGATGCCACCATATTAATGCCCGTGAAATCTGCCAAAAGCTGCAAAACACGTCGAACTTCAATGTCTTGGAAATCTAAAGATATTTTATTTCCGACATAATGATTCGTTGATTGACTGCTCTTGATGCCTTTTTTCTCTTCAGGACGCTTTAAGCTAATCGTCAATTTATCTTCTGCTTGGAATGCCATGTACTCATAGCTACCTGAAGATTGAATGGTAATGACACCATTTGCACCATCATTGTAGGCATCGACATTGGATACAGGGGTTGCAAAATCATTTACATTTAAACGGCGAATTAAACGTGCTGGAATTTTATTGCCCAAGAAGCGAACCACCACTTTACTGCCTTGCTGTTGCACATCGACAGGCGTATTTGCACCTTGCAGATTTAAAATCACTTGCCCTTCACCCGCACTGCCGCGCTGGAAACCGATATCGGCTAGACCTTGACTTTGTTTTATTTCTGGCGCTACAAAGTTCGCTAAAGTATTGGTAGCCTGATTATTAATTTTCAGGATAAAAGTATTGCCTTCAACTCGCGTGGTGTAATCACCTTTTTGTTTTAAATTAATGGTCAAACGCGAGCGCTGATCATCCGATGCCACTTCAACCGAAGTCGCTTCAGAAGTTGAGACAGGAATATTGCTTTGACTCAATGCCTGACGAGTCTGATTAAAATCTAATACTAAGCGTGCAGGATTTTCCAATTGATAAGCTTGGGGCTGTGGAGGTAGGCCATTAAACATGACACGAACTTCTGTGCCTTGCCCCGGAATTTGCATGGGTACGACATTGGTCATGGTCATTTGTGCAGATGCAGCCTGCATTACTGCGAGTGACACAGTTGCTAAAGCAAATCGACGTAACATACTGTTCATAGACTGATCATCCCCACCCCAAAAATTTTGTACACTATTTTTCATTGTTATTCCTTATTTTGCCTTAATCCACTGGACCAATCAAAACCAAACTTCGCGGTCTTTCGATATAACCATCTCTACCGTCTGGCACGATTTCCAACAGGTCGATACGTGTTGGTGTAATATTCACAATACGCCCTTGATTGACACCCATATAACTGCCGCGTTGAACTTTCTCAATTTCACCATCCGGTGTTTGGATCAGTGCCAAAATTTGACCCCTTGCACCTTTCATACTGCCTTTGAGATTTAAACTTTCAAGTGCGTAACTTTCTAAAGGCTGGGGTGGTCGGGCAAGGTTTGGATAGACGCGTTTACCAGACATCACCTTTAATTCATTGGCCAGTGAGTTGGGTAGCACTGGACTACGTAGTTGATGCGCTGAATAGTTAAAGGTAGGCACTGGATTAAATACAGGCGCAGGCTCAATTGGCAAAGGAGCTTGACTCCGAATATTCGCCATTTCCTGATTGACTGCATCAATACGTGACTCACAGCCCGTTAACAACACCAAAGCGAGCAAACCAGATGAAATTTTCCAATTTTTTATCATGGTGTCTCCCCTGTCGTTGCTTGAGTCGGTGCAGCTGTGGTCATTGAAGGCATATCATTGGTTGTCGCGATATAACGATAAGTCTTGGCTTTTAATGAATAGTCCACTGTCGGAATGTCAGACTTTTTATCTGAGCTTTGCGTCGCCGTGATCACAAAGTCATGCAAAGTCACGATTCGTGGCAAAGCCGCAATTCCACTGACGAAACTCCCAAAGGAGTGATAATCACCCGTAGCCTCAATTGAAATAGGCTGTTCAATAAAAAACTCTTGCGTCACTTCAGGTTCAAGACGAATATTCTTAAACTTCAAACCTGAATTCACACCAGTCAAGTTAATGTCTTCAACCAAACTTGGAATTTCAGTTTCTTTGGGCAATTGTTGTAATTGCTGGTTGAAGTTCATTTCCATTTGCTGAAGCTGAGCTTGATATTGCTGCAAATTACGCAGTTTTGAATCTTTATCTTTAAAGGCATTCAGCAGGTTTTGTTCTTCAGCACGTGCTAGATCAATCGCATCAAGTTTCGGTTTGAGCGCCAAAAAGTAGCCAATTGCACATACTACAAAAAACAAAAAGATCCAACAGGTAATTTTAACCGAAAGCGGCCAACTGCCAAAATTACTCGAATCTAAAGTATTGAACTGTTGAAAAAACTTATCCACACTCATACTTTTCTTTTTGGGCGTGTCTAACTCATCATCAAATTCATCTAAATCTTCACGACTCATTGCGCAGCCCCCTGTGTATTGGTCTGATCTTGCGCAGGTAATGCAATTGCACCCAAATCTGCGGTCACCACAAATGTACCGTACGACTCTTCGACCCTTGGGATCACAGACGATGGCGCTTTTTCTTTATTTTCAGTTGCTGCGAGGAATGAGTTCATAAAGGCATTGCGATACCACTCAGATGCCTCCAAACCACGCAATAACTCAGCAACCGAATTCGGGCTTTCTGCGTTACCCTCAATGGTGAATTTATCGCCTTGACGAGAAAACTTAGTGATATACATGCTGGCTGGAACAACTCGAACCAATTCATCTACTAGACGCACAGTTACAGGACGCTGACCTTCAAGCCCTTGAATCAATTTCATTCGATCAATCACCGCTTTACGGCGTTCTTGCAAACCCTCCAATGTCTTTAATTGGGTGTCCAAGTTTTGATTGGTACTGACCACCAACTGATTGGCTTGCTCTTGATCATTCAGCTTTTGATTGAGAAAAAACCAACTGGCCAATACGGCCGCAATGGCCAGTAAAGCAACTGCAATACAGATCGTAATAAATTCTTTTTTTCGCTGTTCTCTTCGCTCTTCACGCCAAGGGAGTAAATTAATCTTTGCCATCAATCAAAACTCCTCAATGCTAATCCACAAGCGACCAATAAAGACGGTGCATCATTTTCTATTTTTCGAAGATCAATTTGAGGAGAAAACCCCATTTGTAAAAATGGATTGGCAATGGTCACACGATAACCGAGTTTTTGCTGCATGAGTTTTGATAAACCAGGGATATTGGCATTACCACCTGCTAACAAAATATGATCAATTTCATTAAATTGCGATGAGGAGAAAAAGAATTGTAGTGAGCGCGCCGCTTGTTGAACGACCGCATCTAAGAACGGCAACAATACTTCGGTTTCATAATCATCGGGCAATGTACGGTCTTTTTTTGCACGCCCCGCTTCTTCATAGGACAAGCCATAACGCGTTTGAACATCTTGAGTTAATTGCTTACCCCCAAAGACCTGTTCACGGGTATAAATGATTTTGCCGTTTTGCATCACTGATAAAGTGGTCATGGTATGACCAATATCAAGCACACCGACCAAACTTACCCCAATCGGTAAAGTGTCTGAAAACACATCAAAACTACGTTCTAGGGCGTAACTTTCTACATCTGCAACTTTAGGATGTAAACCCACCAGTTCTAAAACTTCAATACGCGAATCGACATTTTCAGTTCGTGTTGCGACCAATAGAACATTAACACGGTTAGGGTTGGTTAATTTTTCAGGTAGCACTTCAAAATCAAGACTGACTTCATCGAGCGGGAAAGGAATATATTGTTCAGCATCCATGCGAATTTGAACTTCACGTTCTTCATCAGACATGTCAGCATCCATCTCAATGGTTTTATGAATGACCATTGAGGTAGGGACTGCAATTGCAACATTGGAGGATTGTGGATTGGCAATGTTCATTGCACGTTCTAGCGCATCTGCAACATTGTCCACATTTAAAATATTCTTTTCAACCACACTTCCGTCCACCAACGGGCTCAAGCCGTAGCTTTCTACCCAGTAGCGTCCATTTTTTACAGAGAGTTCCAACAACTTTACAGAAGTAGAACTAATGTCTACTCCTATTAACCCCTTATTTGGCTTACGATATAGTCTAAGCACAGTGCAATTCCTATTATTTTTTTCTATCCCCAACAACAATACAAACTAATCTAAATTTGGTCTATTTTTTGCGGATATAATAACTCAACTAACAATCCGTTAAATGAGAAGCTATACTGACCATCTTAGTTTGCCTTTAGCACCTATTAAAACTTACTTGTTATGAAAAAGCTATCTCGTTGTGGACACATTCATCCTTTTTTTCTACTGATAATTATCATTTTAGTTACGGTTCCGATGGGTTTTTACGGCATGTACTTGTACATTGCACCATCACTTCCAGAAATGAGTTCTCTAAAAAAGGCACCTTTATTAAAGCCTTTGCAGGTTTACACCTCAGATAATCAACTCATTGCTGAGTATGGTGGCAAACTTTCTGTGCCTGTAGATTATGCACAAATTCCTGAAAGTTTTATTCATGCGTTTTTAGCTGCTGAAGATTCGTCATTTTTCGACCATAGTGGCGTCAGCTTTAAAGGCTTAGGTCGTGCGGTCAGCGAGACAGTGACTGGCTCTGATGTGCAAACAGGTGGTTCAACTATTACCATGCAAGTGGCAAAGAACTACTATTTGTCTCCAGAACGAACCTTAAAGCGTAAATTGACTGAAATTTTCCTTGCACGAAAAATAGAACAAAACTTAAGTAAAGAAGATATTTTGACCTTGTATGTCAACAAAATTTTCTTGGGCAAAAATGCCTATGGAATTGCAGCTGCCGCAAAAATTTATTATGACAAAAGTCTAGATCAACTCTCGATTGCCCAAATGGCGATGATTGCTGGTTTACCCAAAGCGCCTTCTAAATATAATCCTGTCGCCAATCCAGAACGTGCGTTAGAACGTCGTAACTGGATTTTGGGTCGCATGTTACAACTTGGATATATCACGCAAGCGCAGTATCAAAGTGCGGTGGCTGAACCTGTGGTCCTCAATATGCCTGATCGTGGTGTGGGCAACAAATTTCCCTATGTAGGTGAAATGGTGCGCTCAGAACTGGTGAATAAATTTGGGGAACTTGCGATTGATTCTGGGTATAAAGTCTATACCACCATTGATTATAAGCGCCAAGAATATGCAGAAGATTCTGTACGTCGTGGTTTAGAGGATTATGATCGTCGTCATGGCTGGCGTGGTGCAGAAGCGCATGATCAACCGCTGAAAAATTTTATGGCCTATGCCAACACCTATCCAGTTGAAGTTACCAAGGTGAATAGCAATTCTTTTGAAGCCACCATGCAAGATGGCTCAAGTGTAACCGTACCATGGTCAGGCATGTCATGGGCACGCCCTTATCGCAATGCCAACAGTGTGGGTGGAGCACCAAGCCGTGCATCTCAGATTGTTAAAGTGAAAGATATTGTTCGCCTAAGACCCAATGAAAATAAAAGCTCATGGGCATTGGTGCAAGTACCGAAAGTTCAAGGGCAACTGATTGCCTTAAATCCCAATGATGGCTCAATCGTGGCCATTGTCGGTGGATATAATTTTTATCAATCTAAATTTAACCGCGCAATTCAAGGTTGGCGTCAACCCGGTTCGATTATTAAACCCTTTGTCTATTCATTGGCTTTAGAGCGCGGCATGACACCGCATACCATGGTTAATGACAATCCAATCACGATTGGTAAATGGTCACCTCGAAATTCTGATGGTCGTTATTTGGGTATGATTCCTTTACGCCGTGCGTTGTATTTATCACGCAATACTGTATCGGTACGTTTATTACAAACCGTGGGGATAGAACGTACTCGTCAATTGTTTATGGATTTTGGTTTACAAGAAGACCAAATCCCTCGTAACTACACGATTGCTTTAGGAACACCTCAAGTTCTACCCGTGCAAATGGCGACAGGTTATTCCGCCATTGCCAATGGTGGCTTCCGTGTTCAACCGCATTTTATTAGTAAAATTGAAGATGCTTACGGAAAAGTGATTTATAAAGCCAATCCTGAGTATGCTTGTATTAGCTGTATTGCGAGTGAAAATAAATCAGTTAAAGCTGAAACCAGCACCCCTGATGATGAAGTGATTGAAGTCACCAATAAAACTCTTGAAGCTGAAACACCACCAAAAGCATTAACCAAAGAAGAAAAAAGTCAATTTCGTCAAGCACAGCGTATCTTGAAATCAAGTTCTGCGTTTGATATGTCCAATATTTTGAAAGATGTGATTGCTCACGGTACGGGACGTGCAGCCCTAAAAATTGGTCGTAATGACTTGGGTGGTAAAACAGGTACAACCAATGATGCCAAAGATGCTTGGTTTGCTGGATTTAACGGCAAATTAGTAGCCGTTACTTGGGTTGGTTTTGATCAGCCTTCAACACTGGGGCGTCGTGAGTATGGTGGTATAGCTGCCCTGCCGATTTGGAGCAATTTCATGGCTAAATCTTTGGCGGGTACACCGCATGCGTGGGTAAATTTGGACAAAAATGCCAAAGCGCCCCTGACTCGCGATCAGCGTGGAAAAACCGTTGAAGTCGATGATACGCCTTCAGAAAATGCAGGTAGCCCACCTCTGGCACGTCCGATTTATCGTCCAACGTTAGTTCGTCCAAGCAATAATCAAACAACAGATTTTGAAGATTTACCGGGCGATGAACAGGCACTAAAACCGGCAAACACTGCACCACCAGCATTGAATCAAGCTCCTGCGAAGCGTGAAGCACCGAAGCAGGATGCTTTGGAAAATCTGATCAATGAGGTGCAATAAGCACGCTTGATTATTTAAGCATTAGATGCAACATAAAAAAGCCCTCTGTCGAGGGCTTTTTTATGTTGCATTAGGATTTTTTCTTAAATAAATAGAGTTGGAACTGGGCTTTAAGTTCGAAATTTCCCTTTGCCTCTAAAGCGGCTCTCAGTTCCGCTTTGGCTTTGTAAGCATAAGGCGTCATGGCAATCAGATTTTTTAAATCTTGCTGCTTTAAGCACATAGGTGCATCAACCACAAGATCCCGTATCAATTCAAAATTTGCAGTTAATTGCTCCACAAATTTATTTGGCTCATGCGGATTTACTTCTTCAAATAAGGCTTCTCGCATGGCATATAAATGTTCTGTAGCTGGGGTTACGACCAGCAAATAACCCTCATTCTTTAAAACGCGTAAAATTTCTTGTTCTGGAATCGGGCTAAATAAACTGCTACATAAGTCAACAGACTGATCAAGTACTGGCAGTATTGCCCCCGTCCCGACGACCCAAGTCACGTCTTTATTGAGTTTTGCCGCAACTTGTACTGCATTTTTGGCAATATCCACACCCACGCAGTTTAGAACTTCTGCCTGCATTGCATCTGTGTAATAGCCTTCTCCGCAGCCAATATCAATTAGGTTTTCTACACCTAAGTCACGAATCAATTTCACAACGGCATGTTGTAATGGTGCATAAAAGCCTGCACTTAAAAATGCACGGCGTGCTTGCACCGACTCTGGTGTATCGCCGGGATTTTTACTGTGTTTATGCTGTACCACATGCAAATTGACATAGCCTTGCTTTGCGACATCATAACTATGATTGCTGGCACAGCGCCACGTTCGTTCTGCAAGCACCAATGCCTTGCGACAAACAGGACACATCAACAGATTCATCATTTTCTCCAAAGCTTACAGCCATTAAAAAAGCCGGCAAATGCCGACTTTTCAGATTCATTTTTGCTTAACGCAATTTTAAAGTCATTAGACCCAAAACTACCAGCATAATTGTGATAATCCAAAAACGAATCACCACCTGTGTTTCACGCCAACCTTTTTTCTCATAATGATGATGTAAAGGCGCCATAAGGAACACACGTTTATTACGCATACGCAGTGAACCAATTTGTAAAAATACCGATACGGCTTCAACCACAAATACACCCGCCATAATCGCAAATACGATTTCTTGACGTACCATGACAGCAATTGTACCCAGCATCGCACCCAGTGATAACGCACCGACATCACCCATGAAAATTTGCGCAGGATGAGCGTTGTACCAAAGAAAGGCCAAGCCTGCACCAATCATTGCGGCACAGATGACCACCAATTCAGAAGAATATTTCACGTATGGAATATGCAAATAGTTAGCGAAACGTACATCTCCCGCCAAATAAGCAAATACACCCAAACCTGTAGCCACCAGTACAACCGGCATAATGGCTAGACCATCTAGACCATCGGTTAAGTTTACGGCGTTTGATGCACCATTAATCACCAAGTAAGTAAAGATAATAAAGCCAATACCCAGCGGAATCGCAGACAACGGCACTGATAAATCTTTAAAGAATGGAATCAGTAAATCCAGCATATTTGCCGTATGGATCGGATTGGTTTGTTGTGTTGCAATCACATACAACGCAATACCCGCACCAAGTGATGCAACAGACGTCCAAAAGAACTTCTTACGCGCAGGTAAACCTGCGTTGTCTTTATAACGGATTTTAATCCAGTCATCCGCCCAACCCACAGCACCAAACACCACCATCACACCCAGTACAATCCAAACATAAGGGTTAGATAAATCTGCCCAAAGTAAGGTAGAAATACCAATGGAAAGCAAAATGAGTAAGCCCCCCATGGTTGGTGTACCCATTTTTTTGGCATGGTTTTCAGGCGCAAAAGAACTCACAGCTTGGCCATATTTGAGCGCTTGTAACTTTCGAATCATCACTGGGCCAAGAACCAAACCAATGGTCAATGCCGTTAAGACACTAAGCAAAGCGCGCAATGTTAAATAACGAACAACATTAAACGAGCTGTTATAGCCCGCCAATTGTTCAAATAACCATAACAGCATTTAGAGTTTCTCCATCAAATCTGCCATCAACGTTTCCATATGGGTATAACGTGAGCCTTTAAACAAAAAACTCATTGTCTGAGGTTGATGTGTTTCGACTAGACTAATTAAAAAAGGAAGTGCTTGTTCTTGCGTCAGAAAAGCCTGTAATTTTTTGCCATATTGGGTACTGCGAGCACCCTCTTGAGTTGCCGGTGCAAACTCACCAATGGCCACAATAAAGTTTAAACCTTTAATCGAAACCAAATCGCGCCCCAGCATATAATGTTGCTGTGCAGCCGTTGTGCCTAACTCACCAATATCACCAATGACCATAACCCGTACACCGTCTTGCTGTGCAAGGACTTCACCTGCTGCACGCATCGAGGTTGGATTGGCATTGTAAGTATCATCAATAAACAAATACTGATCATGCTGAATAAAGTTTAAACGACCTTTAGCGCCTTCGGCATGTTCCAAACCTTGTACGATATCATCTAAATCTACACCCAATGCCAAAGCAAATGCACAAGCTGCGGTCGCATTTGAGACATTATGCGCCCCCGCAAAGGGTAAATTGACCTGACGAGTTCCTTTTGGCGTATTCAGTATAAATTGCGCAGATTGTGCTAACAGCTTAACTTCAGTTGCAAAGATATCACCACCCTGACCAAAACTTAAGCGCCGCTCACTTTTGACAGCTTGCCCAATGGCATCCACAAAATCATCTTCAGCAGGAATAATCGCGGTACCTGATGGAGCGATATGCGCGTAAATTTCAGATTTCGCACGGCAAATACCATCACGCCCACCAAATTCGCCCAAGTGTGCTGTACCAATATTAATAATGCCTGCGACATGCGGCTGAACCAGCTGAGAGGTGTAATCGATTTCACCCTGATGACTTGCACCGAGTTCCATGACCGCATATTGATGCTCGCCACGTAGCTCGAGCAGCATCATGGGTACACCCAAATCATTGTTTAAATTACCACGCGTAATGAGCGTTGGTGCTAAGCGCGATAAAATACTACCGAGCATTTCTTTGGTGGTGGTCTTGCCACTACTACCCGTTAACGCAATCACTTTTAATTGTGAGTTTTCAGCACGGCGATAAGCCCCTAAATGACCTAATGCCAAACGCGTATCAGCAACCACCAGTTGGTAAATATCAGCATCCATAGCTTGGCTCACAATCGCGATTTCACAGCCATTTTTCGCAACGTGTGTAATGAAATCATGTGCATCAAAACGCTCGCCTTTCAACGCCAGAAAGGCATCGCCTGCTTCAGCATGACGTGAATCTGTCAAAATACGTTTAATCGCTGTATTCGGTGCTTTGTCTTGGTACCAATACCCTTGAGTAGCTTGCTGCAACTGTTCAGCTGTCCAAGGTTCTAAAACAGAAGTACTTGTAGTTGAGGTATGCATAACGATTCCTTATGACGCTGGGTAAGCGGATTCAACTGAACTGTGCATCGCATCAATCGCAGATTGCACTTCGACCACATCATCAAACCAGTGACGGACGCCATCAATCTCTTGATAATTTTCATGCCCCTTGCCTGCAATGACCACGATATCTCCATCTTGAGCATGTTTTACAGCAAATTTAATCGCTTCACGGCGGTCATGAATTTCATGCACGGTTTGCGTACCAAAATCCAAACCTGCTTTCATATCTGCAAAAATTTGCGCTGGATTTTCTGTGCGTGGGTTATCCGATGTCAGCAAAACAATATCCGAACCCTCCAATGCCGCTTGCGTCATTAAAGGACGCTTACCGCGATCGCGGTCACCGCCACAGCCAAATACCGCCCATAAATTTTGCGATACATGGCGTTTTAAGGTTTGCAAAACTTGAATCAATGCATCGGGTGTATGCGCATAATCAACCACGAATAAACGCGCATCATCTCGAATCACTTGCATACGACCCGGTGCACCTTTTAACTGCGGTACGACTTCAATCAAATTTCTTAAATCAAAACCCACTTGCTCAGCAGCAATGAGGCTGGCAACGATATTTTCAATATTAAAATGACCCAGTAATGGACTTTGAACCTTGAATTCGCCTTGGGCACTAACCAAAGTAAATTCAGCACCACTCAAACTATAAACAATATTCCGTACTTGATAATCTGCTGCATGCTGGGTTGAATAGCCCAGTATTTTTGGCTGAGATGGGTTCGCTTGAGCCGCCGCCAACATGACTGGAGCAAACTCATCATCCATATTAATAATCGCCACTTTTAAAGACTCAAATTGGAATAAGCGTGATTTCGCTTCCGCATAAGCCTCTAAAGTCCCATGATAATCCAAATGATCACGACTTAAATTTGAATACGCTGCAATTTCAATTGCAGAGCCATTTAAACGCCCCTGTTCTAAACCATGCGAGCTTGCTTCCAAAGCCACAAATTCAGCACCTTGGTTGGCATACTCATGTAGTGCTGTTTGTAAATGTAGTGCATCCAGTGTGGTGTGTGATGACGCTTCGAGGTTTGGTAAAATACCGTTACCTGTGGTGCCCATCACTGCACATTTTTTACCTTGCAGGGTCAAAAGTTCTGCAATCAAGCGTGAAATTGTGGTTTTACCATTGGTTCCCGTGACCGCCAGTATACGTGCGGGTCTATTCGGCTGAGTGGCTTGCAAATAGCGCTTTTGCCACTGACCCATTAAGTGTCTAACATTCGGTACAACCAGATTATTTTCCAGATGAAGATCCTGCTCTGAAATCACAGCAATTGCGCCATTACTTAAAGCTCTTTGAGCAAATTCTAGAGTTTTTTCAGGCTGTGAAAAACTATTCAGGGCAATAAATATTTGCCCTGAACTGACTTTACGACTATCCAGATGAAAGCCCTGAAAGGATGTCTTCATCCAATCAGCAGCAGTTTGGGCGGTGTAGAGATCTTCAAATGTAATGGACATTTATCACCTATTTACTGGATTTTAGGGGTATCTAAGGGCTTGTCTAAAGGCACGTTCATTAGACGTAACGATTCTTGAATAACACGTGAGAATACAGGTGCAGATACTGTACCACCGTAATACGTTCCTTTTGGATTTTCCACAACAACGACCATCGCCAAACGTGGATCACTGACGGGTGCTACACCTGCAAATAATGCACGATATTCGTTGGTGGAATAGCCTTTTCGGTCTGCACGCAATTTATGTGCTGTCCCTGTTTTACCAGCAACGCGATAACCTGGAATGGTGGCGCGGGTTGCTGTACCTCCAGGTAAAGTGGCGGTTTCCATCATTAACATCACTTGATCCGCAATTTTGGGATCAATCATTTGTTCACCTTTCGGCTCTCCTTCGAGCTTATATAAACTTAAGGGAACTTTAACGCCTTTATTGGCCAGCATTGCATATGCATCTGCCATTTGAAGTACCGTCGCATTCAAACCATAACCATATGCCATGGTCGCAACTTCAGAGACATTCCATTTGCTGGGTGGCAAAATCAAACCTGGACTTTCGCCCGGAAATTTCACAGCAGAACGCTGCCCAAAACCTAAACGCTTGTAAAATGTCGGTAAGGTTGGATAAGGCAGAGACAAGGCAATTTTCGCTACACCCACGTTGGATGATTTTTGAATAATACCGCCCAGCGTTAATGCGCCATAGTTATGTGTATCACGAATGGTATGATTACCCACGCGCATAGAACCTGGTGTGGTGTTGACGACTGAATTTGCCGTATATTTACCACTTTCTAAGGCCATCGCAACCGTTAAAGGCTTCATGGTCGAACCTGGCTCGAATGAATCAATAGCACCACGGTTACGCATAGCATCCTTATTAGATAAGCTATTTTTATCATTGGGGTTATAAGACGGCCAACTGGTCATCGCCAAGATTTCACCGGTCTTTACATCTACCGCAATAGCCGTGGCAGATCGTGCATTATTGGCAACGCCTACCGCAGTTAATTCGCGGTACATAATATATTGCAAACGCGAGTCGATACTTAAGGTAATGTTTTCACCCGCTTCGACTTCTTTAATCACTTCAGGCGTTTGAACACGATTACCATGTTTATCACGCACAATCTTTTGTTCGCCATCCACACCCGCCAAGCGCTTATTGAGCTGCATTTCTAGGCCTTCAATACCTGTACCTTCGGTATTGGTTAAACCAATAATTTGTGAATTGGCTTGGGGCTGTGGGTAGTAGCGTTTATAAGATTTTTCAGCATATACGCCCGCAAAGTTACGTTTCACCAAAAGGTCTGCTTGTGGTGGTGGCACTTCCTTTTTCAGCACGACATAACGCGAACGTGCGCGCTCCTTCACTCGGCGTTTTAATTCTTCACGCTCAATGCCGACAGCATCTGCCAATTCATCTAAATTCAAATTTTCTTTTGGCAGTTGGTTTTTCAATTTGGTGCTGTTTGGACTGTCTTTTAATTTGGCCTTTACTTCATCAAAAGTTTGTTTGGTTTCATAATAATTTTGCGGGTCAATCACCACTTTCATAATCGGGGTGCTGATGGCCAAAGGGACACCATTGCGATCACTGATCACACCGCGCATCGCCTTCATTTTTTCTGTTCTTAAAATTTTGGCATTGGCTTTATTTTGCAAAAAGTCTTTATTGACCACTTGCACATAAAAGGCACGAAAAACCAATAAGATGAAGCAAAGAATAATCACGCCCCACATCAAATAAAAGCGCCACATATCGACAGCAATACTGGGTTTTTCTGAGATTGACCGTTGTTTTCTACGAGGTTGCTTGGTTTTACTTTTATCTACCATTCAGCGTGCCTATTTTTTTTGCTCAGGTTCTGTGGGTAAAGAAATCACGACGGTTTGTGCAGTCGGCGGTGAATACATTCTTAACTGTGTTACAGCACGTGTTCCAATCTGCGCAGTTGCGCCAAAGGTTTGCTGTTCAATCAGCAAACGCCCCCACTCTGCATTAATATCTTCTCGGTCACGCATATGTGTATTAAATTCACGAAAATCATGACGATACAAATACACCTGATACACCACCATAAAAGCGCTGATTAACACCAGCGCCGTTAAAATGGTATAGACCAATAGTTTCTTTCGCCCCAAGTGCTGAGGTGTTTTTTGTTCTACAGTTTCCGACTTCATTCTTCGCCTTTTTTATTGAAGCGCTCTGCTACACGTAACCAAGCACTACGTGAGCGCGGGTTTTGTTTCACCTCGGCTTCACTTGCACGCACACGGTCAATTTTTTTAAGTCTACGCTTATCTTCTATTTTCTGTGGCATTCCCCAACCTGTATCTTCAGGGAATGTCGCTTCTTTTTGAATAAACTGTTTAATAATACGATCTTCCAAAGAATGGAAGCTAATGACTGCTAAACGACCATCCGATTTTAACAGCTCAAGCGCTTGCGGTAAAAACGCATGAACATCATCTAATTCTTTATTAATTTCAATACGTATTGCTTGAAAAGTACGTGTTGCTGCATGTTTGTTTTTTTCCCATTTCGGATGCGCCACTTTCACAATTTCAGCCAATTGCGCGGTGGTGTCAATTTGACCCGCAGCCTTAATCGCTTTAGCAATACGACGGCTATAACGCTCTTCGCCATACTGGTAAATAACGTTAGCGAGATGTTCTTCATCCACACTGAGAAGCCACTCTGCTGCGGTTGGTCCTTGCGAATTATCCATACGCATATCCAAAGGACCATCTTTCATAAAGCTAAAACCACGCTCAGCTTGATCAAGCTGAGGAGATGACACGCCTAAATCCGCCATAATACCATCAACTTCTTCAATACCACGTTGATTTAATTCTTGTTTAATATCTGCAAAACTGGCATGAATAATTTTAAAGCGTGGATCTTCTTGCTCTAACTCAGCCGCAACAGCCAAAGCTTGTGGATCTTTATCAAAGCCATAAACACGTGCATTTTCATCTAATTTCGATAACAACAAACGAGTGTGCCCACCTCGTCCAAATGTGCCATCGACATAAATTCCTGTATTGCGATCCGCCACTAGAGCATCAACAGTTTCATGAAGTAATACAGAAATATGCGACATAATTATTTAATCAAAATCAGGGAAAATTTAACTGCACATTATTACCTTGTTTTAGCAAAGCTCCAAACGACTTTTTGTACGGAAATATTACTTTTCATAGGCAAAACCGTTCCTAATGCATCGTTTATGTAATAAAAAAGCCTCAAAATGAGGCTTTTTTATATAAATTCAATAACTTATATTAATTAACGACGATTGTTATAGATCTGATCAAAGATTGCACCATTCACAAAATGTGTCTGCTGTGCCTTAGACCAACCCCCAAAAACCTCATCAATAGTAAACGTTTTAAGTTTTGGAAATTGTGCAGCATATTTTTTCAATACTTGCGCATTGCGTGGACGGTAGAAATGCTTTGCTGCCATTTCCTGACCCAGCGGCGAGTAAAGATAATTGATATAGCCTGTTGCCAACCATTTGTTGCCATTCTTTTCAACAGTCTTATCGACAATTGCTACCGACGGCTCAGTCAAAATCGACATCGAAGGATAAACGATTTCAAAGTCTTTTTTGCCCAAAACTTTTTGTGTCACTAGCGCTTCGTTTTCCCAAGTCAATAGCACATCACCAATTCCACGTTCAGCAAATGTGGTCATCGATGCACGCGCAGCCGAGTCCATTACTTTAACATTTCGGTACATCTTACCGACGAAATCTTTGGCTTTGGCTTCATTCCCAGTAGGCTGTTTCAGCGCATAACCCCAAGCAGACAAATATACCCAGCGTGGTAAACCACCTGTTTTTGGGTTAGGCGTGATAATTTCAACACCAGGCTTAGTCAAATCCGACCAATCTTTAATTTTTTTCGGGTTACCTTTACGCACCATAAATACAATGGTTGATGTATAAGGTGCTGAGTTATTTGGAAACTCTTTTTGCCATCCCGCATTAATCTGACCCGACTTTACAATTTCTTCAATATCATTGGCCAATGCTAAAGTGACAACATCCCCTTTTAGGCCATCGACCACGGATCGTGCTTGCTTGCCCGAGCCACCATGTGATTGTTTAAAATGTACCGATTTACCCGTACGACTTGTCCAATATTGACCAAAAGATTTATTAAATTCGTCATAAAATTCACGTGTTGCATCATATGAGACATTTAAAAATTCTTTGTCTGCGGCTTGGGCTACAGGAACAACTGCGGTTAGACCCACCACCAAAGACATAGTGGTGATGAGGGTTTTTATATGGGATTTCATAGCTGCTCAATTTTAGTTTGATCTATATTGTATTCAATATATGAAATTCCCCTATAAACCGCAATTCTAATAATTAAGTCCATTCAATACACAACACCGACCTAGATTCGTGTCTCTTCCTAATTTCTAAGCATAAAAAAAGGATCTCATACACTTATGAAATCCTTTTAGATTCAGCTTAAGTGATCACACCTATGCTTTATTTTTCAGCTGAAATTTGGTCATAGATCGCACCATTGGCAAAATGTGTTTTCTGGGCTTTGGCCCAACCGCCAAAGACTTTATCAATGGTAAATGTATTTTGCTTTGGAAATTTATGACTATATTTTGCCGCCACTTGTGCATTACGTGGACGGAAATTATATTTGGCCGCAAGCTCCTGCCCTTGTGGTGAATATAGATAATTCAAATAGCCTTTTGCCAAATTACGGTTGCCATTTTTATCGACGGTTTTATCAACTATCGCAACAGATGGTTCAGCCAAAATTGAAATAGACGGATAAACAATGTCATATTTGTCCTTACCTAAACCTTGGGTCGCAAGTAATGCCTCATTCTCCCAAGACAACAGTACATCGCCTATGCCACGCTCAGCAAACGTTGTCAGTGAGCCACGCGCACCTGAATCGAGCACTTTGACATTTTTATACAGCTTTTTCACCAGCTCTCTTGCTTTGGCATCGTTGCCACCAGGCTGTTTCAGCGCATATCCCCATGCAGATAAATAAATCCAGCGCGGCGCACCCCCTGTTTTTGGATTTGGCGTAATAATTTCGACACCTGATTTGGTTAAATCATTCCAATCTTTAATATTTTTGGGATTGCCCTTTTTGACCAGAAAAACAATGGTCGAAGTATAAGGTGCCGAATTATTCGGAAATTCTTTTTGCCAATTTTTATCAATTAAGCCCGCATTCACAATTTCATCAATATCATTGGCCAAAGCCAATGTCACCACATCTGCCTCTAAGCCTGTTGCCACTGCCCGCGCTTGTTTACCTGATCCCCCATGAGACTGTTTAAAATCAATCTCTTGACCCGTACCTTTCTTCCAAAATTCACCAAATTTGGTGTTGTATTCTTGATAAAATTCACGCGTAGGGTCATAAGATACGTTTAAAAATGACTTGTCTGCATAAGTGTGTACACTGCTTAAAGTCGCCAATGCGATTAAACTGCTCAATATCATTTTTTTCATGTGATGCTCTTATTTTTGGTAATGAATGGCTGTACTTTATTTTTATTTTTTTGATTAAACAATCATCAGGTTATAACCATTTTGCATGATTTAATCTCTTTATTGCATATGCTTAAATATGAAAAATTTAGCTCTAATTTTGCTAAACTATTCACCACTTGGCTTCAGGTAGTAGAAATCTTCATATTGTCTTCATCATTATTTGGTAAAAATACAAAAGTTTGACCAAAATCAGCCAAATCAAAACATTTTTTTGATTTAAATCACATTATTTTGTAAATAAGTGTGATGTATTTGTGTTTTTTGTGAAAATTACGGTTAAAATGTAAACCAAGATCTATATCTTTTACAAAAATACCAATGAGGGGAAAATTGGAATGAAAACATCTTTATATCAAACCATTTGTTTTAGCCTGCTTCTAGGCTTAGCTGCGCAAACAACTCAGGCAGCCGTATTACAAAAAACCAGTAAAACTGTTCAAGTCCCATTATCGATTGAGAAAAATCAGTCACCTATTGAAAAAGCACTGTCCCAACATAAACGTGAACGCAGTGACAATAAACTTTTGGCAGAAAAAGAGCAGATGAAAGTGATTACCTCTATTTCAGTTGCGCCAACTCAAAACTTTTTTGCTGCTCAAAATCAGCGTTTTTCTCGGTTTGTTCAAGCGATTTTTTTATAGCAGAGCTCATAAAACAGATGTGAATGTTTCACATCTTTTGATGTAATTGATGTTTCAAATTTTGAAGCCATTTAAAGCTCAATAAATTGCACGATCGAGAATATGAATCCCCGCCCATATTTGTGAAACCAGAACAGCCTAGGCCTGATTTGATGAATTAATCATTAAGCGCCTAGGCTTTTTCGTTATAATAGTCTTAATGTATATTTGAATTATTTCGACTATGACCGTTCGTACGCGTATTGCACCTTCTCCGACTGGATTCCCGCATGTAGGCACCGCTTATATCGCTTTATTTAACTTATGTTTTGCGAAGCAACACGGTGGTGAATTTATTCTTCGTATTGAAGATACAGATCAACTTCGCTCAACGCCTGAGTCTGAAAAAATGATCTTGGATTCATTACGTTGGTTAGGTCTAAATTGGTCTGAAGGTCCAGATGTTGGCGGTCCTCATGCACCCTATCGTCAATCTGAGCGTATGGGCATTTATAAGCAATATGCGCTTGAACTGGTTGAGAAAGGTCATGCTTTCTACTGCTTTGCCACCCCTGAAGAACTCGATCAAATGCGTGCTGAACAGCAAGCACGTGGTGAATCACCTCGCTATGATGGTCGTGGATTACTTTTATCAGAAGATGAAGTCAAAAGTCGTCTTGCTGCGGGTGAAGCACACGTGATTCGCATGAAAATTCCCACTGAAGGTATCTGTACATTTGAAGATATGCTTCGTGGTGAAGTTGAAATTCCGTGGGCACAAGTCGACATGCAAATTCTATTAAAAACAGATGGTCTACCAACTTATCATTTGGCAAATGTCGTCGATGATCACTTAATGGAAATCACTCACGTAATCCGTGGTGAAGAGTGGATTCCATCTGCACCGAAACATCAGTTGTTATATCAGTATTTTGGTTGGGATATGCCTGTGCTTTGTCACATGCCACTCCTACGTAACCCAGATAAATCAAAACTGTCTAAACGTAAAAACCCAACGTCTATCAATTACTATAAAGATATCGGTGTACTTCCAGAGGCTTTGTTGAACTACCTTGGACGTATGGGATGGTCTATGCCAGACGAAAGTGAAAAATTCACTTTAGCTGCGATGATTGAAAACTTTGACATCAAACGCGTTTCACTTGGTGGTCCAATTTTTGATGTTGAAAAACTCAACTGGCTCAATGGTCAATGGATTAAAGCACTCTCTCCAAGTGATTTGCTTGATACACTGCTCAATTGGAAAGCTGATCGTAAAATGCTTGAAGAGATTGCCGCAGCAATTCAACCGCGTATTAACTTATTGTCTGAAGCGGTCAACTGGGCAGGTTTTTACTTCAACCAATTTCCACAACTGTCTAAAGAACAATTTGAAAGTAAGAAATTGACCGAAGAGCAAGTTCGTCAAAGTCTTCAATTTGCGATTTGGCGTTTAGAAAGCTTGTTTACGTGGAATCAAGACACGGTTAGCCAAACTCTCATGGATTTGGCAAATCAAATGGAAATTAAACTCCGCGACTTCATGCCTGCGTTCTTTATTGCCATTGCAGGTTCTACCTCATCGACGCCTGTTATGCAGTCCATGGTAACAATTGGTCCGGATTTGACTTTCGCTCGTTTACGTCATGCACTTGAAATTGTCGGTGGTCCGAGCAAAAAAGAAGCGAAAGTTTGGGAAAAACTCAATGAAAGTTTAAAACTGCCGAAAAATGAGTCAGTTGATAACGCATAATTGAATTTAGTGTTGACGTATGGTCGCTATGCCCCTAATATAGCGACCACACAGACTGAGTGAATAACTTGGTTGGTTGAGCTTTCAAAGCCTACCTGTGTTGCCTCGATATTGTCCCTATCGTCTAGAGGCCTAGGACATCGCCCTTTCACGGCGGTAACCGGGGTTCGAATCCCCGTAGGGACGCCAAATTCTAAAAAAGCCACTGACCTTTCAGTGGCTTTTTTTTATCTCTAAATTTTAGATTTCGTCAGCAATGTTATAGAATCAATCAAAAGAATTGTGGAGTGAACATGCAATACCAATGCCCCAAATGTCAAAGTCGTAAAATCATGCCACTCGCAAGTGCAAATGCGCCTGCTGTACGACCAAATGTACCGAAAAGCCTTATTTTTCTCATTCCAAGCATTTTTTTATTATTGCTTCTGATTGTCAGTAGTTTGGTCATGATGATCTTTGGAGACGGTGCAGGACAAACCTTACAAATTGCAACGGTGGTGGTTTTTATTGCGTCTTTAATTGCGGGTGTTTTGTTTTGGCGTGATCTTCCAGATTTCAAAATTTCAATGCAAGCTTTTATGCAGTCACAAAAGAAATGGAAATGTCGCGACTGTAACAATGAGTGGGAAAATTAATTTTTATCACCGAATGCATATCAATATTTACTAAACACAGCGCTCCCGCTATCGCTGTGTTTTTCTTTTTTAAACCCTGAGTTTATCTTCCAAACAAAGCAAGCCATACCTCACAATAATATCTACAATATTTTATATTTATTGAATTGTTTCATATACATAATAAAAGCCTTTAGTTACAAAAAATTGTTTGCAAAATATACATCAAAGCATATAGATTTAAATGATAAGTCTCACTTAATGCACGGATTTGCGAGGAGGTCTATATGTTTACTCATATGCTTAAAAGCTTGAAAAGTAATTCACACGAGTACACCCAAAATAGTGATTATTGTCTAAATACAGACAAAGCTACTTTGAAAGATGATGGAACATCGGTTCAAGATCATGCGTCACGAAACGTCATGTGGCATCATTTACGTGCGGCTCTACGTGGCGATAAACAGGCTCAATATGAAATGGGGCTTAGTTATCTCAATGGTGAATGGGGACTCGATCGAAATTATACCCATGCAGAAAAATGGCTCGACCAAGCTGCACTCCAAGGTCACAGAGAAGCCAAGATTGAACTTCAAAAAGCGTTGAATAAATTGGCATTTTCCTAGTTTTTTTTACAGCGACCAAAGCAAATAAACGCTTTATATCAAATACAAAAAACCAGCCCTAAAGCTGGTTTTTTTAAATCATTTAAATAAGTGATTAACCACCAATTTTGCGATATTTTTGACGCTTAGCAACTAAATCATCACCATCACGTTTACGGCGATATTCTTCAAATTCAGTATAGTTACCGTCGAAGAATTCAGGCGTTTGACCTTCAAATGACAAGATGTGCGTTGCAATACGGTCTAGGAACCAACGGTCATGCGAAATCACCATTACACTACCTGGGAATACTAAAATTGCATCCTCAAGCGCACGTAAAGTTTCGATATCCAAGTCGTTCGATGGCTCATCCAGTAAGATTACGTTTGCACCCAACTGTAAGATTTTCGCAAGTTGTAAACGGTTACGCTCACCACCTGACAACTGACCTACACGTTTTTGCTGATCTTGACCTTTAAAGTTAAAGCGACCGATATAAGCACGCGAGCCAATTTCGTATTCGCCAATCTTTAAGATATCTAAACCGCCAGAAACTTCTTCCCAAACCGTTTTATCGTTATCTAATGTGTCACGGATCTGACCCACATAAGCAACTTTAACCGATTCACCCAGTACCACAGTACCTGTGTCTGGTTGTAGCTCGCCAGTCATCATACGGAATAACGTGGTTTTACCCGCACCGTTCTCACCGACAATACCGACAATCGCTGTTGGTGGTACAACGAATGATAAATCTTTATACAGCGTACGGCCGTCAAAAGATTTGCTGATACCTTCAACTTCTACAACCTTGTTCCCTAAACGTGGACCAGGTGGAATGTAGATTTCAGAGGTTTCATTACGTTGTTGGAATTCACGCGAGTTAAGCTCTTCAAAACGCTCCATACGCGCTTTGTTTTTCTTTTGCTGACCTTTGGCATTCGAACGAACCCATTCAAGTTCTTTTTTCAATGCTTTAGCAAAAGATTCTTCTTGCTTGTTCTCTTGTTCTAAACGAGCATTTTTCTGCTCTAACCAAGAAGAGTAGTTACCTTGGTAAGGGATACCCATGCCACGGTCAAGCTCAAGAATCCACTCAGCCACGTTATCTAAGAAATAACGGTCATGCGTAATGGCTACAATCGTACCCGCGAAATCTTTAAGGAATCGTTCTAACCAAGCAACAGATGATGCATCTAAATGGTTCGTCGGTTCATCAAGAAGCAACATGTCTGGCTTAGAAAGCAATAAACGGCAAAGTGCAACACGGCGGCGTTCACCACCTGAAAGCAGCTTCACATCTGCATCCCAAGCTGGAAGGTTCAGTGCAGCAGCAGCTTGATCCATTTGGTTTGACAGGTTATGTGCATCCCAAGCATGGATAATGGCTTCTAGCTTCTCTTGCTCTTTCGCAAGGGCATCAAAGTCAGCATCTTCAGCTGCATATTCAGCAAATACTTCATCAAGACGTGCTAAAGCATCAAGTGGCTCACGTAATCCATCTTCAACGTTACCACGAACATCTTTGGTTTCATCTAAAGGTGGTTCTTGCTCAAGGTAGCCAATTTTGATACCCGGTTGTGCACGCGCCTCACCAGAGAACTCTTTGTCTACGCCCGCCATAATACGAAGCAAGGTTGACTTACCTGCACCGTTTAAACCAAGAACACCAATTTTAGCGCCTGGGAAAAATGATAAAGAGATGTCTTTTAAGATTTCGCGCTTCGGCGGAACCATCTTCGACACACGGTTCATCGTGTAAATATATTGGGCCACGTAGGACTCCTCTATAGAAAAACCAACATTCGCAATAAATACAGCAGCGAACAAATAATTGCCGAGCATTATACGATGAATACGCCAAAAACATAAGGTACGAACGGCATCTTCAATAGATTGTTACATGTTTAAAAAACAAACAAAGCCATTAAGGCACTTCATCTTAAAATAATGCGCTTAAAAATGTCTGATATTAAAAATTTAGATAACTTTTTCAATAATATATAAATTTCATTTTTCACTGTAATGCTATATTTGAATAATAATCAACCGAAAAAATGACAAGATCATGACCTATAAAGATGAAACCCTTGCGATTCATGCAGGCTACAGCCCAGAACCCACCACCAAAGCTGTGGCTGTTCCAATTTATCAAACCACTTCTTATTCCTTCGATAGCACACAACATGGCGCTGACCTCTTTGATTTAAAGGTTCAGGGCAACATTTACACACGAATTATGAATCCGACCACTGCTGTGCTTGAGCAGCGTGTGGCTGCGCTCGAAGGCGGAATTGGCGCTTTGGCATTAGCTTCAGGTATGGCTGCGATTACCTACACCATTCAAACCATTGCTGAAGCTGGGGATAACATTGTTTCAGTTTCTACACTTTACGGTGGAACCTACAACTTATTTGCACACACCTTACCCAAACAAGGCATAGAAGTACGCTTTTTTGATTATCAAGACCCTAACGCTTTACGTGGTCTCATTGATGAAAAAACCAAATTGGTTTTTGTGGAATCCATTGGTAATCCGCTGGGAAATATTATTGATTTAGAAGCCATCTCCAACATTGCCCATGAATATGGCATTCCAGTGGTGGTCGACAACACAGTCGCAACACCTGTTCTTCAAAAATCATTTGAGTTTGGTGCAGATATCATTGTGCATTCTCTCACCAAATATATAGGGGGTCATGGCAATTCAATTGGCGGCATTATTGTCGACAGTGGTAAATTCCCTTGGGGTAAATACCCTGAACGCTTTCAATCGCTCAATACCCCAGATCCGAGCTATCACGGCGTAAATTACGTTGAAGCTTTGGGTGACGCTGCTTTTATTGCGCGCGCACGCGTGGTTCCGCTACGAAACACGGGCGCTGCGATTAGCCCGCACAATGTATTTTTAATTCTGCAAGGCTTAGAAACCTTAACTCTGCGTATGGAACGCCATACTGAAAATGCACTCAAAGTCGCTGAATATTTAAAAGCACATCCAAAAGTAAAATGGGTGAATTACGCAGGGCTCAAAGACCACCCGCAGCATGCCTTGGCTCAGAAATATGTTAAAGGCAAACCTTCAGGGATTTTATCTTTTGGTGTACAAGATGGTCTCGCAGGCGGAACACGCTTTATAGATGCGCTGCAACTTTTCACTCGCTTGGTCAATATTGGAGATGCAAAAAGCTTGGCTTGTCACCCTGCGACCACAACGCACAGACAGCTCAATGAAGCCGAGCTTAAAGCCGCAGGGGTCAGCATTGATATGGTACGCTTATCTGTGGGCATTGAGCATGCAGATGATTTAATTGCAGATTTAGAACAGGCCTTGGCACAGGTTTAAGTTAATCTTGGAGTGCAAATACCATAACACCTGAAGTACAAAGTTTCGAAATGAAGCTTTGTACTATTTTACTTTAAACAATAACTAGAATATATTGATCAAGACCACATATCTAAAAGCAATAGATTAGAGTAATTACTCTAAAATAATTTGTAAATTCATAGACTTATTCCTAGTATTTTTTTTGATTTTCGCTATTATCCGCATATAGCGTATGTCTG
Source organism: uncultured Acinetobacter sp. (assembly GCA_964579445.1). Taxonomy (GTDB): domain Bacteria; phylum Pseudomonadota; class Gammaproteobacteria; order Pseudomonadales; family Moraxellaceae; genus Acinetobacter. The sequence goes on from CAZOGM010000004.1 coordinate 82,582, forward strand.
TCTTACATGCTCAAAGACCCCAAAATCATACAAAAAATAGATCAAAAATTCGATTTCATCTCTAGAAGGGAAACGTGAATGAATAAAAAATTAGAACAGCTTTTTCAACGTAAAGTACATGGCAAAGTGGTTTTAATCACGGGTGCATCAAGCGGTATTGGCTTAACGGTGGCACATAAACTTGCAGACGCAGGTGCACATGTTCTATTGGTTGCTCGTACTGAAGAAGCGCTGGCTGAAGCCAAATTTGATATTGAAGCCAAGGGCGGTAAAGCCAGCATTTTCCCTTGTGATTTAAATGATATGCATGCCATTGATGATGTGTCGAAGCAGATTTTGGGTACTGTAGACCATATTGATATTTTAATTAATAATGCGGGCCGTTCTATTCGCCGCGCAGTACATGAATCGACTGATCGTTTTCATGACTTTGAACGTACAATGCAATTGAATTATTTCGGATCGGTGCGTTTAATTTTAAATATGCTCCCGCAAATGATGGAGCGTAAAGCCGGTCAAATTATCAATATCAGTTCAATTGGTGTACTGGCCAATGCGACACGATTTTCTGCTTATGTCGCATCAAAAGCAGCACTTGATGCATTTAGCCGCTGCCTGTCTGCAGAGGTACACTCTCATAAGATTGCGATTACTTCAGTCTACATGCCCCTTGTCAGAACACCGATGATTGCACCTACGAAAATATACAAATATGTGCCTGCTTTAACACCTGAACAAGCAGCTGATATGATTGCACTGGCTATCGTGAAGCGTCCAAAGAAAATTGCTACAGGGTTGGGTCGATTGGCCTCAATTACCTATTCTATTGCGCCAGACATCAACAATAAGTTGATGTCGATTGGTTATAACCTGTTTCCAAGCTCATCCGCGTCTGT
>CAZOGM010000004.1:83577-84669 GCA_964579445.1 uncultured Acinetobacter sp.
TTTATTCTTTCATCAATTTAATTTTAATGAAATATTCATGCAAAAAAATCTCCATGAATGGAGATTTTTTTGCGCTTCATTTCAGCATTTAAATCTTAAATAAAATCGACTTGACCTTTGTGTACATCATAAATTGCACCCACAATACAGATTTCACCATCATCAACTATTTGCTTAAGGACATGGCTACTTTTCAAAATATATCGAATGTTATTTTCTACATTCAACACTGTTACTGCGTGCACAAAATTACTGGTGAGCTGATAGCTTGGCTGCTCATTTTTCAGCGTATGCGCAGCTTCCATAATGGGCTTTAAGAAATACTGTACATTCGGCGTTTCAGTGACTTTACTAATGTCTTGGTTTTGCTCATACAACTGACATGCTGAATTCACTGCACCACAGTCAGTATGACCTAAGACTACAATCAGCTTCGACCCTTTACTCTTACAGGCAAACTCAAGTGAACCTAAGACTTTCTGTCCCGCAATATTTCCAGCAATACGCAAACTGAATAAATCACCAATACTCACATCAAAAATGCGTTCTGTTGGCGCTCTTGAATCCATACACCCCAAAACAGCAGCAAATGGATGCTGCCCTGCTTGAGAAGTGACTTGAATTTGACGTGCAATGTTGTGATGTAAGCGTTCATGATTGACGAAGCGATGGTTGCCTTCTTTTAACAGTTCCAAAACTTGCTTCGGTATTAAATGCCGTTGAACTTCTTTGGTACTGACATTTACATCCAACTCATCTTCTCTAATTTCGGGATAATGTGCTTTAAAGCCCATTAATTTTAATTCAATCTGATTGGTTTCAGCCGTGCCAGTTTTAAAGTCTTTAATCACCGTATACACATCAGGGTCGATATAATACGTATTAGATGCATCTATGACAGCAGTTTCACCCGATTTAAGCTTTTCCAGTGCTGACACCAACGCTGCACGGTTTAAAAACGAAACATTCGGTGCCAATTCAATCCGAGTGATCTTGCCATGTAAATGTGTCTCATGAATTACACGCACACCACGTTTTAGATTATTTTTTAAAATAACCCGAATCGCGGATAAGAAATTGACTTGAAAAATA
>CAZOGM010000005.1:0-3557 GCA_964579445.1 uncultured Acinetobacter sp.
CTTGATGTTCTTGGCAACATCACCGCTGAACAATTCCTTGCTGAATATTGGCAGAAAAAACCACTCTTGGTACGTAATGCAATTCCAGAGATTGCGAATCTATTGGAACCCAAAGACGTGATGGAACTTGCACTAGATGAAAACATCACTGCTCGTTTAATCAAACAAAAAGACAAAGACCCAAACCAGTGGACTGTGAAATCATCGCCATTGATTAAAGGTGATTTTCAAAAGATGCCGAAGCTTTGGACACTTCTGGTTCAAGCTATAGATCATTACTCATTTGATCTGGCTGAAATGTGGAAAAAATTCCCGTTTATTCCACAGTGGCGTCGTGATGACATTATGGTGTCATATGCCCCTCAAGGTGGCTCAGTGGGTAAACACTTTGATTTTTATGATGTGTTTTTGGTTCAAGGGCATGGTCATCGCCGTTGGCAGTTGGGTCAAATGTGTGACGAGTCAACTGAATTTGTAGCAGGACAACCACTCAAACTCCTTCCTGAAATTGAAGTGAACTTCGATGAGGTTTTAGCACCTGGTGACTTACTCTATGTGCCACCTGGACTGGCACATTATGGCGTTGCTGAAGATGAATGCCTCACCTATTCATTTGGCTTTCGTATGCCAAACGTCGCAGACATGATAGACAGCGTGGGTGATACTTTCTCTAAATATGACACATTGAGCAATCCATTACTGGATATCAAACGCGATCAAGCTACCGCAATTGGTGAAATTACCTCAACAGAACTTGAGTACATGCGTGACAAATTACTTGCTCAGCTACAAAGCCCACATCATTTAAACGATGCACTGATGTGCTTAATTTCACAGCCGACTTACCCTGAAAATGTTCCAGAAAATGATGAAATTGGTACAGGTGATTTGGAGGAAGCGTTAGACGCTGGCTATTCCATTAAGCTTGAGCCTGCTTCACGCTTATTGTACAGCACGGTAGGTGACGAAACCCGTTTTTGGGCAAATGGTGAGTCACTCAGTATTTCTACTGCATTTTCAGCAAGTCTAAAACGGGTTGCAGATGGTCAAGCAATTCCTTTAAATGAATCACTGTATGATCAAGACATTTTGGAAGATCTCGCTGAACTTCTTAATTCCTCAATTGTCATGTTATTACCTGCTGACGAAGCTTAATTTGACTCAAGCTTTAACTCAGTAAAATCAAAACGACATTAAGAAATAACTTGCCTTGAGAATTGCAATCATTCTCAAGGCTAACAAATGAATACTTGCGATTTTTCATCAATCTTCGCTATTGTCTTTACATTAAAATTTTTGAATATTTCGGATAACAATAATGGCCAGCCCAGCGCAAGCAATTAGACATAAATTGCTCAATACTTTTTTTTCCAGACATTCAATTTGGTTTGCCTGTATTTTCATTGCCTTAAGCATTACTTGGCTTAGACTTTTTTATCAACCTCATTATATTTATTACTTTTTATCAGACAGTTTTATCAATATTATTTGGCTATTGACCAGCGTTTTGAGTCTCGTTGGGTTGTATGACATTCTTCAAAATAAACATTCTATTTTAAAAAATTACCCGATTATGGGGCACTTCCGATTTTTATTTGAAGATTTCAGACCTGAAATTCGTCAGTATTTTATTGAATCAGATCAAGATGCACTGCCTTTTTCTCGCATGCAGCGTAGTCTTGTGTATCAGCGTGCTAAAAATGAAAATGCCGACAAACCTTTTGGCTCAATCATTGACGTGTACCAGCAAGATTATCGTTTTATGACTCATTCGCTTGCGCCAAAACATCCGTCAGATCCTTCTACTTTTCGTATTCAAGTCGGCAATGATCAGTGCAGCCAACCCTATAGTGCATCGATTATGAATATTTCTGCGATGAGCTTTGGCAGTTTAAGCGCAAATGCGATTCGTGCCTTGAACATGGGTGCGCAAATGGGTCAATTTTATCACGATACTGGTGAAGGGAGTTTGAGCCCATATCATTTGGAAAATGGTGGAGATATCGTCTGGCAGATTGCCAGTGGCTACTTTGGCTGTCGTACACCTGAAGGCCTTTTTGATCCAGAAAAATTTGCACAGCAGGCCAAACTACCCAATATTAAAATGATTGAGCTAAAGCTGTCCCAAGGTGCAAAACCCGGTCATGGCGGAATCTTACCGAAACATAAAATAACTGAAGAGATTTCTCAAATTCGTGGTGTACCACGTGACCGTGATTGTATTTCACCCCCAAGTCATCCAAGTTTTAGTACCCCCATTGAAATGATGCATTTCATTCATAAGTTACGTGATTTATCGGGCGGTAAACCTGTCGGCTTTAAAGTTTGTCTAGGTCAACCTTGGCAGTTTATGAGTATTGTCAAAGCCATGCTTGAAACCAAAATCGTGCCTGACTTTATTGTAATTGATGGCTCTGAAGGCGGTACGGGTGCAGCTCCGATTGAATTTAGTGACAATATTGGTACGCCACTACGTGAAGCATTGTTGTTTGCTCATAACACGCTTGTGGGAGTAGGCTTGCGAGATCAAGTTAAAATTGGAGCCAGTGGTAAAATTATCAGTGCTTTCGATATCGCCAGTACCTTTGCTTTGGGTGCAGATTGGGTCAATTCTGCGCGAGGTTTTATGTTTGCTGTGGGTTGTATTCAAGCACAAAGTTGTCACACCAATCAGTGCCCGGTTGGCGTTGCAACACAAGATCCAGATCGCCAAAAAGCGATTCATGTTCCCTCAAAAGCAGAACGCGTATTTAGTTTCCACAAAAATACCTTACATGCACTGTCCGAAATGATTGCCGCTGCTGGACTTGAGCATCCAAGTGATATTAAAGCGCATCATTTGGCTCAGCGGGTGAATGACCGTGAAATTAAGAACTATGCACAGTTGCATTTTTGGTTAAAGGACGGCGAGTTACTTCATTGTAATGACAAAGATGAAGAAAATTTCTATTTCCGTATGTGGAATTTAGCCCGTGCAGACCAGTTTTAATTTTTAAAATAACCAAATTACTATTTAGTCGAAATGCTCCAGTTTAATTGTTTAAGTCGAACCCAGTACGACTGAAATCTTTTTGATTGGGGCGTTTCATGACATAAGGTTGCAACGCTGAGAGCTTCGAAATATTCGGAAGCTCAATCATTTCGTCCAACTGCGCCACAACATATGCATCAATATTTTGCTGCTTCGCAAACTTACTGTGTATTTTGAAAAAACTTAAATATAGCCAGCTCAAGACAGCAACATATAGATAGAAAACTAAAATGATCAGAAAAGAAAAAACCATCGACATAGGCTTCATCTGAGCTGATTGTATAAATAAAGGAGAAAAATACATTTATACCAAGCAAAAATGCCCAAATAACTTTGTTTTCTTTCCACTTTGAAAATGGATATACCGCATCAATCACAACATCTTCATCTAAATAAATAAATCGTTTTTCATCACTCATATACCAAAAATAATAACAGTCATGCTCATCTTACTTTTATTGTTAAATTCATCTACATATCCATATATAGGCAAATTATCCAGCTTTGCTCGAATATGAATCAATGG
>CAZOGM010000005.1:3657-9434 GCA_964579445.1 uncultured Acinetobacter sp.
AATATCATAGATATTATCATAAAGTTCAAAGTAGGAATTACTGGCTTGAGAGTGCATAGTTGTCTGTGGCGCGAAATCTGGCCATTTGAGTGCTGCATACACCTCTTGTAAGCGTTGACTGTTATCTTTTTTTTCAGTTAAAGCAAACCATGCAAGCGAAGCAATCCCAATCATAGTCAATAGATAAGAAATATTATCGTACACATCACCCCAAAAAAATTCCCCATGACTAATAAATTGGTAACTTAAAAACATTCCAAAACAAAATACATAACTGATAAACACGATGAAAAAAAACCGTCTGATGGAATAACTCATATCTTGCTGTTGATATGAAACCAAACAGGGCTTTAAGTACAATATGTTTTGAGTTTTATTTAATACAGCAAGCACATGAGCACTATATTCTTCACACACCACTTCAACAATATCATTGGGCTTAAAAAAAATTCAGCGTACTGCTCAAATAGAACTGATGTGAGCTTTGATCATTTAAACTAATTTGAATCGTCTTGTTAATGGTATCGTATAAGGTGTTCTGATTTTTTGAATTGTACGTTTTTAACTTTTGCACCATCAATTGACCATTTTATATTGATTTGACACATCGCTTGTCTAAAAGTAAAGGCTAGTAATAGCCCTTACCCGTCTGAGCATGTAAAAATGCAGGAATTAAACCTGTCAAAGCAGCTCGAATATCGGCCCGTTCATTAATCAATTGATGTGAACCTTCTTCCAGCATAAGTAGCGTTTGTAACCGGAATTTGCGACGAATAAATTCAATATTGTAACGCCAGTCCACAGTTTGATCTTGTGCACCTTGAGCCAACCAGACTGGAATACGACAGGCAGGACGCTCCTCCATTTCTTGCATCCATTTGGACATGGCTAAAATCCAATCCATACCCATCATTCGAGGTTGTAAAGGATCTTTTAAGCGTACAAAGCGCAGAAACTCCGGATTATGATTGTTGCGTTTAAAGTGACGTGGGACTTCACGTTTAATACGTCGGATAATCCCAAGTCCAACAGGGTTATGCCACCATGAAGTTTTAGCGGGCCGTACCAATGGCGATAACAACAGTACCCGTTCTACAATTGGATTTTTTCGAAATTGAGCATATTCCAGCAGATGATGCATCCAAATTGCCCCCCCCGTACTTTGTCCAATACCAAGCCAAGGCTGAGGCAATTGATCCGCATTTTTTACATACTGATGTACGGCATGTAAAACTTGTTGATAATGATCAAAATTTTGAATACTCGCCGCATTACCATTACTTAAACCATGCCCCGGCAAATCATAGGTCAAAACACTAAAACCCTGATCAAGTAATTCGCGAATAATTGGTTGGTAAATTCCGCTGTGCTCTAAATAACCATGCAACAAAAAGACAGTACCTTTTATTTTTTCGGTCATGGGCTGATAAACTTGCACATGAAGTTTAAACAGTGGCATTTTGATATAGCCCTGCCAAAACTTGCCTTCAAGCTTATCTAAAGCATATAAATGACGATAAGCCTGAATCTCTTTGCTGGGTATAAACTCGCGATTAAGGTTTAAAGGCTCCAGCAATAAGGGCGTAGAATCTCGATTCGGAATAGGTAAATCCAGCTGTGTTAATACACTTGGATTTAAAAAAGGGATATCCGCCATTAGGGAACCTCTCTACAGCCGCTAGAGCCAAATAAAACGTCACGGATGGTCGCCAACAATTCGTAATTGGCACGGCGACTGTGGTCATAATTTTGTTTGCTCGGCTTCCAATCAGTCAAAGTAGTCGGCATCGGTGCTTCGACGGGAATGGTTTGTATGCCATTGAGTGCAAATAAACGCCTGGTACGTGGCATATGGTAGCGGTCTGTAATCAGTAACACAGTGGGTGCTCCTCCTTTTTTTTGTAATAATAGAGAGCTAAATCGAGTATTTTCACAGGTATTCATGCTGCGGTTTTCAAGTAAATTTGCTTCAACGCCCTTATTTGCTAGCCACGCTTGCATATAAGGTGCTTCAACACCGCTTAAAACAATCGGAAGCTGGGTTTGCTTTTCTATTTCTAGCGTTTTTTCTAAGCGTAACCGTGTATATTCATTGACCACAATATCAATTTTGTTATCGCCCAACGTTAAACCTCCACCTAAAATCACAATCGCGTAAGGCTTTTCGCTATCTATTGGGTTACTTTCATTTTGGTTTTGAATATGTGCAATATCTTTATAAATTTGCGTATCTAAATTTTCAGTTTCTTCAATTTCAATCGGATGATTGAGGAGGAAATCCTCAAACTTTTCTTTTAACGCTTTATCTTCATCACTTTCATGACTCATCCAATTAAAAGCAGCGTCTTCGGATAGCTCTGCTTCTGAAGCACTTAAGTCTGAATCACTGATCTTGGAAACGGGTCTTGGTGAAACATCCTTATCCGAAACAGCAATTTCTGAACGGCTTGGCGCTTGGGTCGAAAGTAAAGGAATTTTAACTAAAGCATTTGACTTTGGGTTTTGTTCAACGTCCTTTTCAAGTTTGATCTGTTCTTTTAATTTCATATAACGCGCCTGAATCAGCGCAAGTTGATCCGTTTTTTTATCTGTTAAGGTTTGTTCAATCGCATCCAAATAAGCCTGACGTGCAATCCATTCATCAGAACCGGGTTCTAAATTTTCAGTTTCAGTTAAGGCTGCCATTTTCTGACTTTGGGCAGCCACTTCATCCACTTCATAAGGAACGAAAGTATTTAAAGTTTTCACCACCAAATTCGAATAAAATGGCGTATACCAAAAAACTAAAAAACAGCCGATCAATACGAATAGTAGTGCCAAAATTCGTACCACGTTAATCATCCAGTGTTGATTCGGCATAGCGTCCTTTAGATTGAATGTGATTGGATTGAGCCTAATGAATTGAACAGTACAGGTTCAGGCTCAAGTAATACGTTAAACTTTTGTACCACATCTTGCTGCACAGTGCGATATGTCGCTTGTACATCCTTAAGATTTGCCTCAGCATAATTCACCAAAACTAAGGCTTGTTTTTCAAACATGCCCACTTGACCTAAGCGCTTACCCTTCCAACCAGCTTGATCAATTAACCAACCCGCAGCAATTTTCACTGTTCCATCCGCTTGATCATAATGTGGCAGATTTGGAAATTGAATACTCAATTTTTCATATTCTGAGGCTTGAATAATCGGATTCTTAAAAAAACTTCCAGCATTTGGATATTGTTTTGGATCAGGCAATTTACTCTGACGAATCTGGATCACTTGTTTTTCTAAGTTTTCGGCGCTAAGTTCATCGCCAACTGCGGCTTTTAAGTCACCATAACTGATTTTCAATTGTGGTTTTTTAAGTAATTTAAAAATTACATGCGTAATAATATAGCGTGATGGATTCTGCTTAAAAATACTGTCACGGTAAGCAAAATTACAGTCTTTCGCTAAAATTTGGCTAAAACAATTGAGCTCACGGTCGTATACCTCCACAGAATGTATAAACTCACCCACTTCAACTCCATAAGCGCCAATATTTTGCACTGGAGATGCACCGACCAAACCCGGAATTAAAGCCAAATTTTGTAATCCGTAATAGCGCTGCGCTGTCGTCCACAGCACAAAGTCGTGCCAAGACTGACCAGCCCCCACACGAAGCGTATGGGTTGTTTCATCTTCAGCCAAATGCTCAACACCTTGAATATTCATATGCAGCACAAGCGCATGGATCAACTCAGGCAAAAGCATATTGCTACCACCAGACAAAATCATCACATTCAATTTGTGTTCACACGCATAGTTTAATGCTTCGAGTAATGCCTCATTATGATCAATCTGAACATAATGTGACGCAACTGAATTTAAACTTAAGGTATTGAATGGTTTGAGTTGGATATTGCGTTGTACATGAATCATGCTAGCTTTTATACTCATTTGGTCATTACAGTATTTTGATTGAACTGCTGTTGAAGATATTGTACCCACGCCTGACTGCTAGACTCACATTGGTCAAGCACCCGCTCAAAACCTTCTTCTTCGCCATAGTACGGATCTGGCAAGGCTTGCTTCGGATAAGTTAAATCGTGTTCACTCATTAAGGCGAGTTTCGATCGAATAGCAGTCTTCCCATAAGATTGAATAGTTTCTGCCAGTAGCGTTTTAATATTGGATAGATTTTCCAAATCCATTGCCAAGATTAAATCAAAATCTAGAAAATCTTGTTGGACTAATTGTCTCGCACGCAATTTCGATAAATCAAAGCCACGCTTCAAGGCATGCTTTTGACTACGTAAATCTGGAGCTTTATGGGGATGGTAATTACTGGTTCCTGCCGAGTCGATCAGAACGTCTAAATCTGCTTGCGCACATGCTGCTCTTAACACCATTTCAGCCGTGGGTGAACGACAGATATTTCCCAGACAAACACATAATATTTTGTATGGCATTTTAGTCGTCATAACCCTCTCAAAAGTTCATATCTTTTACAGTGGCTTATGTTAAGTTATTTATAGGATGAATCCTATAGAACAGCAAAACAATAATGTTGAATAATTGCGAAAAAGGAGAAGCAATGCGTCAATTTCAATTCCAAACCGTCAGCAACATTATTTCAGGTTTAGGATCTATCCAAGAGCTTCGCACGATCTTAAGTGAGCGTTCATTTCGAAAAGTCTTATTGGTCACAGATGCTGGAATGCTCGAACATCAACTTCATCTGCCTATTATAGAAATTTTTGAGGCCACTCAAACCAAGTACGTCATTTATTCTGATGTCCAAGCAGATCCTCCTGAGCATATCGTGCTCAGCGCGGTTGATTTTGCTATTCAACATCAAGTGGACGCAGTGATAGGTTTTGGCGGTGGTAGCTCCTTGGATGTCGCCAAAATCATTGCCATATTGGCAGATCCTAAGCAAACGCAAAAGATTAACGATCTCTATGGGGTGAACAATGCCAAAAGCCCTCGACTGCCTCTGATTGTCATTCCTACAACAGCAGGAACAGGTTCTGAAGTCACCCCTATCTCCATTGTGACCACAGGCGAAACGACCAAAACAGGGATTGTTTCACCTGTTTTATATGCAGATATCGCGATACTGGATGCACAGTTTACTCAAAGCTTACCTGCTCACATTACCGCCGCCACGGGTATTGATGCAATGGTACATGCCATTGAAGCTTATACCTCTAAAATCAAGAAAAACTTTTATGCAGATCTATTGGCTAAACAAGCACTAAGCTTACTTAATCAAAATCTCAAACGTGTTTTGGAGGATGGCTCAGATCTTGAAGCCCGTCAAAATATGTTGGTCGGTTCCATGCTGGCGGGTCAAGCTTTTGCAAATGCACCTGTCGGGGCTGTACATGCGCTGGCCTATCCACTTGGAGGGCATTATCATATTTCACATGGTCATAGTAATGCTTTGGTGTTGCTTGAAGTATTGAAATTCAACGCACCTGAAGCCAAACAGCATTATGCGGAACTGATGCAATGGATTGACCCATATAGCAAAGGCAATACAGATGGTCTCTGTGATTTGTTTATTGACCACATGCAAAGACATTTAGATCGTAGTGGACTGGCTTTAACATTAACTGAGCTTGGGGTACAACGGGCACATTTACCCAAACTTGCAGAAGATGCCATGTTACAGACTCGTTTACTACAAAATAATCCGAGAGAAATGTGTTACTCCGATGCGCTGAACATTTACCAAGCAATTTATGAATAGATTGATAAAATTCAAGTCTCAATAAAGATTTGACTCTATTAGATCACCTGTATATT
>CAZOGM010000005.1:9534-12982 GCA_964579445.1 uncultured Acinetobacter sp.
TTTATCTTTCCCATCCAAACTCGCTGGGCAGACAATGATATGTATGGTCATGTCAACAATGTTACCTATTACAGCTATTTTGATACTGCTGCAAATGCTTTATTGATTGAAAAAGCAGGCTTTGATATTCGACAGTCTGACATTATCGGTTTGGTGGTACAGTCCAGTTGCCAGTTCTTACAGGAGTTATCTTATCCTGAAATTATTGAGGTCGGCGTGAGTATAGAAAAAATAGGCACATCTTCACTCACATACCGTTTGGCTATTTTCAAACAACAGCAACAACTTGCATCCGCTCAAGGGCATTTTGTGCATGTATTTGTTGATCGTCAGCATAGAAAAAGCACCCCGATTCCTTCAGAAATGCGAGATGCTTTGGCTGACTATGTTTTCAAAGTCTAAATTTTCAACGTTGAATCATATTGTATAATCAAACGCAATAGTACGACTTATGGCTTTAATTGAATATTGTGCAATTCACCTGCAAAAGTCTCAATTAAGCCTTTTACCACTTTTTCTGAATGCAGCAAATTTGATGCTTGCTGATACGCCCGCTCTTTACGCTGTGCTTGCTGGTCATACGGCGTTGAACCGATTACTTCTTGATATTGAACACTTAAACGACTTTTTGACCACTGACTTTTTAACTCATTTTCAAGTGTTGCTTGAAATTGAGTCAGGAGCGATTCATACTTTTGTGGAATATGAAAAATACTCGCGCCATCAATTATTCCTGTCATCACGCCTTGCTGAGCAAGCTCTTGAACCGCGGGTGATAATTCACTGTTCCTGAACCAGTATTCCCATTTATCAACCGTCCATTCACCTTCTAAGCGCTGAGGAGTGAGTTTTAAAATATCCTGTGGCATGAGTGTATTGGTACTTTGATCTGTACTGACTAAGGGTGCTGAATCCGCCGAATCACGCTGAATATCATTTTTAGATTCAACCACCTGAATGTCTGAGTCAATTTGTAATGAAGCATCTAACTGCTTTTCGTCAACGGTTAAAGCAAAGCGTTCATGATCTGCTTGATTTGCCTGAACGTCTTGAGACGGATCTAAGAAAAAAATGTCCTCTGCTTGAGCCGTAGATGGAATAGATGACGTTGCAAGTGGTGCCTCACCAAACAGCGTTAAAGTCGGTTCATCTTGCTTTTCAAGCGCTATAGATGCTTTTTCCGCAATAACCGCTGCGACTAAAACATTTTGATCTAACTCTGGCAAAACCAATGCTGAATCAATCACAGGTTGAGCGTCTAAACTTGCTTCGAGCTTATCATCAAGATAATCATCACTGCTTGGTTCATGCTTAATCTGTTCATTTATAGCCTGTTGATGAATAGCCTGCTGCTGACTTGCCATTGCAAACGCTTCATCATGCACATCTAAATCAAATACGTCTGCAAGGTCATTATTTTCACCCACATCATTGGAAGTTTTTTCTTCAACTTGATGAGGAGATTGATCGAATCCATGATCTAAAGCATGTTCGATATCTGGATTTATGCTTTGATTTGTATTTGGCGAGACAATCAGTTGCAACTTTTCAGGCGGTGAAGCTTGTGTCTGCGGCTGTGACTGTGATTGAATCGGCTGAATTTGATCCTGTTCAAGGTTTACGCTTGATTCAGCCTGTACTGCTGATTGGTTCACCAAGACTTTATTCGCTTGTAGCGGTCTAAATGCGAGCAAGCGCAGCACGCACATTTCAAAACCTTGCTCTTGAGTCACTGCCAGTTGCAAATCGGCACGACCCTTACATGCCACCTGATAATACAGCTGTATGTCTTGAGCAGAAATAATCCCAGACAAATGCATAATTTTCTGATTAATTTCCGCACTATATTTGAGGCTTAAATCTGGGAGGTATTGCAGCAGTGCCAACTCATGTAAAGTCGAGATCAACTGATCCAACACCAAAGAGACATCTAAGGCTTGTTGTCTAAATTGCATCAACAAACCACTGACATGTTGCTGCTGATTTTGATGAATCGCCAAGATCAAATCAAAAATAATAGTTCGGTCAATCAAGCCCAACATTTCTTTGACATCTTGATGCTGAATTGAACCTTGACCATAGGCAATCGCTTGATCGGTCAATGACAATGCATCACGTAAAGAACCTTGTGCAGATTCCGCAATTTGCCATATTGCATCTTGCTCAGCGCCAATTTCTTCTTGGGCTAAAATATGGCTCAAATGCGAAGTAATTTCATCGACTGCAAGCGGTCGCAAAGTAAATTGCAGACAACGCGAAATAACGGTAATCGGTAATTTTTGAGGATCTGTGGTCGCAAACAGGAATTTAACATGCTCAGGCGGTTCTTCAAGGGTCTTTAACAACGCATTGAAAGAATGCGTAGACAACATGTGTACTTCATCGATCAGATAGACCTTGAAACGACCTTGAGTCGGTGCGTATGGTACATTGTCTAATAGCTCACGGGTATCTTCCACCTTGGTTCGTGAAGCCGCATCAATTTCAATTAAATCAATAAAACGACCTTCATTCACTGCTGTACAGGTGGCACACACCTCACACGGCGTTGAAGTCACACCAGTTTCACAGTTCAAGCACTTGGCCAGAATACGGGCAATCGTGGTTTTACCAACCCCACGTGTTCCTGTAAACAGATAAGCATGATGCAATCTGCCACGCTCTAAAGCGCTGGTTAATGCACGCGAAACGTGATTTTGACCAACAAGTTCGATGAAATTGCGTGGACGATATTTACGTGCAAGTACCTGATACATGAATGCTCCCTTTTTACAGGTCTAAGCATACTGTTTTTTTAAACAAGAGTGAATGAAGATTGTGAATTCTATTGCAAACTGATCCGTAGAAAACTCAATCGGATTATTTATATGCAAATTTAGATAATCCGGTTTCATCATTCTAATTTTAAAGCTTTTGATTAACTACTGCGCTGTAAACTAAAATCTTCAAATTCAACAAATCCATTTCCTGTTAAATCTTCACGAATTTCAAGCAACTGATGTTCTAAGTCCACCAAAATTAAATTTCGCTTATTCAAACCGCTTAATTCAATGATTTTAGAATCAATCTCCTTGAACTTAAACTGTCCCTTTAGCGTTTCAATATCATTATGACCGCTGAGGCTAATTCGGTTCAGTACAAAGGTGTGATCAGGTTGAAGAAGTAAATCTACCGACATACCCGGGCATTCATCACAGCGGGAAAAACATGCCATACACGGCGTGGTGCCTTGATACTTACCCGCCCAAAGCGGAATAACTTCGACCTCAGCCGAATCAGCCGCTGATGTGTGGGAAGAAGCTGTATCACACGCCTGCAATGACCATACGGAGACAGCAATCAGCGGAATTAAAATTGATTTTTGCATGGGAGAATAAAAATCAGAAAAATTTGCCCTTTACCATAGCATATTTCATTCAAAATCCGAATCCGAATCCGAATCCGAATC
>CAZOGM010000005.1:13082-29981 GCA_964579445.1 uncultured Acinetobacter sp.
ATTTAAGACTCATATTAATGAGTATAAAGAGCATCATCTGCCAGTACAGTCTCAGGTTTTGCCAAACCTATACCCGCTTTAATTTCTGCAATGTAACTGCCCTTGTCTGTAAAAACTTTCAATATCGCATACTGATCATTTTGACTTTGCGTAATGGTAAAATAATTTAAATCTTCAGGGTAACCCTCAAAACTTCCACGCCATTTGACAATATCTTGGTCTAACTGATCGACAGATTGAATGACCGCATGCCGATGGAGGTCAAATTTTAACATTTTCAGCTCGAATCGATCGCCCACCTGTTTAGTCGCCATGTTGTTCATATCAAAGCTAAATAGAAAACCATGTTCAGGATCTTTAAAATATGCAGGAATTATGCGCGATCTTACTGCATTCGGCTCTAATACCGACATCAGATTTCGATCAATTTGATTATTTTGAAAGTGCTGATTACTTAAAGATGAGTGGTTTTGCTTATGCTCTCCACTCGATTCAGCATAAATCCGATCATGGGTAATTTGATTATGATCATTCAAGTATGCAGTGGTCTTTGATTGATCCACTGAATGATTCTCAGGTTTGAGATAAAATAATACCGTGGCAGCCAATATAGCCACCACAATCACTCCGGAAAATATTTTATTCATTCATCATCTACGCATGAATACCACATCAATACCACATGAAAATTATCTAAATTGGGAAACGGCAGCTGCATTCTTGTTGATCATAGACAAAGCATCTGTTTGATTGGCTAAACCCAAACGGTATCCATATTTAGGATGATACAGGGTTGGACTTGAAAAATATGGCAATGAATTCCCCCCCATGATCGTACTCCCTAAAGGATGTGAAAAGCCACGGGCTGAATCCTTACTATCATTATGATCGACTCCCATATTGTGCCCAAATTCATGACGCATCACAGAAATTCCACAATTGGTACTGCCAGTACCTAACATATTGTAAGCTGATGGTGTTTTGTTTAACCACGCTAAACCACAACCGCTTTCATTCCCTTGGTAATAAACAGCATCGGCTTTAACTCGATTGCGCTCGTCTTGGATTCTTTTATCGTTACGGCCTGCACTTGTAATATCCCCTAACTGGGTACTTCCCGCGATTCTATATTCCAAATATCCAACATCACGAATATAAAATTGAGCATTCGAGTTTTCCGCTGCAGTGTTGGTTAAATCCTGAGACTCAAGCATTCGAATTTTTGCAGCATTGGCACCCAAAGATTTTGACACTTCTGGGCTGTTGACCAACAACATATCAATGGTAGAACTGTCTCTAACCCATCCAGTAGAACTAAACAAATAGCGCTGACTTTCACCTTGAGTAATGGTTTGTTTTAATCCATTGTCTGCCGTAATTGTAGTATTCCAGCCTGCCTGCGAATTGAAAATAACCTTATCACCGATATTCGCTTTTGAGGGTAATGCCAAATTTGCTTGCCAGTTTGTATTGCCAATTTTAACTCTTATTGTCGGTTGTTTCATGTCTGGAAGTCTCTGAGTGCTTAGAGATTTTGCTTCCAAATTCAATTGTGGAGAAGACATCAACACCCATTTCGCTAAATCAGCAACGTACATAAACTCATAACGATCACCCCGATTTAATTTCAAAGTCGCTTGAGTATTGATATAGCTGTTGGAAATAGTGGCTTCCCATGCTGCCGTCGATTTCACCACAATGCGGTCACGATCTTGAGCAGTCTGTGGAAGTTCTAGATGTGGAATCCAGTTACCATCTGCAAAAACAATTTCAGTCAATGGTGCTTTAATTGCTGTAATTTTAGAGCCTACACTTTTGGCTGTCAGTTGATAAGGGCTGATACTTTCAGGCACCCATTTGGCCAATCTCTTAGAATATTTAAACCAAAAACTATCTCCATTTTTTATAATATAACTACTCGCAAACAACAAATTTGACGTGTTGATTGTCGCATCATGCGTGGCATCAGATACCACGTTCATCAGTGTGCCTTCTTCGACATCATTCGGCAAACTCACTTGGCGCGCCAACTGACCATTTCGCAAGTGAACTTTTTGAATCATTTGATTATTACTGATCACATTAAAATCATTTAAGCCGTTGTTTGGATAGCTGACGACTAACTTAATTTGCCACTGAGCTTTTGCCTTATCAAAAATAAAACTGTATGTCTGACCTTGACGAATGGTTAAAGACTCGAGGGGCAAATCAGTATTCGATGTGTCTAAATACGATGCATAGCTTGCTTGTGACTTAATGGTAATGATGTCTTTGTCATTGGCGGATACAGGTAAGTTTAAATTTTGAACCCAGTTACCGTTCGAAAGATTAAATTGAAGATCGCGATGACCCGAAGGAATAACACCACTATTTTGATTGGTATTTGGTGACAATACTGTACTTGCTACAATTCCACTTAAAAAGCATGTTGCAACAAATAAGGTTATTTTATTTTTCATAAGTCAGTCATATTTTTAAGTTTAAATTATATGAATGATATAAATAAGTGCGCATTAGTTCTAGTCGATTCATGCAACTGAGCACGCAGAATTAGAACCAACCCTTACGTCCATTTAAAATCAGGTCTGCACATCTTAAGGTTTCTTGGGTCAATCCCCATAAGCGATAATCTCCAGTAATTGAGCCTGAGGCAAAGTTATGCGTATAAGCAAAACTTAATGCGCGATCTGGATCACACCAAGCACCCGAGCCATTATAACCAATATGCCCAAAACCATGTTTAGCACGCTTACCCAAGGTCAGAACACGGTGATAACCTAACCGCCAATGCATCGGAATAGGCATAACACGGTCACGCTTTTTAGTTTGAATTTGACTTAACTGGGCAAATACGTCGGGTTTAATTAAGACTTGATCATTCCATTGTCCACCATTGGCAAGCATTGCATAAATTTTAGCTAAGCTTCGTGCGGTAAAAGCACCATTTGCAGCAGGTATGCAGGCTTGAAGGGTTACATCATCAAAAAAACTAAAATCGCGCATGGATTTAGGCACCATTGCATCAATAAAATCTTGAGGGTCTTGCCCTGAGTATTCAATCAATCTATGACTTAAGCTCACTTTAGGGGCTTTTTTGACTGGGGGTGTTTTTGACTGTGAGAGTACTTGAGCTTTCAAAGCCTCTGGTCTTAAAACTGCTGATTTTAAAATAGGTTTAGCCACCCGCGGAAGATGCTCAAGCCCAACACCGAAATATGCGCCATCCAACGCTAAGGGTTCGACCAAGTAATCATTCATTAAGCCAAGTAAAGGCTGCTGAGTGGCTTTTTCTAAAATTCCACCGACCAGCCAGCCAAAGGTTAAGGCTTGATAGGCACTATCCTCTCCTGCATTAAACCGTGGCTTTGCCGCTTGCAAAACCTCTAGCATATGCGACCAGTCTGACATTTCACTTGCACGTTGAATCAGATTTCGAATATCGTACAAACCAGATTGATGACTGAGTACATGACCTAAAGTCATCTGCGCTTTGCCATTTTGCGAAAATTCAGGCCAATATTCACCAATCGGCTGATCGTAATTCAAAAATCCTTTGCTCACTAAAATATGCGCTAAGGTGGCCAAAATGCCTTTTCCAGTCGAATAACTCATGGCTAAAGTGTCCGCTTGCCAAGCCTCATGTTCTGACTTTTGACCGGTATAAATATCGACGACTTTTTGACCTTGAAAGTAGACTGCTAAAGCGGCCCCACCTTGTAGACTACGATGATCTTGTAAACGACTAAATTGAGCGGAAAGATCTTGAAAGCGTGGATCAACCTCACCTTTAAAATTTTGTGTATTGGCGAAAATAATCTCTCGTAAAACACTCATGCGCATCCCTGTATATTTTTGTTTTAAAAAAAAGTCCTAAAAAAAGCCCAAATCACTTGAGATGGGCTTCAACTTTTATAGTGGCTTTAAAATACCTGACACATGCGGCTTATGCGATTTTTCATTGCGAATTAAAATCTGTGTCTCACTCTTGTCTTCTACAGTTAAAAATTCAACTTTAGAAGGCAAGAACATCGGCAGTTTAAAGTACACATCTGCCTCATAGGCTTCAGGTAAGCTCAAACTGGCTAGCGCGCGCGCCTTACTCCACATGCCATGCGCAATGGCTTGTTTAAACCCAAAAGCTTTGGCAGTGAGTGCATGAATATGGATGAGATTAAAATCACCAGAGGCAACGGCATAACGGCGACCTGTGTTTTCAGCCACGTTCCAAGTTGCTTGCAGTTGATATTCAGATACGCTTTCATCTTTACTTTTAGTCGAGATGGTGTGCTGGTTTTTTTGACGTGAAAGATAGGTTGTTAAACCTTCCATGACCACGTCACCCGCCACTTTCACAGTGGTCAGAAAATCAAACTGTAGACCTTTATCATGTGGCTTTAACTCACCAAACTTGCATGACAGGGTCAGGTCTTCATTCACACCCACTTTTCGGAATTGTTTGACTTGATTTCGAATATGCACCAAACCTAACATTGCGAAAGGAAAAGCCTCTTGCGCCATCATGTGCATTTGTAAACTCTGTGAAATCACAGCCAAATAGGTCGCAGGAATATCACCATTATTCTGATAACCACAAACGTCGTTATAGGCACTCAGGTGTTTTTGATCTACATTGAAGTGATCCACCACATATTCAACCTGTGGCAAAACTTGCTCACCTTTAGGCTTCTTAAAAATAAGCCCTTGAATAACCTTCGGATAAGCCAAGTAAGGCTTCGGTAGTTGACTAAAATGGCGAGTATTCATAATAAACCTTTTGTAATTTTATAATTCCCAAAGATGAAAGTCCCCTTCCAATACTACGAGAGGATTTCAATACATCTGCTACGAGACTTCAGCATTTCATTCATCAATGATTGAATGCAATGCTTCAACAATTAAACATGCAACCCGTGTAGCACTTCAACCAATGGATGATTCAATTATTGTATGAGGCTTACGCTACTTGACATGTAGCGTAAGCCAACCATTTTTACATCAACATATCTATTCAAATTGCCAGATTAAGCACCGAGCAAACTCTGACCGCAGACACGTACCACATTACCATTTAAGCCTGTAGACGCAGTCGATGCAAATAAAGCGATGGTTTCTGCCACATCAACCGGAAGCCCGCCTTGACTCATGGAGTTCATACGGCGTCCCGCTTCACGAATCGCAAATGGAATCGCGGCTGTCATTTGTGTTTCAATAAATCCGGGTGCAACAGCATTGATGGTGACACCATTTTTAAGCAATGGCGCTGTGAATTTTACCAGCCCAATCACTCCCGCTTTAGATGCTGCATAGTTGGTTTGTCCTAAGTTTCCAGCAATACCAGAAATTGAAGACACACAAACGATGCGACCATTGTCATTTAAACCAGCATGTTCGAGCAGATAGTCATTCACACGCTCAATCGCAGACAGATTGATGTTAATCACCAAATCCCAGAGTTCAGGTTTCATGTTGGCTAAAGTCTTGTCACGGGTTATTCCTGCATTATGCACAATTACATCCAGTCCACCGTGTGCAGCTGCTGCCGCTTTAATTTTTTCACCCGCATCTGCTGCGGTAATATCAATCGCTAGCGTTGATCCCCCGACTTCACTGGCAACACGGTCTAAATCTGCCTGCTGCTGAGGCACATCCAGACAAATAACATGCGCGCCATCACGTGACAAAACATGTGCAATCGCTTCACCAATACCACGACTCGCTCCCGTCACCACTGCCGTTTTTCCTGCCAGCGGTTTAGCCCAATCAATATCAATTAGGTTTGCCTTAGAGACACGAATCACTTGACCAGACACATAAGCCGAACGAGGTGATAACACAAAACGTAATGATGACTCTAAATTAGATGCTGCATCTTGATCGACATAAATCAGTTGCGCTGCAATGCCTTTTTTGAACTCTTTACCCACAGACTTCACAAAACCTTCAAGTGCACGTTGGGCAATCGCTTGCTTCACTGTCGGTGCAGACTCTGGCGTTAAACCCACCACAATTACACGACCTGAGTTTTGTACTTGACGCGCAATCGGGTTAAAAAAGGTATGTAATTCTTGTAATTGTTCAGAACTCTGAATGCCAGAAGCATCAAAAATAACGGCTTTAAATTTAGACTCTTTGTCGCCTTGATTAAATGCGCTTAAATTTAAACCCACCTTTGCTGCGGATTGTTGCAGTGCTGAATTATTGCCTGCATAACTGTTTGCATGAATATTACTGAGCACTTGAGCAATCTCAGCTGACAAAGTACTGTTTGGCGCAGCACCCAATAGAACTGCACCTTGAATAACAGGCGTTGCAGACTCAAAGCGATCAAGTGCTAACGGTGATGGTAAACCTAAATTTTTAATGACAAATTTACCAATTGGAGATTTCGAAAATGCTTGATATTGGTCAGTCATGAATATGATCTCTTGAAAATAATTTTTTAATGGATCTAAGTCATCTATAAACTTCAGTTTATTGTCAGATACTTATAATATAATTGATCCATACGTTTGAGTTAAATAATACTTGAGTTAATCTATGTATGTCTTGACCTGAATGCACAGCTAAATGTCATTAAAGTCAATTCGACCTTTTTTTTAATATGCTAATGTACAGCACAAGAATATCGTAAACATGCTTGGAAAAGCCTTATGAGCAAAACAACTCAAGAAAATCCAACAGTCGAGAATTCTGCGAAAGAAACTGTGTCAAATACGTCAAAGACTCGTTCAAATACGAGTAAAAGTACCGCACCGACTCCACAGCTCGCAAATACTCCAAAAAAGTCTAATCCGCGTTCTACGTCATCACGTCGTAAAACCCAGACTGCACCTACAAAAAAAGCTGAATCGACAGCTTTAACTATTACTCAATCCGCTGTTCCACAGGATAACACTATGAGTCAAAATACTATTCGCCGTGTGGCTATTATTGGGGGAAATCGTATTCCCTTTGCTCGCTCTAATGGGGCTTATTTTCAAGCATCGAATTCAGACATGCTCACCGCAGCATTAAATGGTCTAGTAGAGCGCTTTGGTCTACAAGGTCAGCGTTTAGGTGAAGTCGTTGCAGGTGCTGTACTTAAACACAGCCGCGATTTCAATATGACCCGTGAATGCGTTCTGGACACTGAACTAGCACCAGAAACACCCGCTTATGATATCCAACAAGCCTGTGGTACAGGTTTACAAGCAGCATTTGCTGTAGCCAACAAAATTGCTTTGGGTCAAATAGAGGTGGGTATTGCAGGTGGTGTGGATACCACATCAGATGCCCCTATTGCTTTTGGTGATGGTTTGCGTAAAGCACTGCTTGAGCTAAACATTGCTAAAACAGCAAAAGATCGTTTAAAAGCATTGACCAAAATCAATGTCAAAGATCTGCTTGATGCGCCAAAAAATGGTGAACCACGTACAGGTTTATCAATGGGTGACCACCAAGCGATTACCACACTTGAGTGGGGCATTTCTCGTGAAGCACAAGATGAGCTTGCAGCGAAGTCCCATCAAAACATGGCAAAAGCCTATGAAGAAGGTTTCTTCGATGACTTGATTACGCCTTTCCTCGGTTTAGAGCGCGACAACAACTTACGTGCAGACTCGAGTGTTGAAAAATTAGCCAAGTTAAAACCCGCTTTTGGTAAAGGCGATGCGCGCACCATGACTGCAGGTAACTCAACGCCATTAACTGATGGCGCATCTGTGGTATTGCTTGCTTCAGAAGAATGGGCAAAAGCCAATGGTCACGAAGTACTGGCATATTTAAGCTTCTCTGAAACTGCTGCAGTCGACTTTATTGGTAAAAAAGAAGGCTTACTCATGGCGCCTGCCTATGCTGTACCGCGTATGCTTGAACGTGCGGGTCTTAAACTGCAAGACTTCGATTATTACGAAATTCATGAAGCTTTTGCATCTCAAGTCCTTTCAACCCTTAAAGCGTGGGAAGATCCTAAATTCTGTAAAGAGCGTTTAGGTTTGGATGCCCCTTTAGGTTCAATTGATCGTAGTAAACTCAATGTCAAAGGCTCATCCCTTGCTGCAGGTCATCCATTTGCTGCAACAGGAGGTCGTATTTTGGCCAGCGCTGCAAAACTGATTAACCAAAAAGGTTCAGGCCGTGTACTGGTGTCGATCTGCGCTGCTGGTGGTCAAGGTGTAACTGCGATTATTGAAAAATAATACCGCGTTAACAACCGCCCTAAACAGATAAAAGCCACTTAAACATAAGTGGCTTTTTTTATAGAGTTCTCATTCTTTTTACACTTTTAAGATTTAGATTCATAAGATTGAGGCGCTCCGCCAAGCTTGAGCTCCAACCCGTCGTAGCACCACTGGAAAATAAAGGTATATAGCAAAATACCCATCGTTAACGAAAAATCGAGCACAATCGCCTGCCAGATTCCTAGATTCAATGCATACGCAATCATGGGAATAGTTGCGAGCATTAAACCACCCTCAAATCCAATCGCATGTAAAATACGCACAGCTATGGTTCTTTTCAGATTTTTTTGCTTTTCCATCTTTTCAAAGAAATGATTAAAAATCATATTCCATAAAACCGAGGTTAATGCCATGACCGCTCCCAATATACCCGTGACTTCGAGGGGTAAATGCAACATCTGACTCAATACAACTGCAATCACGATCAATAAAATGATTTCATAACTTAATGCGTGAATAATTCTTCTTTTACTTAAAAACATGGTCTTTACATGATGGTGAAATTAAACACATTCTATTTTGCAAAAAATGATTAATCGAGTTAGATTCTTTCAATATTATTGATAGATTATTTCAGTATGAACTTAAATCAAGAACAATTGACCATTTTTAAAACTGTGATTGAAACAGGTTCATTTTCTGCAGCTGCAAGGCTTTTAGGTAAAGTACCCTCTGCAATTAGCATGTCGATTGCTAATTTAGAAATTGACCTAAACCTCACACTTTTTGAGCGCGTTGGACGTGAACCTAAGCCCACCGCACAAGCATTGGTGTTGTACGAAAAAACTGAACAACTTTTGGTAGAAATGAATCAGTGGAAGCAACATGCCTATTCACTGAGCAATGGCTTAGAACCCAGTTTAAATATTGTGGTGGTGTCTGAACTTTTACATATGCGTTGGACTGAATATATTTTATTGTTAGAAAAGACCTTTCCTCAACTTCAAATCAATATTATCACAGCACCGCAAGAAGATGCTTTAGATATGCTCATGAGTCAAACCGCACAATTGGCCTTAATGTTTGAGCGTGAAGTACTCAACAGCAGTGAACAGTTTGTAGAACTTAAACGAGAGTTATTGGTTCCAGTTATTGCAACTGATCATCCGCTTGCGAAGTGTGAACATGTCACTTTTGAGCAGATTCAACAGACTCGGCAGATTGTGGTGGCCAGTCGTGACGAAACCATCAAACCCGAACTCCTGTATTCTAAACACTACTGGCGCACCGACAACCATCATTCTGCCAGTTTATTAATTGTTGAAAATTTAGGTTGGGGCGTATTGCCTGAACAAATGCTGATTGAAAACCCACGCTTAAAAAACCAATTAAAGATTTTACAGCTCTGCGATTTTACCCCCAAATTTGAATACTATGTAGATTTGGTCTGGAGTCGTGAAAGTCAATTGGGTTCAGCTGCTCATTTTTTGATTAATTACATCAGAAAGCAGCGTTTTTCGGATAAATAGTCACATTTGCAGGTCATTTTTAAGCTCATTCAAAATAATCATGTGATATAAAAGAGCTAACAAGTATTTTAACTAAGAATTATATTGTAATGACACATACAGCATTAGACCAATTAAAGACGCTCACCACGATTGTTGCAGACACTGGCGACCTTGCAGCTATTGAGCAATTTCGCCCACTTGATGCAACCACCAATCCTTCATTAATTACAGCAGCAGCCTCTTTACCTGAGAATAGAGAGCTGATTGAGTCAGCTTACGCCCAAGCACGTTCTGAGGGCTATGAAAGTGACTTACTGATTGAACGCACAATTGACATTCTAACGGTCAAGCTTGGTGTTGAAATTTTAAAAATTGTTGAAGGTCGTGTCTCTACCGAAGTCGATGCGGCACTGTCTTATGACACTGCGGAAACGGTAACTAAAGCCAAAGAATTGCTTGCTCTTTATGCGTCATATGGTATTGAACAAGATCGCATTTTGATCAAAATTGCTTCAACATGGCAAGGTATTCAAGCGGCTAAAATTCTGGAGGCAGAAGGCATTCACTGCAATCTCACCTTATTGTTTGGTCTACACCAAGCCAAAGCTTGTGCGGATGCTAAAGTGACACTCATTTCTCCCTTTGTCGGTCGTATTTTAGATTGGTATAAAAAAGCCGAGCAAGTCGAGCATTACCCGATTGCTCGCGATCCAGGTGTCGTCTCGGTTAAACAGATCTATGAGTTTTACAAACAGCATCAGGTCAAAACTGAAATCATGGGTGCAAGTTTCCGAAGTGTTGATCAAGTTCTGGGATTGGCAGGTTGTGATTTGCTCACAGTATCTCCGCATTTGCTTGCAGAACTGGCTCAAGATCACCGTCAAGTCAGCGCTCAATTGGTGGCTTTAGCACCCGATCAGAAATTAATTGCACAATATAATGAAATGAGTGAGGTACAGTTTAAGACTGAACTTGAACATGACTTAATGGCATTTCAATTACTGCAAGGCGGTATTGATGGCTTTATCAAAGCACGTCAACAATTAAATCATTTACTACGTGAATCTTTCGGCATCGATGCCGAGATTGGTGCGTGAAACAGTAGCTCATAGTGTTATACAATTTAATTTAAATCATGAAACATCATTTTGAGAAACGTCACTTACATCGAGCTAATTGAGCATTGTTTAATGAAATCTAATCGAGTCAGATCACTGGCTCGATTTTCTTCACATTATCAGCGCCCATCTTCAAATCGAGAATTCACGTGTTTGGCATTACAGATTTAGTCACCTTTACCATTGGCAGCATTTTAATTATTTTGTTGCCAGGTCCTAACTCACTATATGTGATGTCAATCGCTACGCGTTACGGTGTAAAAATAGGATATATCGGTGCGCTCGGTGTGTTCTTAGGTGACTGCATTCTTATTCTGTGTACCGTTTTAGGGGCAGCTACACTTTTAAATACTTTTCCTTGGGTATTTATTACACTTAAAATTATAGGGGCACTCTATTTATCCTATTTAGGACTTCGCTTAGTCATGGCAGGGTTTCATACGTGGACGCAAAAATCACAGCACATTCAAACAAATCCAAGCACAGGAAAAACTGCGTTTCACCCTTTTCGTACTGCGCTCACGATTAGTTTACTCAACCCAAAAGCTATCTTATTCTATTTATCATTTTTTGTTCAATTTGTAGATCCTCGTTATCCTTATCCTGCATTAAGTTTCACTATACTTGCAATTATTTTACAGATCTTAAGCATGGCATATCTAACAACCCTCATTTTTTCAGGAATCAAAATAGCAGCTTACTTTAACTCAAAGCATCGTATTTCCGCAGTTGCTGTGGCAAGTATCGGACTTGTATTTTGTCTATTTGGCGCGAAGTTGGCATTTTCGACTGTTTAACGAAAATAGACAAGGCTTGCTCAATACGAACATACAAATAGAGACTTTTTAAAGATAAAACATGAATTTCACTAGGATGAAGATATTCATCCACGTATGATGGTGGCTGAACTCAAATCGCTAAATAATAATCACTGACAATGCCAAAAATATTTTCCAATCCTCTTCCTGACTTCACTATCCCCGCTGTATTTGCAGGCTTCATCACTTTTCTGATTGGAATCAGCGTTTCCTCTGTGTTGGTGATACAAGCCGCTCAGGTTCTGGGTGCCAATTCAGCGCAAATCAGTTCATGGTTTTGGGCATTGGGACTTAGTATCGGATTATCAGGTCTATTTTTATCATGGAAGTTTAAATATCCAGTTGTCACCTCGTGGTCTACCGCAGGCTTAGCACTTATTATTGCGACAGGAAGCGGTTACAGCTTGAATGATGCGATTGGCGCATTTCTCATTTGCGGCTTGATGACAGCAATTTTGGGTTTTCTCGGTGTTTTTGAGAAGATTTTACATTTTATTCCGCAAAGCTTGACCAGTGCCATGTTAGCAGGCGTACTACTGAAGTTCGGTATCGCAATATTTGCAAGTCTTGAACACAATTGGGGTTTTATTTTAAGTGTTTTGGCTATTTACTTTGTCGCTAAAAAAGTAGCACAACGGTATTGCATTGTCATTACAGTTATAGTGGGTTTTTTAATCTGCCCATGGTTTATGGATTTTAATATTCCCAGATTAGACTGGTCACTTACTTCGCCTATTTGGATGAGTCCTCAATTTAGTCTTGCGGGTTTACTCGGTTTAGCGCTTCCTCTATTTATTATAAACATGGCTTCACAATACCTCCCCGGTCTAGCCATGATTCAAAGTTATGGCTATAGCCCTCATGTCAAACACTTGGTCGGTTGGACGGGTTTAATTCAAGCGTTGTTTGCTCCCTTTGGTGCTTTCTCATCCAATATTGCTGCTATCAGCGCAGCGGTAAGTCTTGATGATCAAGTACATCCAGATCCCAAAAAACGCTATATCGCAGGTATGAGCTGCGGTTTTTTTTATATTGTGATGGGATTATTTGCAGCCACATTGACCAGTTTACTCATGGCATTTCCAAGCGTGTTTATTGTGGCTTTAGCTGGGATTGCATTATTTGCCACAATTGGACATAACATTGCACTTGCCTTTCAAAAAATCGAAGAAAGAGAAGCTGCGCTCATGACTTTTCTATTTTCAGCATCAGGCGTGCAATTCTTTGGTATCGGCTCAGCCTTTTGGGGCCTACTTTTTGGCTGGGTGGTCTATGCACTGATAAAATTTAACTGGAAAAAGAAAACCACAGAAAATTAAAATAGATCAAGATTAAAAAAACCTATCCAGCTTGACGGAGAAGCCGAATAGGTTTTGCACGCATAATCAATAAATTTCAGATTTCAGGATAAGGACCTGTCCCTTCTGGCCAAGGAGTGAGTAATTCAAAACCTGTATCGGTTACAGCAACCATGTGCTCCCACTGTGCAGACCATGATTGATCTGCAGTTACTACTGTCCAGCCATCTTTTAATTCTTTGACACGAGCTTTACCCATATTCACCATAGGCTCAATGGTAAATACCATGCCTTTTTTAAGCTCGACACCTTGCCCCGCTTGACCATAATGCAGCACATTCGGTTGTTCATGATAAACCTTGCCAATGCCGTGTCCACAATATTCACGCACAATGCTATAGCCTTCACGCTGTGCCACGCTCTGAATGGCAAAACCCACATCCCCTAAAGTGGCTCCCGGTTTTACTGCATGTATCCCTGCACGCATTGCTTCATAGGTGGTATCTACCAATTTTTTCGCTTCAGGTTTAATCTGACCGACATAGTACATTCGACTGGTGTCACCGTAATAACCATCCTTAATAATCGCCACATCAATATTAATAATATCGCCATCTGACAACATCGTCTTCTCAGACGGAATGCCATGACATACCACTTCATTGGGCGAAATACAGGTAGTTTTGGTATAGCCATAATAACCAATATTGGCTGGAATCACTTTCAGCGTATTTACAATATAGTCATGACAAATATCATCTAAATATTCGGTAGTCACACCCGGCTTTACATACTCGCCAATCATCGCTAAAACCTTGGCTGCCAAACGTCCTGATATTCTCAATTGTTCAATATCTTGCTCGGTCTTAATACTGATTTTAGCTGCCTTCATGTCAACCACCTTAAATTTATTCTGTTCGATTATAAGCCTTAAAACGCAATATTTCTCAACTCACAATCATACTGTTTGATTTTCAAACATTGCTTAAATGTCAGCGTTTAAAAAATATTCATTTAAAAATGAGAGTTTTGCGCCTTTTTAATGAGACATTTCACACAAAAATCGATTTGCAATCTTATAAAAAATTAGATCATATTATAATTCATATAGTTAATTTTAATTTAAATGTATGGTATTTGAAATTTAGATAAATGTGTATTCACTCACTGTCGTTTTGAAAAAAAATAAACTCCAAATTTAAATTCATATCCTCTAAAATCGCTTTCTTTTGTTCAACCGATCTCCTTGTTATGACGAATTTACGTACACGGGATATTATTGCCTTAGGTTTTATGACCTTTGCACTATTCATCGGTGCCGGCAATATTATCTTTCCTCCAATTGTAGCGCAGCAAGCGGGTGAACATGTTTGGCTTGCAGCATTCGGGTTTTTAATCACTGCTGTAGGCTTGCCTGTCATCACCATCATCGCCTTATCACGTGTTCAAGGCTCTATTCAAGTTTTAAGCTCACCTTTAGGTAAAATCGCCAGTCTGATTCTAACGGTAGCGTGTTATTTAGCAGTTGGTCCTTTATTTGCAACACCGCGTACAGCAACCGTTTCTTATGAAATTGGTTTCTCATCGTATTTTGGGACATCAAGCAGCAGCTTACTGATTTACAGTGCCATTTATTTCGTATTTGTAACTTTAGTTTCGCTTTATCCAAATAAAATTTTAGATACCGTGGGTTATGTACTCTCCCCCCTAAAAATTTTATCTCTGGTGATTTTGGGTGGTGCAGCTTTAATGATTCCTGTTGGAATAATTCCAGCACCCATCAATAATTATGTTTCAAGCCCAGTTTCCGAAGGTTTCGTCAATGGTTATTTGACCATGGATACTTTAGGTGCATTGGTGTTTGGTATCGTAATTATTAATGCAATTCGTTCACGTGGCGTAACGGATGAAAAACTGATTACCAAATATGCCGTGATCGCGAGCATTATTTCAGGTATTGGTTTGACACTGGTTTATTTGAGCTTGTTTAAACTGGGTTTAGGTAGTCACGATGTCGCACCTAATGCAGCCAATGGCGCAATTATCTTACATGCTTACGTAGAACATGCTTTTGGTGCTTACGGTTCACTGTTCTTAAGTGCAATGATTTTTATTGCATGTATGGTCACTGCAATTGGGCTGACCTGCGCATGTGCAGAATACTTCTCTCAAATCACCAAAATTACTTATAAAAAGTGGGTTTTAATTTTAGTCGGTTTCGCATTCGTTATTTCTAACTTGGGTTTGACTAAGTTAATCGCGGTTTCTGTTCCAGTGCTCAGTGCGATTTATCCACCTGCAATTGTGGTGATTTTACTTGGCTTTTTCTGGAAGTTTTTTAACAAACCTTCGCACGTGATTGCACCTGTGACAGCTATTGCTTTCGTATTTGGTGTAATTGACGGATTAAAAGTCGCGGGCTTAGATGGTTTCTTGCCTTCAATATTGCAGAGCTTACCTTTGACAGCACAGAACTTAGCATGGTTAATCCCATCGTGTATCGTGCTGGTTATTGTATTTGCAATCGACAAACTTAAAAAATAAAAGATTGAGTTAAGTCGTTATAACCTTGTTTTACCCAAACATGGTTAACCATGTGATCAATAATTATCGCGTTTACCCAACGGACTATTATTGTTTACACGCTTCACTCTCTCTTCTATGTTTGCTCTTTTCAAATGCTTATCTTTTCTAAAACTATAAAACAATAAATTTAAAAAAATGTTATTTTTAGGCTTCTTTTAACTTGTTTTTTTATAACCTACCATCCTTGTTCATATAAATAATCATGCCCCAACCTCTTGTTTTGTGAACTATTTAACACTATATTGAACAACAAGTTTATTTTTTTATACAACATGCTTATTTGCAAATAAATATAAGAATATTTCAAAATTGTCATAATACTGTCATATTTAATTTAGATAATAGTAGTATTTGCTGTTGAAATAACAAAAAATAAAGGTTATAACTATAATCACAATTCTGACTAAACTGATTGGTTTAGTCCAACTTCAACAGGAGGGATGGAGATGTTATCATTACATTTCAATAAGCAAGTCTTCATTAATACCCTAAAGGCTAATAATAACGGTGTTGTTTTTATCAGCACAACTCTCGCTTTAATGCTAACTTTATTACTTCAAGGTGCAATCCAAGGCAACCTTAAACCAGAATTTTTTGCATACGCACTTGTGGTAAGTTTCGCATTTTATGTTTGGGCTTTTTTTGATTACAAATATCGCGCTATTAAAATTTCAGAACAAGACCATGAATTTGACTAGAAAATGGATGACTCGTCATCCATTTTCAACCCAAAAAATATTCTAACAATTTATAAAAATCAATTGCTTATATAAAAAAACAAGTTAATATCTAGAATCGATATCCTCCTCTATTTTCATCATTTTTCAGCTTCACGACACTTTTCATTCGTCCTTTCGTTGAACGATTTCATTTAGATATCCCCCATAAAGCCAATAATTAAGTTAAGTTCTATATTCAGAAAAAAGCTTAAAGCCCGATTACGACACCCAGTAATAGAGTGCTGGTGGCTCTGACTTCACCAATCACTCATAAAACTACGATTATTCGCATCAGTGTTTGCGGTAGATGCAAATAACCAAAGCGGTGTGGCTGCTTAAATTGATCACTTCTGTCCTTTAAAATTCCATGTAACACATAGCTTAAAATTGAAAACTAAAGAAAATTAGATTGAGCACAATACAAACCAAGTCAACTTGAGCATCCCATACAGAGAAATATGCCATTGTGGCTAAAATTAAAGCTGCCGTTTCAAAAAGCAAACTTCTGCGATGTGCACTATCGACATAATGATGTGCATGTGCTTGGGCTGATTGAGCGCTTGGGAAATATTTCCAGCCCCCCTCCTGTCAGCATCTTCACTAACAGATAAACAGCACTAAAAACAATGACTCATTTTACCGAACTTTCTAAGCCACTCATACTCGACAGCATATCAACTGCATCCTTTT
>CAZOGM010000005.1:30081-80159 GCA_964579445.1 uncultured Acinetobacter sp.
GATTTTTGATTTTTGATTTTTGAAGATGACTTTTTAGTCAGCTTTACATCATTTGATTGCTTCAAATGTGTGTAAAGTAGATCAATAAACCAATTTAGTATATTTAAATACAATGAATAATTTTGAAAATATAACCATTATTTGCGCAGACCAGTATCCGCTGAGTGCGCGATTCTATGCTGCTCAAACAAAAAAACCCAGCAATGCAATTCTGATTTGCCCTGCAACAGGTATCACTCAGACTTTTTATCATGCGTTTGCTGAATGGCTTTCAGTTCAAGGTCATCCTGTATTAACTTTTGACTTTCGCGGAATTGGCAGCTCTTTGCATGGACGTCTTAAAGACTCCAATGCGAGTATTCAAGATTGGGGGCAGCTCGACATTCCTGCTGCTATTGATATGCTCATTCAAAAAACTCATCAAGATCAAGTGACGTTAATTGGTCACAGCGCGGGTGGTCAACTTTTGGGAATTACGCCCAACCATAGCAAAGTTGAAAAACTCATCGCGATTGCAGGTTCTACTGGTCACATAAAAGGATTGAAAGGTCGCACCAAAACTATGGCACCTTTAATGTTCAAAGTGATTTTTCCTTTGAGTAATGCTCTTAAAGGCTATGGAGCAACTAAATTTCTAGGCATGGGCGAAAACTTACCGAAAAATGTGGCAAAACAGTGGGCCCAGTTTTGTAATAACCCCGGATATGTCACCAATGCTATTGGGCAAAGCATTTTTGAAGATTTTCATGATAAAGTGAACACCCCAATTACGGTATTTTGGGCATCTGATGATGAAATAGCAACGGAAGCCAATGTCAAAGATCTGTTAAGGCTCTATCCAAATGCAGATACCAATATGATTGAAATTGTACCTAAGCACTATGAACACCGATCTATTGGGCACATGCAAATGTTTAAAAAATCACATCAAAATATTTGGCCTTTAATTCGTGGTCAAATTCCTCATTCAGTTTAAACAGTATTTTCTATGTTCGAATAGATAACATCACAAATAAAAAAGCCTCACGATCGTGAGGCTTTTTTTAACATCAGATTAATTTGAGAAAGTCGTGATTTTCACAGTTTTGATGCGGGTTTCATCCATTTCAAGGATTTCAAACTTCACACCTTCATGTTCAATTACTGTACCGACTTTGGCATCACCATGGGCTTTGTCTAAAATCAATCCAGCAACACTAAAGTAACCTGAGTCTTCTTGAACCAAATCTAGATTCAACATACTCAGCTCTAACTCTAATTGATACAAGTCAAGCATACCTGACGCGTTCCAAGTATTGTCATCGAGTCTCACCAGCTCAAGTTGTTCATCTGCATCAGGGAATTCACCTGCAATAGCTTCAAAAACGTCCAATGGAGAAATCAATCCTTGAATATTTCCATATTCGTTGGTTGCTAGAACCAATGAACCTTTAGATGTACGTAAAGTATTGATCGCGTCAATTACTTTCATTTTTTCGTAAATGAAAATAGGACGAACACGTTTTAACAATGCCTTCATTTGTTCAGGTTCATCTAAAGCATCAATCAGCTCTTTAGCACGAACAATGGTAATAACCTTGTCCAATTGCCCGCGACATACAGGAAATAAACTGTGTGGAACTGATAGCACTTGTTCGCGTATTGCATCGACGTCATCTTCAATATTCACCCAAGAAATTTGATTTCTTGGTGTCATAATCGAAGCGACAGGACGTTCCGCCAGTGACAGTACGCCCCCGACCATGTAGCGCTCTTCATGACCAAAGGCTTGTTCTGCATCATCTACATTAGATGAATCAATATCGGTATCTAGACGGCTACCCATCAATTTTAAAATTGAATCTGCCGTACGATGACGAAGCGGAATCTTAGACTCATGTTTTTCGACATTACGGTTGGTAAATTGATTAAAAGCTTCTATCAGAATCGCAACACCAATACCTGAGTAGATATAGCCTTTCGGAATGTGGAAACCGAAGCCTTCTGCAATTAAGCTCACACCTATCAGTAGTAAAAAGCTTAAGCACAAAATCACCACAGTTGGGTGACGGTTTACAAAATTTGTTAATGGTTTAGAGGCAATTAACATCACCACCATTGCGACAATCATCGCGACCATCATCACATAAATATTGTCGACCATACCAATTGCCGTTATCACTGAATCCAGTGAGAATACTGCATCGAGTACCACAATTTGTGCAACAACTGCGGTAAATCCTGCATAAACAACATTTGAACTTGACTTAATTTCAGGCTTACCTTCCATCGTTTCATGTAGTTCAGTTACGGCTTTATATACGAGAAAGAGACCACCAAAGAGCAGAATAAGATCGCGACCAGAGAAGGTTTTACCCATTATTTCTATAAGTGGTTCTGTTAAAGTTACTAACCACGAGATTGCAAAGAGCAAACCTAAACGCATGAATAGCGCAAGCGTTAAACCGATGATACGTGCTTTATCACGTTGTTCTGGTGGTAATTTTTCGGAGAGAATTGCAATAAAAACGAGATTATCAATACCCAAAACAATTTCAAGAATGATTAAGGTAATTAATCCAACCCAAATTCCAGGATCCAATAGAAACTCCATATCAGATCTCCACCTTATTATTATTTAAAGTCGAAACAAACACATTTAACCAACATGGCGACGGGTCCATATAAAAAAATACCTTTACAAAAATAGTGAGAACATTATGCATAAGATTTTTGATTTGTACTTATTTTTATTGAAATTTTTCATCAAATCAAAGCTAAAATATTCAGCTTAGCATTAAAGCAATAATTTACACCTTACTATTTATTCAATAATTAACAGTAATATAGATTAATTTTTTAAATTTCATAAGCTATTGCAGAACACTTTTAAATTTTACTTTTTTACACAATTTTACGCTGTTAAACGTTTTTAATCGAACTTAAAGTTTTAGCGTCAGCATCTGACTTGCATGATTCATTGCTATATTAACATTGCATGAAAATAAAACTTTATCTCACACGATAGCTCTCAATCGATAAAATTCATTGTGGTTAGATATTTATTCTGATTAAATATTTATGAGATAAACCAAAGCTCAAAAATCATTTTCTTTCTTTTAAACCTAAATTTTCAGTCATAGCTTGAATACCTATAATGAGAAATATCACCTACTAAATAAAGCTAAATCATGTTTTTAGTAAAATTAAAATTTCATTAAACCTGAGTAATTCAGCAATAATTTTGTTTTTTATCTCTTTTGTCAATTAAGTTGTTGACCATATATTGATTATTCTTATAAATATCAACTATCATATACTGTGCTTTACAAAAATCACTGTATAAATAACAAAAATTAAGGACAAAACAATGTCGAAAAAATACGCAAAATTTTTACCTTCAGTTGATAATTTTGATTTACAGGGCTTTCCTTTTTTTTGGGTGACTCAGGTTCATGCACAGTATGTGCAAAATGTTGATCATGTTTTAAAAAAACACGGGGTAGACAACTCAAGAAGACGCTTATTAATGGCGCTTTCTACTAAACCAGATGCGAGCGTTTCGGATTTATCCGATATGATCGTTTCGAAAATGTCGACGACCACAAAAATTGTCTATCGTCTCAAAGATGAAGGTATGGTTAATACCTATTCATGTGAGAATGATGCACGTATTACCCGCGTAATTCTGACTGATCAGGGTAAAAAGATGACAGAAAGAATCAATGATTTGATGACTGTAGTATTAGAGCAATCTTTTGAGGGTTTAACACCGCTTCAGATTGAAAAAATGATGGAATGCTTGAAACATATTTTCAAGAATCTTTCACATTAATCTATACTATTCAAAATCTTAATATATGACCTTACTCAAAAATATTGAGTTGCGGCGAATCTTTACTGTGTCTAGGTTTTGGACAATAAAAACATTCATACTCATCTACAGGAAAACCTGTCACGAATTTTTGAATATCGGTTGTTTTTAGACTTAACCATGCATCTAATTGATCATGAGGAATAATAATCACTGACCGTTTGACATCTCCAGGTTCATGAAATTCGCGCATCATTTCATGATCTACGGCATCCATAGTCAGCATCGTGGTAGACCGAATTACTTGATTCTGAATTTTAGCAATCTCATATAGAGCTGCAATAAAAAATCCCTGACCATCTCGACGTCTGACGCCCCACCGCTGAGGTCGCCCATTGATATATTTTGCTTCGTAAAACTCAGAAACAGGGATCACGCCAAACTGATATTTTTGAAATGCCTCTTGAAAGCTTCTTTTTTCATGCAGCGTTTCATTACGTGCATTATAAGTATATTTAACAGAAGACTGATCTTCTGCCCATTTTGGAATCAGTCCGAAATTTACCAAGCGCCACTCCAGACCTTGAGCCGACTTAAATAAGAGTGGGGTCTGATAGGAAGGATAAATTTCATCTTCATATTCAAAAGGTATATGCGCTAAACCTAAAGCCTCAATTTGTTTAAGCGAAATGGGTTTGTAATTTGCACACATAAATAATGAGCCAATTTAAATTGACTCATTATAATTGATTTAAAGCGCGCTAAATTGTGCTTATTTGTTGACGGTCACCCAGTGGGTTCGACTGAACTCTTCTAAAATCCAGTGCCCATTAAAACGTCCGAGTCCAGAGTTTTTCTCACCTCCGAAAGGTGCGGTAGGATCATCTGCAACCGAAATGGCATTAATATGCGTCATTCCAGCATCGATATCTAAAGCAAATGCCAAACCCCGCTCTTTATTTGCGGTACATACCGCACTTGAAAGCCCAAAGCGTGTGTTATTAGCCAGTTCCAATGCATGCGCTTCGTCTTGCGCTTTAATTATAGGTAACACAGGTCCAAAACTTTCTTCTTGAGCAAGTTCTGATTGAGGATCCACATCTATAAAAATATGCGGTGGAATGACATTACCATTAATCTCTCCACTCAAAGCGAGATGAGTACCTTTAGAAACGGCTGTTTGAATAATTTCTTTGATTTTTTCAACTTGATTGCTGTTAATAATAGGGCCGATTAGCGTTTCCTCTAAAGCTGGATCGCCTGAAGGAATCTGTTTGACTCTCTCTATTAATTTATCTACATAAGCATCATAAATGCTTGCATCAACAATTACGCGATTGGTACTCATACAGATCTGACCTTGATGTAAAAAGCGACCCATGACGGTGAGTTCTACAGCCAAGTCTAAATTTGCGTCATCGAGTATCACCAGTGGCGCATTCCCTCCTAACTCCAAAGCAACGCGTTTTAAATGTGGTCCACTTAATGCTAGCTTACCCACACCTTGCCCAATTTCGGTTGACCCGGTAAATGAAATCAATTTAGGAGTGGCATGCTCAACAAAATAATCACCAATTTCACTTCCTGAACCTGCAACAACACTCAGCACACCTTCTGGAAGTAACGCTTCTTCAAAAATTTTAGCCAGCAATAAACCTCCTGTAATAGGTGTATCACTGGCAGGTTTTAAAACTACCGTATTACCAATTGCAATTGCCGTTATCACTGAGCGCATGCTCAAATGAAACGGAAAATTCCAAGGGCTAATTACCGCAATCACGCCCAGTGCTTTTTTATACACCCAGCTATGACGCTCTGGATCTGGGGACTTTAATTTACTATTAATCAACCGATGGGGAAATGTTGCTGCCTCATGGGTAATGGCAAGTGCAGCATCGACTTCAAGATTGGCTTTTAAACGAGTACTTCCCGACTCTTGTATAAGCAAATTAATGATCTCTTCACGGCGCTTCGAGATAATATCCGCTACGCGTTCAACAAAATTTTTCCGTGCTGTCGCATCACTTTTGGACCAGTTGCCAAAGGCATCTTGCGCGGCTGTATAAGCACTGTCTACGTCTACAGTACTTGAAGCTTGTAATTCTAAAATTGTGGCTTGATTGAAAGGATTTATATTTTGAATGATATGGCTCGATGTACCCTGAATCCATTTTCCAGCGATAAATTGTTCATTATTAAAAGTGTAATTTTGCATGATCTGACATCCTGTTCTGAACTAGCTGAAGCAATAAGAAGTAACTGAATGATGCTTACACTTACTTTAGGATGTATTTCAGCCAAGTACTAGTCAATTTACCAATGACCTATACTTTAAGAATTTTGTTGGCATAAAAAAGCCTCCGAAGAGGCTTTTTTAGTTAAACTCAAACAATGAGCTTAGTCACCTGTATAACCTTTTAATTTTAAACGTGCCGCATGTAAAAGTGGCTCTGTATAACCTGATGGCTGTTCGCCACCTTTGAATACAAGATCATAGGCTGCTTTATATGCATAGCCATCAAAGTTGGGTGCCATTGGCGTATAAAGTGGATCATTGGCATTTTGCTCATCCACAATTTTTGCCATACGCTGCATTACTTCTTCAACTTGCGCTGCGGTTACAATGTTATGACGTAACCAATTTGCCACGTGCTGTGAAGAAATACGTAACGTTGCACGGTCTTCCATCAAGCCCACATCGTTGATATCGGGTACTTTAGAGCAACCTACACCCAAGTCAACCCAACGAACCACATAACCTAAAATGCCTTGAAGGTTATTTTCAAGTTCTTTGGTTTTTTCTTCATCCGTCCAGTTGGTGTCTTTTGCAAGTGGTGGCGTTAACAAATCATCCAGTGGCAATGCATCTGTTGCCAACAATTCTTGTTGACGGTTTGACACATTAATTTGATGATAGTGAATCGCGTGAATCACCGCACCTGCTGGTGATGGCACCCATGCACAGCTTGCGCCTGCTTCAGGATGTTCAGTTTTGGTTTTGTACATATCGAGTAGCATATCTGGCTTCGGCCACATGCCTTTACCAATTTGCGCTTTGCCACGTAAACCTGTCTGTAGACCAACCATGACATTACGGTTCTCATACGCTGGGAACCAAATTTGGCCTTTCACTTCGCCTTTACGAACGAATGGACCAGCTTCCATAAAGGTATGGATTTCGTCGCCAGTACGGTCCATGAAACCAGTATTGATGAAAATAGTACGATCTTTGGCTTGTGCAATACAATTCTTCAAGTTCACAGATGTACGGCGCTCTTCATCCATGATCCCGATTTTTAAAGTCTTCGCAGGTAAGCCTAGCGCGTTTTCAGCACGTTCAAACAACTCCACTGCAAAAGCCACTTCTTCTGGACCATGCATTTTTGGCTTAACGATATACATTGAACCTTTGCGCGAGTTTTTAATCTCGTTCTGACCCTTGATGTCTGCAAATGACAAAAGTGGGGTAATCAATGCATCCATGATGCCTTCATAAATCTCTTGACCATCCACAAGAATCGCAGGATTGGTCATCAAGTGCCCCACATTACGAAGAAGCATCAATGAGCGACCATGAATCTTGGTTTCGCCGCCAATCAAATTCTTATGTGAGCGGTCAGGGTTCAATGAACGCGTCACTGTTTTACCATTTTTCTCAATCGATTCTTCTAAAGTGCCTTTCATCAGACCTAACCAGTTACGGTAGCCTTCCACTTTTTCTTCGGCATCTACTGCTGCAATCGAATCTTCTAAATCTTGAATGGTGGTCACAGCGGCTTCAAGAATTAAGTCTTTCACACCTGCTGCATCAGTTTTACCCACTGGACTGTTGGCATCGATTTCAATAATGACATGCAGACCATTATTTTTAAATACGATTTCAGTGGGTGCAGATGCTTCACCATTAAAACCAACAAATTGAGCTGGATGTGCCAAAGTGGTTTTAGAACCTTCTTTCAGCGTTACAACGAGCGCATTGTGATCGACTGTATAGCTTGTTGCATCGGCATGTGAGCCTGTTGCCAGCGGGAAAGTTTCGTTTAAGAAGTTTTTCGCAAATGCGATTACTTTATCGCCACGGACTGGGTTATAACCCTTGCCTTTTTCAGCGCCACCCTCTTCAGAAATCACATCGAAACCATATAGGGCATCATAGAGTGAACCCCAACGCGCATTTGCTGCATTTAAGCAATAACGTGCGTTACGTACAGGTACAACCAACTGAGGACCGGCTAGAAGTGCAATTTCTTCATCGACATTTTCAGTGCTGATTTTAAAATCTTCTACTTCTGGTAATAAGTAGCCAATTTCAGTCAGGAAAGCTTTGTAAGCTTGGAGTTCAAATGTGTTATGGCGGTGCCATTCATCAATTTTTGCTTGGAGGTCTTCGCGCTTAGCCAGAAGTGCTTTATTTTTTGGGCTAAGATCAACAACGACTTGTTCAAAGTTCTTCCAGTATGTTTCGCTGTCTAAACCAGATCCTGGTAATGCTTCATTTTCGATGAAATCGTAGAGTTCTTTAGCAATCGCTAACTTGCCTTTTTGAATACGTGCAGTCATTGTCTTTCCTGATATTGCTACTTTTTATACAAGAGAATCTAGTATACCCATTTATAAATTGCTGAATACCAATATCACATCGCAAAATAGTGATCATTTAATTCACGCATTTTCTGCGTGCTTTAGACATTCCCTTGGCTTGCTTTAGATCATCAACAATTTAAATACCTTTTTACAGTTTATAAAGTTTTGGAAATGTAGGAATTAGACTTAAGTGCATGCCGAATATAAATCTATTCATATTCGTTCAAGATTTCATCTAACTCATCTTGATTAAGCCATGAATCGATCAGATTGTCGACAGTATCGGCGATGATCGATTATCGATATTATTTTTAATTCTATGGATAAAACAATTAAACCTTGTTTATATGCGATGTTTAAACGCCATACTTTTTAATTAAAAAAAGAGAGACCCTTGGTCTCTCTTTTTTGCAATATGATCAAAAGCAACTAAGCTGAGGCTTGAGTGCCATCAATTTGACGGTGCGCAGATTGTAAATATTCATCAGACTGCATTTCCAATAAACGTGACCGTGTCCGTTCAATTTCAAATGCCAATTTTTCACCGCTGTACAAATCGATAATTCCAGCTTCAGAAGTGAGTAACAATTTTACTCCTCGGTCGTAAAACTCATCCACTAAATAAATAAAACGTCGGGTTCCTTCAGACAACACATCATTTAGATTTGGGACGTTACTGACTAAAACAGTATTGTAAACATTGGAAATCTGAATAAAATCTGCTGGGCTTCGTGGCTTCATACACAGCTCTGAAAACTCACACCACAGCACATCTTCAGTATGACCCAAGGTGTCAACATTGCGACCATTGATGATGATGGGTTCATCACTGACGGTTTGTGACTGTGTTAAGGCTGCAAATCGCTGTGCCATCCACAGTTTATGTTCATGCGTTAATGGAGATTTAAACAGTTGCGCTTGTTTTAATACACGTAAACGATAATCGACACCCGCATCGACATTTAAAACGCGGCAATGCTTTTTCACCATTTCAATGGTCGGAATAAAACGATCGCGGTGGATTCCATTTTTATATAAACCGTCAGGTGCAATATTTGAAGTGGCGACTAAAGTAATACCACGGGTGAATAATTTTTGAAATAAATCACTTAAAATCATCGCATCTGTAACATTCGAGACAAAAAATTCGTCAAAACAAATCACCACAGCTTCTTTATAAATTTGCTCAGCCACAATATCCAGTGGATTTTGTTGACCAGAATTTTTATTGAGTTCTTTATGCACATATTGCATAAAGTGATGAAAGTGCATACGCGTTTTACGACGAAATGGAATGGATTCATAAAATTG
Organism: uncultured Acinetobacter sp.; assembly: GCA_964579445.1. Lineage (GTDB taxonomy): Bacteria > Pseudomonadota > Gammaproteobacteria > Pseudomonadales > Moraxellaceae > Acinetobacter. Next base: position 39,770 of record CAZOGM010000005.1, read on the forward strand.
ATCCATCAACCATGTTTTGCCACGTCCCACACCGCCCCACATGTAAACACCCTGCGGTGCGGTCTGACGGCGAAAACGTCTAAACGCTTTTTTTGAAGCCTTGTAACGTGAGATCAATTCTTCCCAGACACGGTTTAACTCATGCACCGCTTCTGCTTGAGCATCATCTGCCATGAATTGACCAGAAGAAATGGCTTTTGCATAACGCTCTGCCGGAGACTGAATTTGAGAGTGTAAATTGTTCTGAGTCGATTTAAGATCTAACATAAAATTTATTTACTGTTGTAGGCTGAAGAAAGTATATCGAAATATGGCGTGTTATAAATAACACTTTGGCATGAGTCGAGTCTGTAGAACACCGAATACTTAGGCTATTTTCCATATTGGCGTGGACTTTGTCCAAACCAACGTTTAAATGCATGATTAAAAGCCGCAGGTTCTGAGTAACCCAACATTTCTGCAATCACTTCAATCGAATACTCCTTGTATTCAATTAATCTTAAGGCTTTATGCTTCATCAATTGCTCACGTATTTGTTTATAACTGGTGTTTAACTGTTGTAACTGATGTCGAAGCGTCCGCTCAGGGATATTTAGAGCAACGGCTGTTTCAGTCATGGTGGGTAACACACCTTTTTGCAACTCTAAATAATTTTGAACCCGATCAATCAGAGGATTGAGAATCTCCTCTTCCTTACTTAATCGTGCAATTTCTGCAATACATTTGGCTTCATAGACCCGAAAAGTAATCACGTCCGAGGATGGCAATTTAAAATCAAGCAACTCTTGATCAAACCAAAAAATAGCCTGCTCTGCGCCAAAATGAATATTGTTGCCATAATAATGCTCATAGCTTTGAAGTATAGAAGCATCTTTAGGCGCATTAAATGGCAATTCAACGCGAATCTGTGGAATATCTAAACCCACCATTTGATAAATATCTTTGATAAATTTATAAGTCCCCGATATTTCACAATGTGCGCGAAATAAATCGGTGTCACTGAGCAACTCATTCGGTCGATAGGTTAATGCTGCTTCTTTTAGATTAATTAAACTACCCAAAGTTCCTGAAAGATGCGTGAGAGCTTGAAAACGCACCCCATTTTGTACCGCTGCATAGACCGTTTGACTGGTGACCAAAAGCATCAGCAAAGGCCCGTATCCTGCCAATGCATAATGCTGCCCCACCATCAGACCCAGCAGCGGATCTACATCTTTGGCAATGACATTCTGTATGGCGCGCTCAACACTTGGATGAATAATCGAACTCGGATCAAGCGCTTCTGCTTGTAAACCAATGCTGGCCAAACGTGCATCAATATCAATCTCGGTTTGACGCATACCTTGTATTAAATACATTAATCCGAGTATGGATCTCTTCATTGCTTATTCATATGTTCAATCATTTTTATGAACAACAGTTGTACAGCAAATTACTGCGATGTTTAATTGCCGAAAAGATCAATTTATAGTGTCTGTACAATCATGTTGTTTAGTAAAAAATCAATTTATGATGTCAACATCAAAATAAACATAAAGACGAAAGGAATGAAACATCATGCCCGGTGTAATCAAAAATAAAGACATTGCTCGAACGCTAAAAGTTGCGATTATTGGTGCAGGTTTTGGCGGGATTGCAAGCGCCATAAAGTTACTCCAATCTGACATTCAAGACTTTGTTATCTTAGAAAAAGCCAGTGATGTCGGTGGCACATGGCGTGAAAACCAATACCCGGGTGCTGCTTGTGATGTACAGTCTCATATGTACTCCCTGTCTTATGCCCCAAAGACCGATTGGAGCAAACGCTACGCTGAAGCACCTGAAATATTCAAATATATTAAAACCTTAATTTCAGATTATGAGCTAAGCCCTTATATTCAGTTTAATCAAAAGGTTTGTACCACACGCTATGCTGAAGATCGTTGTGTATGGCAGATTGAAACTGCGTCGGGCGATAGGTTTGAAGCACAATTTTTAATTTTTGCCTCTGGTCCTTTACATGTTGCACAAATTCCTAAAATAAAAGGTATTGAAGATTTTAAAGGTGAAATTTTTCATTCATCTCAGTGGAACCATAACTATGATTTAACTGGCAAAAATGTCGCTTCTATTGGTACAGGTGGAAGTGCCATTCAGTATATTCCTGAAATTGCACCTCAAACCAAACAACTTTACGTATTTCAGCGTACTGCTGCTTGGGTCATTCCACGAGATGAGCGTCAATATAGTGCGCTTGATAAACGTTTATTTGCAAAATATGACTGGTTCCGAAAATTACACCGCGCACGTCTGTATTGGTCAAACGAATCACGTGTCGTTCCAATTGTACAACCGCAAATGATGAAAGCGGGACAGAAACTGGCAGAGCTTTTTATCAAGTATCAAGTCAAAGATAAAACCACTGCACAGAAGCTCACCCCTAATTACACCATGGGCTGTAAACGCATTTTGGTTTCAAACAAATATTTTCCAAGCTTTAACCGAAGCAATGTTGAATTGGTGACAGATTCGATTCAAGAGCTGACCGCAGATAGCATTATCACCAAAGATGGCGTAGAACGAAAAATTGACTGCTTGATTTATGGGACTGGTTTTATAACTGACCCTCGCATTTATCTTAAATCTTTTGATTGTTATGGCGAAAATGGTCTGGAGCTTAAACAGGCATGGAAAGATGGCGCCGAAAGTTATTATGGTGTTAGCACTCAAGGTTTTCCGAATTTATTTCAATTGCTTGGGCCGAATACAGTACTTGGTCACAACTCAGTTATTTTTATGATCGAATCTCAAGTGAATTACATTTTACAAATGATTCAAGCGCTTGAGCGAACCCATGCGGATGCAATTGTGGTCAAAGACAGCGTACAAACCCGTTTTAATGCTGATCTTCAAAAGCAATTTGAAGGCACTGTCTGGCAGTCAGGATGCGTCAGTTGGTATCAACAAGACGGCGGGAAAAACTTTGCACTTTGGCCAAGTTATACTTGGAAGTATTGGCTTAAAACACATCAAGTTAATTTGGCAGACTATCGTTTTTTAAGCAAAACTCACTAACGCAATCTGTATCAGTTTTCGCAACTCATTTGGTTTTTAGGTTTAAAAATTTGCCATAATGTTAAGGATCTTTCAAATTTTCAACATTATGCAATCTCTTTGGCTCATTTTTCAACTTCTGCTTCCATTGTGCTTAGGCTATATAGTCTTGGAGCGTTTACCGTTTTGGTTCAAACGCTTCGCATTTCAAATTTTGCCATATTTTGCTTACATCTTATTGGTTGCGATCGCCATTGAGTTTACGCAAGTATTGGATCAGATGAGCTCGCCATCCCTCATTTTAGGCAATGCGATCACACTGGCTTGTACAACATCTGTCGGTGCCTTTTTGTGTTGTTATTTGCTATATAAAGCCATTGGCTATCAACCCACTGAAGGTAAAGTCTCTTTTGACTTACTGATCAAATCCTTACTGAATATCAGCTATGCATTCATGGCGTTGCTTGCAGGTTATAGCGTTGCCTTATTCTTCGCATATTTTGCTTTGGATGTTCATATCAGCACGTGGAATTTGCTGTTGGTATTTATGTTTTTAATTGGACTCGATTTAGCACGCTCCCCTTTAGATCGCTCATGGCTCAATTGGAAAATTTTACTGGTGCCACTCGGTTGTATCATTGGCTCAATTTTAGGTGCATGTGTCGCAGGACTGCTCATTAGCAATATTAGTTTAAAAGACTTGATTATGCTTTCACAAGGTTATGGCTTTTATTCCATGTCGGGCATTGTGGTGACTGAGTTAAGAAATGCAGAACTGGGCAGTGTCGCCTTGATGAATGATTTATTTCGAGAGATTTTTGCAATTCTGTTGATGTACATGATTGGATGGCGTTATCCACGTTCAGCGATATCTTCTGCGGGTGCAACTGCTATGGATGTCACTTTACCGATGGTCAAACAAGCCTGTGGTAATGCGTTTATTCCGCACGCCATGGTTAGTGGGTTTATTTTGTCGGTACTCGCGCCGATTTTACTGAGTATATTGGCGACCTTATAACCTATTTTTGAAATTAAAAATCAGCTTATCCAAGCTGATTTTTTTCAAATCTTTAAAAATCGAAAGCCTTACTTTGCCAATGCTTTTTCGATATCTTCTTCAATGGCCTCAGGTTTGGTGGTGGGCGCATAACGGTTTAAAACTTTGCCATCCTTACCAATTAAAAATTTGGTAAAATTCCACTTAATTCCACTGCCCAATACACCTTTAGAGTTGTTGGTCAAATAGCGAAAAACCACGTGCGCTTCAGGGCCTTTCACATTGACCTTGGCAAACATGGGAAAACTGACGCCATAATTTTTTTGGCAAAAACTGCCAATCTGGTCATTATCACCCGGATCTTGCCCACCGAATTGATTACATGGAAAGCCTAAAACTTCCAGTCCCTGATCATGGTATTTCTGGTAAAGTTTTTCTAAACCTGCAAATTGCGGTGTAAAGCCACATTTACTGGCTGTGTTCACAATCAACATCACTTTGCCTTGGTAATCGGAAAATTCTTTATTTTTTCCATCTAATAACTCAGCTTCAAACTGATATATGCTGGTCATGGATAGGTTTCCTCATCATTTTTTTCTTGTGTTTTGAGTTCAAGTGATGCTGAGTTCACGCAGTAGCGTAGTCCAGTCGGTTCTGGACCGTCTTCAAAAACATGTCCTAAATGCGCATCACAGTGGTGGCAAATAATTTCCACACGAAACATACCATGTGAGATATCATCTTGTTCTTCGACCACAGTCGGATTGATGGGTTTAAAAAAGCTTGGCCAACCACATCCACTGTCGAATTTACTCTCTGAAGAAAATAACGCTTCTCCACAGCAACGACAAGTATATACACCGTCTTGTTTACTGTTCCAGTATTGCCCAGTAAATGCAGGCTCTGTACCTTTTTGTCTGGTAATTCGATATTCTTCAGGCGATAACTCTCTTTGCCATTCGCGGTCGGTTTTATTGAGTTTTCCCATGACTAAGTCCCTTCAAATCGTGCTTTTTAAAATAGGATAATCCTATATTTACGTCATCCATTGCTAAATTTCTAGTGTTTATTTAACAATTTACAAAAGACATATAATGAACCAAATACACAATAAAAAGCAAAAAGAAAGCAAAGTGCAGCAATTGAGTAAGCAATATTTGAATTAAATGCTTTTTTGTGAGCAAATTAAATGTTAGGCTAGTGCAATTCTTGCTCTGGATTAAAAAATGTCGCAAAAAAAAAGCGTAATTTTTAAAACTCTGTTGCCTATGATCAAGCAATACCAACAGGCAGGGTTTACCCATGAAAAAATTGTTACTTTACTCAGAGATGAACATCAGCTTGATTTGGTGACAACTGAGACGTTTAAAAGCTATTTATATCGTTATGCAAAAGTGACCTCCACTCTTTCCGAGAACATTAAAATGCCGAACACTATCCATCTTCCACGACAAATAAAAAAATCGTCAAAGCTCGAGCATGTATGCTACGACATTCGTGGACCTGTGTTACGCGCCGCCAACGAAATGGAAGAAGCTGGTCATAAAATTATTAAGCTGAATATTGGCAACCCTGCTCCCTTTGGTTTTGAAGCGCCGCAAGAAATTATTAACGATGTGGCTTTAAATTTACCGAACGCCATTGGTTATACTGACTCAAAAGGGATTTTTCCCGCGCGTAAAGCCGTTTGTCAGTATTACCAACAAAAAGGTATTTTCGATATGCATGTCAATGACGTGTATATCGGCAACGGTGTATCTGAACTGATTGCCATGTCCATGCAAGGTCTTTTAGATTATGGCGATGAAATGCTGGTTCCGATGCCAGACTACCCGCTCTGGACTGCTGCAGTAAACCTGTCTGGTGGAACAGCGATTCACTATAAATGTGATGAAGAAGATAACTGGTATCCAGATATTCAAGACATGGAAAACAAAATCACACCCAACACACGTGGTATTGTGATTATTAACCCAAACAATCCAACGGGTGCGGTTTATCCACGTCATGTCTTAGAAAAAATTGTGGGCTTGGCGAAGAAATATGATCTAATTTTATTTGCAGATGAAATCTACGACAAAATTGTCTATGACGGCATTGAACATGTCTCTGTGGCTGCCTTAGCAGGAAATCAGTTGTGTATTTCATTTAACGGTTTGTCTAAATCTTACCGTATTGCGGGTTTCCGTTCAGGCTGGATGGCCATTACAGGTGATAAAGCCCGTGCCGCAGATTATATTGAGGGTTTAGACATGCTCGCTTCTATGCGTTTATGTGCAAATCATCAAGCACAGTACGCGATTCAAACAGCGCTCGGAGGATATCAATCGATCAATGACTTGATTCGTCCAGGCGGTCGCTTGTATGAGCAGCGTAATATTGCATGGCAAATGCTGAATGAAATTCCTGGGGTGTCATGTGTCAAGCCTGAAGGTGCGATGTATTGCTTCCCCAAATTAGATCCTGAAATTTATCCGATTCAAGATGATGAACAGTTTATGCTGGATTTCTTAAAAGCCGAAAAAGTGCTGTTGGTACAAGGCACAGGTTTTAACTGGCCAACACCAGATCATTTCCGTGTGGTGTTCCTCCCTGCTGAAAATGAACTACGTGAAGCGATCAATCGTTTAAGCCGTTTCTTGTCAAAAATGCGTTAATTTAGTTTTCCTAGCATCATTCAATGAATTACAAGCTTAGCACTTCGGCGCTAAGCTTTTTTTTATTTAAAACATAAATGCTCAACCATTATCATTTGAAATGATCATCTCTAAAAATATATTTTCAATGCGCTCTATTCAATATCCACAGAATCGATTAACGTGAAGATGGCATAGAAAATGCTTAGCACCATAAGAAACTTTAAAGGATGAATCATGAAAAAAACATTAAGCGCACTAACACTTTCTCTTGGTCTACTTTTACCGCTCACGAGCTTTGCAAAAAATAATGTCGTGGTTGTTGCAACAGGTGGAACCATTGCTGGGGCAGGAGCAAGTTCAACCAACAGTGCCACTTACACTGCAGCCAAAGTACCTGTGGATCAACTACTAACAGCCGTACCCCAAATACAAAACCTCGCCAATGTCAGTGGCGTGCAAGCCATGCAAGTGGCATCTGAAAGCATTACCGATAAGGAACTTTTATCACTGGCTCGCCAAGTCAATGATTTGGTCAAAAAATCCGATGTGAATGGTGTGGTCATTACTCATGGCACGGATACTTTAGAAGAGACTGCTTTCTTTTTAAATTTAGTGGTGCATACCGACAAACCGATTGTATTGGTGGGCTCAATGCGTCCATCAACCGCTTTATCTGCAGATGGTCCTTTGAATTTGTACAGCGCAGTTGCACTGGCAGCGGATGATACAGCTAAAGGTAAAGGTGTGTTTATTTTGATGAATGACAGCATCTTTGCTGCCCGTGATGTCACTAAAACAATTAACCTGCATACAGATGCTTTCAGCAGTCAATGGGGTGCATTGGGGACATTGATTGAAGGAAAATCCTACTGGTTTAGACAGTCGGTTAAACGTTTTAATAATCGCTCAGAGTTTAATATCGAAAACATTAAAGGCGACGCTTTACCACTTGTGCAAATTGTTTATGGCTCTGGAAATATGGTGCCCGATGCTTATATAGCTTATGCCAAAGCAGGTGCAAAAGCCATTATACATGCAGGTACAGGAAACGGTTCAGTAGCAAAAAATATCGTGCCGACACTCAATGAGCTTCAAAGTAATGGTGTACAAATTATTCGTTCATCACGTGTACCTCAGGGCTTTGTGCTGCGTAACGCAGAACAACCTGATGATAAATATGGTTGGGTGGTTGCACACGATTTTAATCCACAAAAAGCTAAACTTTTAGCGGCTTTGGCACTGACTAAAACCAAAGATGCCAAAGAAATTCAGCGTATGTTCTGGGAATACTAATCAGTCAATTTCGCCTCATTATTCAATAAAAAAGCACCTTAGGTGCTTTTTTATTTTTAGGTAAAATTTTAACTTAATCGTCTAAAAGTTCCCGCGCTTTCTTTACATCCTTTTTTAAGCCAAAACCGCCGACTTTATATAATTCTGCCAGTTCTGTTGCTGCATCTTCATGTCCAAACTCAATCGCTTGAATGTAATACTCACTTGCAGCCTTATAGTCTTTTTCAACACCCTGACCATCAACATAGATATTGGCTAAATTATAATAAGCATGGGCGTTATCTTGTGCAGCAGATAAAGTCAATAATCGCATGGCTTCGGTGTCATTTTTCTTTACACCATCCCCAGACTGATACAAGGTTGCCAAGTTATTTTGAGCGTCAGCATTGCCTTGAGCAACTGCCAGCTTATAGTATTTAACGGCCTTATTGTAATCTTGAGCAACATAAGAGCCTGACTCGTAATAATTACCTACACTATATTGGGCACTGTCCACGCCCTTGTCTGCGGCTTTGGTCATCCACAGAACAGCCTGTTTCGGGTCTGCTTTAACCCCATCCTCACCGTCTTGTAAAGTCAGCGCCAATTGATACTGCGCTAAGGCATGTCCTTTTTTGGCAGCCTTGCTATACCATTTGACAGCTTCAGCATTATTTTCTTCAGTGCCTTCGCCATAGTCCAAGAGGTACGCAGTAGAATACTCGGCTTCAACATGACCCTTAGCCGCTGCTTTCTGATACCACGTTAATGCCTGTTCGAAATTCTCATCAATGCCATCTGCATTATAATACGCCTCGCCTAAATCATATTGGGCTTGTGCATTTCCACTTTGGGCTTTTTTCAGCAGTGTTTCGCTTTAGCCTACACCCTGTTCATTGTCTGCATAAACTGGAGAAATAATTCCAGAAGCAAGCACGATGCTTAAAAGTATATTCCTTGCTTTTATGTTTCTTGATTTGTTTAATTTTATCATTTTCAAAGGATCAAACTCTCAGTGGTTTTTAGAATTTCATTTTTAAGCTCAGTTTTCATTTGACAGATTTTCAATGGCTTCATTTTATGAACAGATAATTGATCTTTTTGCTTTTGTTCATTACCTCGGACTAAGAGCATGTTAAAATATGCTTAGACTTAGCGAAGGATTCATTTATGCAGTTTGTTCATCTTGGTATTCATACAGAATTTTCGATTACTGAATCGATTGTACGGATACCTGATTTAATTAAATCTGCATTAAAAGAAGATATGCCTGCTTTGGCGATGACGGATCTGTCAAATTTACATGCTGCGGTCAAATTTTACAGCAAATGTTTAGACAAAGGCATTAAGCCAATTTTAGGCAGTAACATTCGTTTAAATGATGAATCGCATCGTGTTTCATTGCTTGCCATGAACAACGCAGGTTGGCGTAGTCTGACTGAAATTGTATCTCGTGGTTTTATTGAAGGTCAGCAGCTCAGTATTCCTTGTGTCAAAAAAGAATGGGTGCTTGAACAAGGTTCAGATCTGATCGTCATGCTTGGCATGAAAAGTGACGTCGGTGAAATGCTCTGTTCTGGACATCCGCAAAAAGCTGAACCCCTACTTGAGGAATGGGTCAAAAAATTTGGCAATCGGGTGTATCTGGCGTTAACACGTACCAATCGACCTCAAGAAGAAGACTTCATTGTAGAAGCGGTTAAGTTGGCTGCAAAATACCAAATTGGGGTGGTGGCACATAATGATGTGCACTTTGTACACCCTGAAGACTATGAAGCGCATGAAGCGCGTGTTTGTATTGCAGATGGTTACGTCCTTGGTGACAACCGACGCCCGCGTACTTATAGCACAGAGCAATATTTCAAGACCGCTGAGCAAATGCAGGAATTGTTTAAAGATATTCCAAGTGCAGTCGAAAACACCATACAAATTGCCAAGCGCTGTAACGTCAGTCTAGAATTGGGTAAATACTTTCTTCCCGATTATCCCATTCCTGAAGGTCATACCATCAATAGCTTCTTCGCATATTTGTCTGAAGAAGGCTTAGAGGAGCGTCTTGCTCACTTATATCCTGTTGAAAAACGTGACGAAGATTGGGCGGAAATTCGTAAGCCTTATGATGAACGTTTGGCCTATGAAATTAACATCATTAATAATATGGGTTTCCCAGGCTACTTCCTGATCGTGATGGACTTTATTCAATGGTCTAAAAGTAATGGCGTTCCGGTAGGTCCTGGACGGGGTTCTGGTGCTGGCTCATTGGTGGCTTATAGCTTAAAAATTACCGACCTCGATCCACTTCGTTATGAACTGCTTTTTGAACGTTTCTTAAACCCAGAACGTGTTTCAATGCCCGATTTTGACGTCGATTTCTGTATCGCAGGTCGAGATAAAGTCATCGACTATGTAGCACGTCATTATGGTCGTGATGCGGTATCACAAATTGCAACATTTGGTACCATGGCAGCTAAAGGTGCGATTCGAGATGTGGCACGTGTTTTAGGTAAATCCTACGGTTTAGCCGATCGTATTTCAAAGATGATTCCCACTAAACCGCTGGGTTTAACACTGGAAGAATCGATTGAGGCTGAGCCTCAGCTTAAAGACATTGTGACCAACCCTTCAAACCCAGACCATGATGATGCTGCTGAAATTTGGGAAATGGCGCTGAAGCTTGAGGGTATTACCCGAAATACTGGTAAACATGCCGGCGGTGTCGTGATTGCGCCGACTAAAATCACTGACTTCTCTGCAGTGATGTGTGAGGCAGATGGGACAGGTCGTGTTGCGCAGTTCGACAAAGATGATGTTGAATCTGCGGGTCTTGTAAAGTTCGACTTCTTGGGTTTACGTAACTTAACCGTGATTGAAGATGCTGTTCAGCATATTAATCAGCGGATGCAGTTTGAAACTCCGCTCAAAATTGAAAATATTCCCTTAGAAGATAAAGCGGCTTATTCGATCTTCGCCGATGCCAACACTACAGCGGTATTTCAGTTTGAATCCGCGGGCATGAAGAAAATGCTCAAGGAAGCACGTCCTTCAAAATTTGAAGAGATTATTGCCTTCGTATCGTTGTATCGTCCAGGGCCAATGGATCTGATCCCTGACTTTATTCATCGTATGCATGGCGGTGAGTTTGAATACTTACATCCCTTACTTGAAGGTGTGCTAGAGCCGACTTACGGCATCATGGTATACCAAGAACAGGTAATGCAAGCAGCGCAGTACTGTGCAGGCTACAGCTTGGGTGGTGCGGACTTACTTCGCCGCGCCATGGGTAAGAAAAAACCTGAAGAAATGGTTAAACAGCGCCAAATTTTTACCGAAGGTGCTGCTAAAAAAGACATTGACGAGCAAACGGCAAACCATATTTTTGACTATATGGAAAAGTTCGCTGGCTATGGCTTTAACAAATCCCATGCTGCAGCCTATGCCCTTGTCGCGTATCAAACTGCATGGTTAAAAGCGCACTATCCTTCTGAGTTTATGTCTGCGGTTTTAACCTCGGAAATGCAAAATACCGACAGCATTGTTTTCTTGATTGACGACTGCCGTAACAATGGCTTAGAGGTATTACCCCCTTCTGTCAATATGTCGATTTATCAATTCCATGCGACCGATGCCAATACCATTGTTTATGGCCTAGGTGCGATCAAAGGCGTGGGTGAAGCAGCCATGCAATCTGTGATTGATTCGCGCAACCAACTGGGTCCATTTAAAGACATTTTTGATTTCTGCCATCGTATTGATTTAAAGAAAATCAACAAACGTACTTTAGAAGCCCTAATTCGTTCAGGTGCATTAGACTGCTTGGGTGTAGAGCGCGCGACGATTATGTCGCAGCTTCCTGAAGCTGTTCAAGCGGCGGATCAAGCACGCAGTAACCGTGAATCTGGCATCATGGATTTGTTTGGTGAAGTTGAAGAAGTTCAGCGAAAGCCTGCAAAGCCCGTTAAACCTTGGGCAGATGAAGTTCGCTTAAAAGGTGAAAAAGACACGCTCGGACTGTATTTGACAGGTCATCCTATTGATGTCTATCGACCTGAACTCAAAACATTTGTCTCACAGAAAATTAATGAGCTCACACCAACGCGTCGTGGTGTAACCACTGTTTTTGCAGGCTTAGTGGTCGATATCGCGAACTTCCCTAACCGCATGGTCGTCACCCTAGATGACGGTACGGCGCGTATTGAAGTTTCAGCGAATCATGAACGCTTCCAACGTTTTAAAGATGTGATAGTGAACGAACGTGTGGTGGTCATTGAAGGCGAAATTTACGAACGTGAAGGATTTGACCGTCCAATGGGACGCCTGACCAAAGCCTTTACTTTGAACGAAATCCGTCAAAAACGTGCCAACTGCATCCAAGTTAAACTCAGCCCTGAACATTTTTCAGCAACGCTAAATCAAGATGTGCAACAGCTCATTCAGCCCTTTTGTAATGTCGATATGTGTAATCACATTCCTTTGCATATTTTGCTGGATTTTCCCTATGCTACGGCAGAGTTACATTTAGGCAATCACTGGAACGTGGCTCCACTTGATGAGCTTCTGGCAAAACTGCGTGATTATTTTGGTAAAGATGCACTTTATATCGAATACCAAGTCAAATCTAAAGCGGCAAAGAGTAAGGCTGCTGAATCTTTCCGGCCTTCAAAAATTGCTCCATCTCTCGGTGGTCTGAGCATGGATGAAGCGATGGATCAGTACCAAACCGAAGTTAGCCAATACTCTTAAGCAATTGAACCATTTGGAATCATTATGAATATTTTAGACAATGCTGCGGTATCGCAGCATTTGGCCCATGTCCGTATTGTGATGGTGAATACCACCTTACCTGCCAATATTGGCAGTGCATTACGTGCCATGAAAACCATGGGTTTAGTTAAACTGGTGTTGGTTTCACCTAAAACCTATCCACATCCTGACATTGATGCATTGGCAGCAGGCGCAACGGATTTAATTGATCAAATCCAAATCGTAGACACTTTAGAAGATGCCATTCAGGATTGTCATTTGGTGTTTGGCACGAGCGCACGTAGCCGTACCATTCCATGGCCTTTACTCGATGCTCGTCCTGCCGCGCAAAAATCCATGCATGCCGTGCTTGAAAATCAACACGAAATTGCGATTGTGTTTGGTCGTGAAGATCGCGGGTTGACCAATGAAGAATTGGCGCTAGCAAATTATCACGTTACCATTCCAGTAAACACAGAATACGGCGTATTAAATGTCGCGCAAGCCATTCAAATTATTTGCTATGAAATGCGTATGGCAACTGTTGAACTCATGGACAAAATAATCGATACCGAAGCCACGATGAAAGTCACCGAAAGTGAGCATATGCATTGGGATGAACCTTTGGTCGATCATGCTCAAATGGAACAATTTTATCCGCATATGGAAAAAATGTTAGCCGATATTGAGTTTTTAGATCCTGAAAATCCACGTTTATTGCCTTTACGCTTGCGTCGTCTGTTTGGACGTATACAATTGGACCGTATGGAATACCATTTACTCCGAGGCATTTTTACTCGCGTTCAAGCCCTCAATAATGGCACATGGAAAAAGTCAAAATCTAAAGAGAATCAAACTGATGCTTAAACAGCTTAAAGAAGACATTAACGCGGTGTTCGCACGCGATCCTGCTGCACGTAATACCTTTGAAGTTCTCACCACCTATCCAGGCATACATGCCTTAATTATGCATCGTATGGCGCATGCGCTTTGGGTCAAGGATTGTAAAACTTCAGCACGTATGTTGTCTTCTTTGAGTCGTTTTGCTACAGGCATTGAAATTCACCCGGGTGCCAAAATTGGTCGTCGTTTTTTTATTGACCATGGCATGGGTGTGGTGATTGGTGAAACCGCTGAAATTGGTGATGATGTCACCTTGTATCATGGCGTGACTTTGGGTGGGACGACATGGAATAAAGGTAAGCGTCATCCCACACTTGAAGATGGTGTCGTGGTCGGTGCCGGTGCAAAAATTTTGGGGCCATTTACGGTACATAAAAATGCCAAAGTGGGCTCAAATGCAGTTGTGACTAAAGAAGTGCCCGAAGGTGTCACTGCTGTGGGCAATCCTGCGCGCTTTATTTTAAAAGATAAAAAAGTTGAAAATGAACAAGAAAGTCGTCGTCGTGATTATGCTCAAAGCATTGGGTTTGAGCCGTATGCAACCACGCAAGATCAGTCTGATCCGATGATTGAAGGAATGCGTGTTTTACTTGATCGCATTCAACAAAATGAAAAACGCATGAATACTTTGTGTCAGCGCCTTTCACTATTAGATCCGACATTTAAAAACCCTCAAAACACTGAACGACCTTTTAGTGCTGAGGAACTTAAAATTATTGAAGAAGTTCGACGTGAGTGCGAAGCGCAAACCACGCAATCTAAAGCTTAATGTATACGTTTGAATAACGTAGCGCATTTCAAGTTGCATGTTCCGCTTTCTTTTTTTAGACTGAGGAACGTGCTTTTTTATATTTAAACAACAAAATATTGGAAATACTTATGACGATTAAACCATTGCTATGTGCAATTATTGCTTCTTCTTTACTGACGGCATGTGCATCTACAGGTACTTCAAAAAATAAAGTGAATAATGATCCAATTGTCTATTCTGAGCCTGAGTTAACAGCGCCATTTTATGCACTCAATCCATTCAACTATAACTTACCTCCTGTGTTTGAGTTAGAGCTAAAAAAAGCAGCGGCTCAACCTGTACAAAAGCTTGAAGTCACCGATCCTAAAGATCCCAATAAAAAACTCATTTTAGACACCAATAAACTCATTGTACCCACAGTAGATAACGCACAACGTGCAATGAAATATGCAGTACTTGCAGGTCAAAATGAAATTGATATCACCAATATTGATGATTTTTTACAGATGGTTGAAGGTAAAGCACGTCACTATCCACCACGTTTCACGGACCGTCAAGAACGCAAAGGCTTTGAAAGTAAGCTCAAAGAAGTTTCAGCAGAACTCGATACGCTGGCAAGCAATGACAATGTTTCTTTCGATATTTTAGTCCGCGCATTTAAAGCCAGTATTTTGGGGCGTAATTTAGACTTAGGTTCAAGCTACACCACAAAATCTTTAAAATATGCACAGCAAATTTTAAAAATGAACAAAGAAGACCCAGAAGCAAACTTCTGGTTTGGTTTCTCATTGTCTGAAGGCGGCGGTCAAAAAGAAGCTATTCCTTACATTGACAAGGCCATTAAAGCAGGTGTGCAAGAGGCATATTTAGTCTCTGCCAATAATTTTATTGCCCTGTCTCAAAAGAAAAATGCAATTCAAACCCTAAAAAATTACAAGGTAAAATATCCTGAAGAAGCAGATGTCGCAGACCGTTTGATCGCTGAAATTGAAAAACAAGGTCGCTATAACGTATGGCAAGTACTCAACAACCCTGCTTAATCATAAAATAAATGCATTTTAATTCACAAAAATAGACTGATCATTCAGTCTATTTTTTTGTCTGATATTTTTATCTTTATAAAAATAACGTATGCTTTTCTACAGTTTATTTTGATTGATGTTAAACATGTCGCAAACAACAAACACCATAATATTTGCCCTATGTGCAACGCTATCTTTGCTTATTTCAGGCTGCCAAGTGGTCAGTGTGAAAAATCAAGCGCTCAATGTATCTATTGCCAATGAACGCGATAGTATTTTAACCCGTAAAAAAATGAGTGAAGCCAGCCTCAATGTCCTTTCGATGACTGGACGTGAAGCTAAAAGTTGCACCGATGAACCTGAAAATTGCATTACTGAACTTGAAAAAATTCCAGAAATATTTGATGAACAACTTCTTTCTACGGCCAGTGAAGCCTATCTTACCCGAGCATTAGAACTCAGCACTTCATCTGAGTGTAACGTCAGTTTAATCAATAAATATCAGTCTGAAGAAAAGAAAAAACTTCATCAAGAACAATATAATCAATGTCTAGATCAACAAATGCGGCTGCTGGATAAAAGTATTCGATACAGTTATGCCTATCTGTTTAAAACCAACCGTCATCCACAAGAACGTCTCTTTGATAACCGACAAGTACAGATTCGTGATTTCTACAATCAGGCTTTAGCAAAACTCATCACCAATTATGGCTTAAGGTATACAGGCGATAAAGTCCCGAAACAAATTAAAGTCGGCGACAGTATTTATGCAATTAACTATGCACATTACCCTGAAATTGCTAACCGCAAACTCGATAGCTTGAGCAGTAGTTACAATCTGAATTTTTCAGGTTTACGCTCGATCAACCGTAGAGATGGTTTTGGATCTGAATTTGTTGCCACTTTGCCTGCGCCTGAAAACGAAGATTCTGGCAAATATATTGTGGATCCTTTAAATCATGCTTATAAAGGTGGAATCAACCCGAATATTCATCAGCCACGTTATCTGTCTGTGACCATGACTGCCGAGCCAGTTTCTGCTGGAAGTGTAGATGACATTATTCACAATCCAAATTTTCAGCTCAATATTTATGACCCTTATAGTGTCGAGAAACTCAATATTGGAGGCAAAGACTATCCATTGGCAGCCAATTTTTCCGCACCTTATGGACTGTGGCTTGCAGAAAATAATTTAGGCGCTGCGGCGTATTTGAGTTTAATTGACCGCGATAACAGCATCACCATGCCACATTTGTTCATGCTTGAACCCTATAACCCTAAAAAGAAAATTATTGTTTTGGTACACGGTCTTGCCAGTAGCCCTGAAGCATGGATTCGTCTGACCAATGACATTATGGGTGATGTGGTGCTGCGTGAGCATTTTCAAGTTTGGCAAGTGTTCTATTCGACCAATATGCCGATTATGGAAAGTCGTTTTCAAGTCAATGCGATTATCAATCAAGCTTTTGCTACACTCGATCCAAACTCAGCTTCTGCCCAAGATGCAGTACTGATCGGGCATAGTATGGGTGGCATTATTGCACGGCTATTGGTTAGCGATGCGGATTTGACTGGTCCTGCTTTGAAAATTTTAAAATCTCAGCAATTGAGTCGCTTTAAAAATGAACCTCTGTTTAAAGCACGTCTTATCATGAAGCCGGTGAAAAATTTTGATCGTGCTATTTTCATTGCAGCGCCTCATCGGGGTACAGATTATGCTGATCGCTGGTTTACCCGTGCTGCACGGAAAATTATTAAACTTCCAGGTGCTTTTTTGGGTGCATTTGCAGACTCGCTGAGTGAAAAAGACATCAATATTCAGAATTTCGTGAAGGATTTGGGTCATGGTCTTATTCAAAATGGACCAAGTGATTTAAGTCGCAATTCTAAATTCACTGAATTAACCGAAGATGTTATTCCGACAAAAGATATTACTTTCCATTCAATCATGGGCAATATTACAGACAGTCACGACCCGAATACGATGAATGATGGCATTGTACCTTATAAGAGCGCTCATCTTGCGGGATCAACATCTGAAATCGTGATTAAGGGCGGGCATTCCATTCAGGAGACACCTGAAGCCGTTTTAGAATTAAGACGAATTTTGCGCTTACATCTGACCGATTTAGGTATCTATAAACCTTAAATTGCGCGAATATGTTGGCATAAGCATAGTGACCCTCTAAATTCCAAACCTCTGCTTGCAGAGGTTTTTTTACAGGCATATGTTGGATATTGATTGTTAATAAAGTGTGTTTTTAAATCATCCATCGTTGCAATTTTTAGCGTCAAACATCTATCAGACTCTAGATAATGTTAGAATTCCTCGCTTATAAATTCGTTCTTGAAACCATTTAATTCGACCAATTTTTAGCTTTAGCGGGATAACATGTTGATGCACACTCATGATAATTTATGCGTATTCGAAGGATTTAAATTGTAATGAATACAGCCATGCTCTCTGCCGACCTAAGCACCCTTACCCCTATGATGCAGCAATACATGTCCATGAAAGTACTGCATCCGCATGCTCTTATGTTTTATCGTATGGGTGACTTTTATGAGTTATTTTTTGAAGATGCGCATAAGGCTGCAAAAATTCTTGGCATTACCTTAACCCACCGCGGTAAAGCCAATGGTGAACCGATTCCAATGGCCGGTGTGCCTTATCATGCCGCTGAAGGTTATATCGCGCGCCTTGTTAAAAAAGGTGAAAATGTCGTTATCTGTGAGCAAATTGGTGAAGTCACAGGCAAAGGACCGGTCGAGCGTGGTGTGGTTCGAATTATCACACCAGGTACACTCACCGATGATGCGCTACTCAACACGCATCAAAGTTCAAATCTGGTGGCGCTGTGCTTTCAGCAAAATCAAATGGGTATCGCACTTTTAGATCTCAGTGCAGGTATCTTCAAAGTCCAGCAACAAGAATATAAGACTGAACAATTGCCTTTAGAGCTTGCGCGTTTAATGCCAAGCGAAATCCTGATGGATGAAGACCTTGTCGATCAACAGATTATTGAGCAAATTAAACAAAATATCGACTGTCCTGTCAGCAAGCGTCCCAATGTTGATTTTAGTATCAACAATGCCCAGAAAACCCTATGTGATCAATTTTCGGTATCGACTCTGGCAGGTTTCGGGATTGATCACCTGCCTTTGGCAAAGGCTGCCGCAGCAGCACTGATTCACTATGCCAAAGAAACCCAAAAGACCGCTTTACCACATATTCGCTCGATTAAACTGGAACAAAGCAGCGATTTTATAGCACTTGATCCCGTCACGCGTCGTAATTTAGAAATTATCAATCCGCTGTTTGAGCATGGAACTTCCCTATTTGCACTGATCAATGACTGTCAAACCGCAATGGGCGGACGACTGCTCAGTCGCACACTCATGCAACCTATGCGTGATACCGCCATTTTGGATCAGCGTCTCGATGCCATTGAGATCCTACTTAAAGGTTATCACGAGTCTCCAATACGTTTGGTATTAAAAGACATCAGCGATATTGAACGTGTACTTAGCCGTGTGGCATTGGGCAGCGCACGACCACGCGACTTGGTTCAAATTCGCCAAGCATGTGCGCAAATTCCATATTTACGTCATGCCCTGCAACCGATTTTAAGCGCCGAACAATCCCCACTCATTCAGCAGCTTAACGAAGATCTAGGCGATTTTCATGGTCTTCATCAGCGCCTGATGGCAGCAATCGTTGAAAATCCACCTGTGGTGTTACGTGATGGCAATGTCATCGCTGAAGGTTTTGACAGTGAACTCGATGAACTGCGTCAAATACGTGATCATGCAGGACAATTTTTAATTGATCTGGAAATTAAAGAACGTGAAGCAACCGGTATTAATACCTTAAAAATCGGATATAACCGAGTCAGTGGGTATTTTATTGAGTTATCCCGTGCGCAATCTGAACAAGCGCCTGAGCATTATATTCGCCGTCAAACTTTAAAAAATGCTGAACGTTACATCACGCCAGAGCTGAAATCGTTTGAAGATAAGGTACTTTCCAGTGAATCCCGTGCCCTCGCACGTGAGAAACTTCTGTTTGAAATGTTACTTGAAGAATTACGACAGGATATTGCGCATCTACAAATGATGAGCAGCGCCATCGCACAGATTGATTTGATCAGTAATTTTGCACATCAAGCGCGTTTATACAGTTGGAATCGTCCAGAATACAGCCCAGATATAGGTATCCATATTACTGCGGGTCGTCATCCCGTGGTTGAATCCCTCATTAAAACGCCCTATACCCCCAATGATACTCAGCTGAATTTTAATCAGCGAATGGCAATTATCACTGGACCGAACATGGGTGGTAAATCTACTTTCATGCGTCAGACAGCACTGATTAGTCTGCTGGCCTATTGTGGTAGCTATGTGCCTGCGCAAGCCGCTAAACTGGGGCCGATCGATCGAATCTTTACTCGTATTGGCTCAGCAGATGATTTATCTTCAGGCAAATCAACCTTTATGGTGGAAATGACTGAGACCTCACAAATTTTGCATCATGCCACCAATCAATCATTGGTACTAATGGATGAAGTAGGACGTGGGACCAGTACTTATGATGGTTTGTCACTGGCTTGGGCATGTGTACTCGATTTAACCAAACGCATTAAATGTCTCTGTTTATTTGCGACACACTATTTTGAGTTAACAGAGCTTGCCAAAGAGCCATCGATCAGTAATTTTCATGTCACCGCTAAAGAAATGAATGGCAACTTGATTTTACTGCATAAAGTACAGCAAGGTCCTGCCAGTCAAAGTCATGGTTTGCAAGTGGCCAAGCTTGCAGGTATACCCGCAAGCGTAATTAAAGACGCGCAGCAACGTTTAAAAATTTTAGAGAAACAGCAACTTCAGCAACCAAAAGTAATCCAAAATGATTTATTTGCGGTAAACGACAGCCGTTCGCCAGAAGTGATTGAACGAATTGTTGAAATTGAAAAAAGCTCGCCTGCACTTGATTTACTTCAATCCTTAGATGTAGATAGCTTGTCTCCAAGGGAAGCTCTACAACAATTATATGCACTAAAAGATCGCTTAAAGCAGTGATCAAATTTTCTGAATGTATGATTTACAATTAGCCTTTCAAATTTTGATCTAAACACTGAAAACCAAAAAACCTCGTAATACGAGGTTTTTTTATGACTTACTCAAACGGGGATTCTATTGATCAAACAATTTTCTAAGCTGTCTGCGCCTTCTGATCAAACCCAAAATTTCTTTGCGCTCATAAATTTCATCTAAACTGTAGGGCAATTGCTGTTGCAACACATCATCAGGCAGAGTGTTATTTTCAATTAAGTAACAATCTTGCGCTGTCGTCCACGCACTGGGTGCGAATTCAGGCTTTCGATAAGGTCTTTTTTTCATCACTGAATTATATCAAACTGGATTAATGCATATGTTATCGATTTATAAAAAACACATGACAATATCATGGAATATTTTCATCAACTGATTAGCCCTTGATATAGGATCAACGTTTATGCCATGATCGCTTTTAATACTTAAATAAAGCCTTCTAGACGGGTAGATTGGATAAGGATGAGCATTTCACAGATTTTAAATAACAAATATCAGTAAAAGGAATTGTTTGTTGTGTGCATTTTTGCCTAAAATACAGCATTCGTAAATTAGAACCATATTTTTTAGGTAGAGCTGTCGCCATGACCTTTGTTGTCACTGAAAATTGTATTAAATGTAAGTACCAAGACTGTGTTGAAGTTTGTCCAGTTGACTGTTTCTACGAAGGTCCAAACTTTCTTGTAATCAATCCAGATGAATGTATCGACTGCGCCCTCTGCGAACCTGAGTGTCCAGCCAATGCGATTTTCTCAGAAGATGAACTTCCAGAAGGTCAAGAGGTTTTCATTGAACTCAATGCTGAGCTTGCTGAAAAATGGCCAAATATTACTCAAATTGGTGATCAACCTGCTGACCGTGAAGAATGGAATGGTAAGGCAGATAAGTTACAATA
The DNA here is from genome assembly GCA_964579445.1 of uncultured Acinetobacter sp. Lineage (GTDB taxonomy): Bacteria > Pseudomonadota > Gammaproteobacteria > Pseudomonadales > Moraxellaceae > Acinetobacter. The sequence goes on from CAZOGM010000005.1 coordinate 61,134, forward strand.
TTTAGAGAAATAAGCATTGAAAGATCAGCTTCGGCTGATCTTTTTTTATACCGAATTGGTACATTTATTTGCAATATATACAAAATCTCTCCCCAAAATTAGACTAAACTAGATTCCTATTTGATTCAGTACTCAATTTTATAATGAAAGAAATTTTGAAGGGCTTAATTTCGATCAGTGCTATTTCACTGACAGTGATGGCTTGTACATCTTCCCCTCAGAAAGGTCAGACCATTTTTACCCCATCGGGTCAACGAATTTATATACCACAAGAAAAAATAACCATTGACCGCCCTGCTCGCCCTAAAGTCATGCCAAACTCATACCGAAACTGGGTCGCTATTGGTGATAATCAATCGCGTGTGCGCGATTACGAACGTTATTTAGAGCGCAACAACGTCGGCAATATTATTCCAAGTTTCGAATTATTAAAATCTGCACGTGACTGGCAGCGCTGCGGTAAGTCTGAATACATGATTCCGAGCAGTGAAGTGTGGTCAAATCAATTGCCTACTCTCAAAGTATTTAAATATCTGGTTGCATCTAAGGTTTTGACAGATTTTGAAGTGACATCGGTGTATCGTGATTTGCCTTTAAATCAGTGTGCAGGCGGTGCAGGATCTTCGCGTCATTTATTTAATTCAGCCATCGATTTTCGAATTGGACCTGAATATCCGCAAGCACAAGATTATGCACATATCGAAAATTCAAAGTTCAAACTGTGTCAATTTTGGAAAAACCACGGTCAAAGCTTGAATATGGGTCTAGGCTTATACGCTTCAGGTCAGATCCATATTGATACTCAAGGCTATCGTACTTGGGGACCCGATTTAACACGACATTCATCACTATGTAATTATTAATATTCAAAAGATAAAAAAGAGGTCGAATGACCTCTTTTTTTTGCGCTTCATTAAAAATAATGCATATTCATGCAGACAAAAATTGCACTCAAATTTGAAAGCATTACAATGCACATAACAAATTTGAGATGCCCGTGCTATGCAACAACTTTGGTCAGATATCGATGCTTATATCGAGTCCACACTTATTCCTGAAGACCCTATTCTTGTTCAGACTTTAAAAAATACTGAAGATAACGGTTTTCCTGACCACTTGGCTGTTGCAGCCAATCAAGGCATGCTCCTTCAAATGTTGATTCAAATGAATCAGTGCAAGCGCGTTCTTGAACTGGGTACTTTTGCAGCGTATAGCACAATGTGGCTTGCGCGTGCTCTACCCAAGGATGGTTATATTTTAACGATTGAAGGACGTGATACTCACGCAGCTTTGGCTCAAGAAAATATTGATCGTGCAGGATTTTCCCAAACTATTGAGCTTCGAGTCGGGCGCGCAGCAGATATTTTAAAAGCTTTGCCCAGCAATGTTGAGCCTTTTGATTTTATTTTTATTGATGCAGATAAACAAAGTTATCCTGAATATTTGGAGCTGTGTCTACAATACTCACGCCCCGGCACCATTATATTTTTAGACAATGTCATTCGTGCAGGAGACATTATGAATCCTGACAACGTTAAACCCAGTATTGAAGGGATTCGTGAAATGTATCGACTGATGCAGAATCATCCGCGTCTTCTTTCAAGCACAGCATTACAAACTGTAGGAAGCAAAGGCCATGATGGCTTCGCGATGGCGATTGTGAAGTAGATTTAATTGATTTCTTAATATCATAATTAGCCAATTACAGAAAAGCCTCAATCATTTTTTATATGCTTGAGGCTTTTTTATCATTGCCGATTTAACATTCTATTTCACGTAAAAACTTATCCCCGATTCCTGTTTGTATACCTGTGGATAAGTTTTAAATATTTAAGTAAATTATTGAATATAAAATAAAATATCTGCAAGATTATAAAATAAACAGCCACATATTTAGTTGTTATTGTCATCTAGACAATATCATAAATATATATTCAATCAAGCTTTAATCTGTTTAATTTCAATGCAAAATTGCTTGTAATTTTAACCAAAGCTTAAAGGTTTATTTTGCCACTAATAACGGAACAGTAGAATTTCGGAAAATATTGGTGGTGATACTGCCTAAGAAAAATTGTTTCACTTTACTGCGGCTATACGCTCCCAATACAATCAACTGAATTTGATGCTGCTGTTGATAGTCCAAAATATTTTCAGCTACATCACCGTAACGATATTCAACCACCACATCTACACCAGCATCTTTAAGGAATTGAGAAGGTGTATTTAAAATTTCTGGATGATCACCCACATACAGTAAATGGCATTGTAATAATCTGAGTAAATCACTTTTAGCAACACGATGCATCATCTCTTTACACGTTGGAGAGTCTTCATAGGCGAAAATAAAGCGTGTAGGTGGTTTGAAGGTTTCACCAACCGTCATCACCGTACATTTTGCACCGCGGATGAAGTTTTCAACATTACTACCTAGACTTTTATTCTTTTCAGCTGAGCGCTCACCGACTCGACCAATTACAGCAATATCGTTTTCATGCAAAATATTGAAACTTTGTTCTAAAAAATCACCTTTTTCTTGAATTTGCTTAGCTGTAATGCCGTATTTTTCTTGAATCAATTCTAAAATATGAGTCAACAGATTATTACTATAATCGAGCGCAAGTTCACTTTGTTTTTGTTCGAGTTCAGCGAGCTCTTTGAGTAACATAGCATTACTTTCAAAGCCAATGACTCCGCTGATTTCACCTAAATGATAACTTGCAGGATAATAATCCAGCACTTGAAGCAGAACCAGTTCCCGCTTTGTTTGCTGAGCAATCCAGGCAGCGGCTTCGGCAACTGCATTAATGCAAGGGGAAGAATCTATACAAGCAATCACACGGTTCATATTAACCTCGCTTTAACTTTCAGCTATACCAGTTGTTCTTTTTAAACTAGCATAAGTTTTTTATTTTTTTACGCTTTTTTGTGTAAATTTTAACTTAAGCATAATTAAGAAAAATACTTAAATTCAATCAGATCTTATTCGCGGTAGCGAATTCTTTGAGCTGGATTACCCACCACAACCTCACGTTCAGCTATATCTTTAGTCACCATACTGTTCATGCCTACAATCGCTTGGTTGGCTATTTTTATACCATCTTTAACACCCACATGTGCACCCAACCAGACATCTTGACCAATTTCGATGCCTTGTGAACGTACAGCTTGTTTATAAATTGGCTCCGCCAAATCCATACCATGATCAAAAGCATAAAGATGGCAATACGCTGCAATACGCACCTGATCATGTAATTTAATGCCTGCGCGTCCACCATCTAAAATACAGTGATGATTAATCGCAACTTCGCGCCCAATATTGAGCGGCCCATGAAGCGTACAGTCTGCTGCAATAAAGCTGTTATCGCCAATGATAATTTTACGACCAGGCTCTGCAAAAATATGTGCTAAGGGTGAAATAAAACAGTTCTCCCCAATCTCAACGGTTTCCATTTCCATCAAATAAGCTTGGTATTCTTTTTGCCAAGCCTCAGCCCAAGCTCTATGTTTAGGTTTTAGCGTCCAGTATAACCACGGCATATAGTTGAGACGATGCTTATGTTGTTCACGATATTTAAGCAAAGGATCTAAATCACTCATGGGCTGTTTCCACTTTTTTGAGGTATACACGCCCTCGGGTAATGTCTTGGACTTTAAGCGTTAAAGGTTCAATTTGATGAATTTGGAGTTTGGCTTGAACATGCACACCTTCAGCAGTATATTCTTCTGCATATTCAATATTATGAAATTTAAGTTCGTATTGGAAAATCGACCATTCATTGAAGAGACAATCGAACACTACTTCACATTTTTCTATTAATGGGATTTTTTCTGCCAGCAGCAAGCATTGACCTGCACAGCCGCCATAGGCACGGACCAGACCTCCGGTGCCGAGTTTGATGCCACCATACCAACGATTGACCAGCACAATGATATTGCTCAGATCATTGCCTTCAATGCTAGCTAAAATCGGGCGTCCTGCCGTACCTGAAGGCTCACCATCATCATTAAAGCGAACGTTATGCCCGATTTTCCACGCCCAGCACTGATGTGTCGTTGAAGTGTCCAAATGTTGAGTTAAAAAATCTTTGACTTGTTGTTCATTTTCAGCGGGTGCAGCGATGGCTTGAAAGCGGCTTTTTTTAATCTCTTCTTCAAATATCGTTTCACAAGCAAGGGTAAATGGCATAGAGGTATATGATTCAAACTGACTCAAGAATGTACATGATTATAACCGTTATCCTTTTCTTTAAAAAAAATTCTCCAATGAATTGGAGAATTTTTGTCTTAATCGAGGGTTAACTTTAAAAAATAATTTGATTATTTTGTAAGAGCTGATCCAGTGAGAGATCTTTCGCTTCTAAAGTGAGTAAGTGCGTAAATTCGAACTTATCTTTAATCAAATTATTATTTTGATCATACGATTGACCATCTCGATCTATGGAAATGACTGTGTTTCCATCTATTGTGTCAACCGAGACAAAGTCCTTGAGCATCGAATTCAAACCTTGTGTTAGTAATGAAGAAATATCGATTTTGTCAGTATTGCCAAAATCTTTCCATACATCTGAGCCATTACCGCCCGTTGCATCCTTAGCACTTAGTAAGTTAAAGATCAGCGTGTCTGAACCTTCAGATAAGAAATAAACATCATCTGCTGAACCACTCTCAACCACATCTTCTTTGCTTGAACCCATGACGTTTTTGCTGACATTAATTTCTAATGTAGATTTATCACTGTCTCCGGTCGGAGAAATCAATTCATAGACAAAAATTTCTTTGCCACCACCTTGACCATTTGCTTTATAACTGTAGTCTCCATCTGATTTCACAGTCAATACACCATACTGGCCGGTGACTGTAATTTCTGTATCAGTTTTACTGGGATCAAGCACCACCGTCTTATTGTTGATTTTAAGAATGGTATGGTTGATCAGATCTTTATTGGTCAGATCGTTGCTCAATAAATTTCCGCCAATGGTCTGGTCCTCAACACTTGGATCATTGACCCACTGATCTGCATATTGATTAAAGACTTTAACCTCATAACCGTAATAACGTAATGAACCTGCATTACCTGGCATATTGAGTTGCAACTCATATTGTCCTTCAGCAAGATCGTGTAGCTCAAGTGCGAGTTTTGCCTGTGCTATTTGTGAAATCGTATTGCTGCTAATCACGGTGTTTACTGTTTGCCCCAAATTATTCTTCACCAAAACGAGACGATAAGATAAATCAATTCTTGCCGATGAAACATCAGCCAATCCTTCAAAGTTAAGTTTTAGACCTTTTGACTCACTATCTGTGTCTATATCAAACTGAATTGTTTTTACCAGTTTGTCCAAACTTGTGGCTTGAATTTTATTGGATTTTGAAAGTGCTGAAGTAGATTCAAAAACCACTGCATCTTGATTGAATTTATTGGTTAAGCTTGTAGATACAGAAAGCAATTCACCTTGTTCATTTATGAGATCTGCCTGTGCATCTATGGTCGACAGTTTAATATTAAGAATCGAAACTTGGCTCTGCCCCGTTAAAGAATTGGTAGTGACGTAACTAAAGGTATCCATTTTTCCATACTGAGGGGGTTGAATACTGTTATTCACTTCATAGGAGTACTGACCATTTGGACTTACACTTAATGTACCGTATTTACCCACAATTTGTATATTTTGCTGATCTACAGTTTGATCGTTAATCGCGGTTAAAACCAAATGATCAGATAGATCAAGCATACCTTGGAGTTGACCTGCATAATCATTCACATCATTATAATCGTAGACCGTCATATGATCTGCAGTCAGCGTATTTCCGCCAATCACACTCACACCATTGGTGGTTAAGTAAACAATATAGTCGCCTTCTGAGAACATGATTTGCTCGGGTTTATTATAAATCCCACCCAATGGAATACCCAACAGCGCCAAAGGAACAGTCAGGAAATTTTCACTCGAATGATATAGTTCATACGCACCCGTTACTGAATTTTTCTTATAAATTACCAGATCTGAAACATTACCTACACCCACCACTGAAGTTCCTGTAGCACTCAATTGCATAGACACCAGTTCACCTTGTTTCACACTGATACTCAAACCTGGTTTAGTCGATATGATATCTGCTGAAACAACAGGTCCTAAACCAATCCCGACCACGCCAAAACCAGTGGTTGATTTTTTACCATTCGTAACAGTGTTTGGCGCACTCAAATCAGCGTAGTACATCTCACTTGGCTCAATAGACAAATCTACATTGACTGTATCCATCTCCGGGCTAAAATGAGCCAAATCAAGCGTAATGGTCAAGGTCGCATTTTTACTTTGGTTTAAAATCGGATCATAGACTGTGTAAACGAAGCTTTCTTTATCACCATAGTTAAAAGACTTTTCATCATACGCGGTGAAGATATAATCGCCATTTGCGAAAATTTCTAAACGACCGAATTGACCATCAATACTTAACCCTGTATTGAGCTGATCTTGGAAAATAGTTTGACCATTTAAAGCTGTGAGATAGAGCAATTCTGTATTTGGACTATAATCCTTACCACCCACAGTTTGATTAATATCATGGATGACATTTCCTGTCGCTTGCCCATAGACCGCGACCGGATCCGTATAGTCTAAAAGTAGGTCTTGCGTGGTTTTAAGGGTATATCCATATAAAGCATTTACACCGCGTGTTGGCTCCAGCATGGCAATGTATTGACCCGAATCTAATGTATACGACGTTTCATCTGACACACCACCCAGTAATGCAACGCCGAACCAATTGCTGTGTTGTTTGTATAACTCATACTGTTGAAATTCCGCATTCCATTTATAAATGAATAGATCAAAATCTGTGAGTATCTGAACGCCACCTGATTCAGCTTGGAAGTGAATCTCTCGTTGAGTGTCATGTGCTATATCGAATTGAAGTACATTCTTGAGCTGAATTGCTTTTAGGTCGAGTACACTGCCTAAACCGATATATGCCAAGCCACCAGCACTCACACTCTGTAGTTCTTGTTCAACCACTGTTGGCTCTACCACCAAATCAATGAAGCTTTCATCATCAATTGCCGTTAAATTAAACTGATCTTGACCATTAATTTTTATTTTGAACTCAACTTCTTGCTCTGTAGAATTTTGATTAAAGTTTTGACGAACCGTATATTTAAAGAATTCAGTGGCATTTACATTCTTGCTCGAAGCAAATGCAGTATATGTATAACTACCATTGGAACTAATGTTCAAAGTTCCATATTGACCTTGAACTGTAGTGAAGCCATCGCCTTCAATTTGAATCGTCTGGTATTGATAACCATCAAAAACACGCACTTGAGAAAGATCTAAATTCGCTTCATCATCAAAATCATTTTCGAGCACATTGCCTATGATCGGTGTAGTAATGACATAACTTTCACTATAACTTATGTCAATTTCTAAATTTCGGAGTAACTCTAAAGTATTGGTCACCAGTGGCGCGACCACTGCATCTACCATCTTATCTAAAGATTGTAATACGTCGCGCAATAAAGGTTGATCCAAAAGACGATCAAGAATAAATGAAATAGGTAACGTAACCGCATTTAAACCTTTAATTAAGCTTTCAATGATTGAGATAAGTTGCTGTGTCGATGGGCTATCTGCACCCAATGCTTTGCTTACCGCATTCAGAAGAAAGTCTTGATTTTGCTGACCAATTAAAGTTCCTTCAGCACCTAAATTTGAAAGTTCAAAATCTTCTAAGAATTGTGTTAAATCACTGGGTACAACGTAGGTTGAAACGCGATACTCACCTGCAGATAAACCATCAAAAGTTAATGTTCTATCGCCCTGACTATCCACAGCGCCCAAAGCATATTGCGTTCCAAGTGAAGCGACCACGCCTTCTTTATTTAAGGGCGCTGCCATGTGGTATTGCCATTGGCCATTTTCATCAAGTTTTTGCAAAACAACACCGTATGACTTAGCCACAGTCAAAAGGGAGAGGTCAGCGTAGCTTACCACTACTTTACCGACCACATCTGAAGTTTGCACATTCGAAGGAGAGATCAATGTCGAGCGACCGAAAGTAGCTACTTCAGTTGGTTGAGTAATAGATATAGTTGTACCATTTTCTAAACGAGTATTTAATCGATCAGAAATATCCAATACGTTCAGGAACTGAGTCGAATTAACAGTATCTAAAGTATAGTTTGAATTGATTGTGTCAAAATTAACCTCGCCCCTATCTTCTTGCGCATAATTCAATGAAATGACAAAAGGTTGTTCAAGGCTATTTAGGCTTGCGCTATTGCCTGCTCCATCTTTTATTTTTGCAAAAGCAATCACCTGAGCATTACCATTGACCAGTTCCACCCCATCAAGAGGGAATTGAGCAGTCCAAATACCATTTGCGTCTATAGCATCAGGACTTAAGGTTATACTGAGCTTCTGCCCGGAATTTGCTAAGGTCATTTCAACCAAGATCTCAGTGATAATATCGCCCGGATAAAGTCCAGATATTTGCCCCTTAATCGTGAGTAACTGATCTTCTACCTCATTATTTGAGACAACAAAATCATTGCCTTCAACCTCTACAATCTCATGGGTTGCAGGGGTGCTAGACTCAACAGAATCGACTTGAGTATCGACGGTGAAAATAAAATCATCGGTTGTTGAAGATTGTTGCCCTGATGGATTTTGCTGGATAAAGGAGAATCGATGTAGACCATCCTCTAAAAATGGCGACTCCACTTTCCATATGCCGTTTTCACTGACTGTTGTAGATAAAGCATAGATACCATCGATATAAATAAGAATAGTGTGTGCAGCAATTCCTTTGCCTTCAATCGTAGGCTTTGAATCATTGGTGATGCTTAAAAAAGGAATCTCTTCAATTAGAGGTAAAGCGTCTTCATTCAATCCATTTTCCACATCATCATAAAAAAGAATGTCGTTAGGTTGGGCTACCCCTGTAGGTTGAAGAGATGATTGATTTGGAATATTTTCAAGATAAAAATCTAGGGCATCGTTACCAGCAACATCTTGGATAACATTCGCATCATTATTGGGTGTTAAATCCGTATAGATTAAACTGACCTGTTGGTCAATATAAACTGGATTATCCAGAACTACAGTAACTGTAGAGCCATTAACTGATATTGATTTTATGGGAACATTTAATCCATTTATTTGAATATTAAACAATGAATCTTCTATGAAATTATTTTCATCTAGTTTTTCATTAAACGTAAGAATAATATTTCCTAATTCATCGATATAATAATCTTGTAGAACAGGTGCCGTTTGATCTGATAGTTGCTCCACGAAATTAGCCGTATTGCCAGAAAGATCAGTCACAGCTATTGCAAGATAAGTCATTTGAGGATCAATAAATAGATTGATGACTGTACTATTTGAGTCCTGAATAGAGCCTTGTCCAATAACAACACCTTTGTCATCTTTAATGACAATATTGACACTTTCATTACTGCGAATAAAAAGTTGATTATCGATTATTTCATAGCTGACAATGGGTGCTGTTATATCTATTCTTAACCTCAATACAGTAACATTCGAAACTTCAGAAATAGCAACAGCGGATTCTGAAGTAGTCATTAAATTCTGTTCTTTGCTGGTTATTTCAGGTTCTGAATAATGTTCCAAATCCAAATCTTGTTTTGAGGGTTGCTCTCTAATCGAACGCTCATTCACAATATTAAAAATTTGAGTCGCTTGATCTTCTTTTAATTCACCAAACTGAACAATACTTTTTATTCCTTGTTTATTGATTGTAGTAATATAATCGGCTTGATGATTTAAAAAATAATTTTCAATATTCGCCTGTTTTTCATCCTTAAAATCTATAATAAGATCATATACTTTTTTAGTTACAGATTTTATAAGGGTGGCTTCTATATCGTAAATCTCTAAACTTTTAATTTTATTTACACTTTCAAAATTATTTAAAATTGAAGTGCGATCTCTATCCAAAATTTTATTTATCATCTCACACCCAAATTTATATTTTAATATGAACAGAAGGTAATCAATAAAAACAGATTAAACAAGTAAAAATAGACCACTGAATTTAAACAAAATGCAAAACAATTCTCAAAAGATAATCAAACTAAATAATTAAAATCTATTCACTTTAAATATCGTGATACACGTCACAGATAACAAGATATAAGTATATATACACACTTATTACAAACGTTAATAAGCCCAATATTTAATATTTTCTTAATTATTAGATTTTTCTGATATAGATCATTATTTCGATCATAAAAAAACCCAACCATAAAATGATGATTGGGTTTTTAGAATAAAGATTAAATTTTATCGTTCTCTTTTATCGCTCTCTTAAAGCTTCTTTGGCTTTGTTGAATGGTTTTAGCAAGTATTCAATAATGGTTTTCTCACCTGTTTTGATATCCACTGATGAAACCATACCTGGTGTAATTGCAAATGATTTACCCGCTTTATTGTAGAGCTTATCTGAGTCTGTACGAATATACACACGGTAATAAAATTGGTCTTGCTTCACTTCATCACGCAAGGTATCAGGTGAAATGGTGGTCACTTTACCCTTTAAGCCACCGTAAATTGAATAATCATAAGCCGTGATTTTCACTAAAGCTTCTTGACCCGGATGAATAAAAGCAATATCACGTGGTGAAATACGCGCTTCAATCAATAACTGTTCATCCAGTGGTACGATCGTCATCAATTTACCATTTTGCGGAATAACACCGCCTAAGGTCATTACATCAATTTCTTTCACGATACCACGTACTGGTGCTTTAAAGACTGTGCGGTTTAGGCTGTCGGATTTACCTTTAATCACTTGTTGCTGTGTTTCAATGTCAGTATTCGCTTTAGACAATTCTTCACGCGCTTGAACATAGTATTGATTGCGAACATCATTGATCTGATTCTTTAAATCATTGGCTTGACGTTTTAAACGAAGTACTTCCACTTCACTGGCTGCCCCTTTGGCTACCAAAGGCTCAGTCATTCTAAGCTCTTGCTCAACCAAGGCCTGTGCCTGCTTTAAGCCTGCAATGGATTCTTCCATATTGGCACGTCGTGATTGATAAAGCTGAGTTTCTTCACGTACCAATTTAGCTTCACTCAAAACACTCTCGGGGAATGCAATTGCCCCCCCATTCACTTCGGCACGTAGACGCGCCGCAGTCGCTTGAGATGCGGTCAATAATGAAGTGGACTCACCGACATTGGATGCAAATCGAGTCGGATCAAGTTGAGCCAAAATTTGACCTTTTTGTACAATATCACCTTCTTTTACATCAAGTTTAGTCAAAATCCCTCCCTCTAGAGACTGAATAACTTGCTCCTTTGAGGTCGGTACAACTTTACCTGTACCATTTGACACTTCTTCAAGCGTAAATAACCAAGCCCAGATCAGTAACACCAATAAGCCAATGCCCACAATCCAAATGGTCACACTCACCTTAGGTAAAGGTGGTTCTAACTGAGAAACTTTCAGTGAACGTTTTAATTTAACGTCATCGCTCATGATCTAGCTCCTGTATTAGATTGCGACTGTTGGGCGGTGTTGTTGAGGATCTGATCGCGTGGACCATCCATCACCACACGTCCTTCATTGACCACAATAATACGATCAACCAATTCTAAAACAGCACGGCGATGTGTCGCCACAATTAAGGTACGATGCCCTAACCACACTTTCATATGGTCGATCAATTGTTTCTCAGAAACATCATCGATTGACGCAGTCGGCTCATCGAGCAAAAGAATATTGGGCTGACAAATAAGTAAGCGAGACAACAGGAGTGCTTGACGTTGACCACCCGAAAAGCCGACACCTCCTTCAAGGATAATATGGTCAAGACCTTCTTTTTTCTCTTGAATAAAGTTAAGTGCACCTGTCACTGCCAACGCTTTGAGCAAGTCTTCATCTGTGGCCAATGGCGCGCCTAACGTTAAGTTTTCACGTACCGTACCAAAGAACAAATGTGCGCTTTGGTTGAGCAGCCCCACATCACGGCGTACATCAGATGGATCAAGCAAGGTGATATCAATATCATCCAGTTTGACTTTACCTTGTACTGCCGTTTGCATACCTGAAAGCAATTGAAGGATGGTCGATTTACCTGCACCATTACGACCTAAAATCGCAATTTTCTCACCGGGATTAATCACCAGTTTCGGAATAATTACACTCGGCTTCGGATCATCTTCACCGTATTTGAACACTACACCGCTGAGCTCAAATTGACCATTCAATACTGAACGTTGAATCAATTGCGTACGTTCTGGATGATCGACTTTTTTTGCCATCAACTCATCCAAACCTTCTTTAGCGGTTTTGGCTTGTTGGTAACGACCCAATACCCCTGTAATTTGTGCTATCGGTGCCAACATACGAGAAGATAAAATTGAACATGCCACCAAAGCACCCGTGGTCATATCACCTTTCATCACCGCAAAACAGCCGACCAAGACCACAATTGCAAAGGTTAACCCTTGTAATTTTTGCGTCCAAAGCCCCAAGACACCCACGATTTTACGTTGTTTCATGCTAATGGTCGCTGAAACATCATTCATGTGATTCCACTGATTTTGAAACCGTGATTCTGCACGTAACAACTTAATATCTTCAATCCCTTGGACAGCTTCAACCAGAATCGCGTTACGAATTGAAGACTCGCGCATACCTTCCTTTGCCAGTTGCGCCAATTTTTTCTGTGCCAAAAGCCCCGGAATAATCATCAAGGGTACAACCACCAAAATTACCCAGAATAAATTGCCACCAATGAGCCAAAAAATACCCAGAAACAAGAAAAAGAAGGGTAAATCTGCAAAGGCGGTAATTGTGGTTGACGTAACCAGTTCACGTACACCTTCAAGCTCACGTACTTGCGAAATGAATGTCCCCGTCGACTTAGAACGTTCACTATTTTTGATGCGCAGTGCGTGTCCAAAAACCTTATCGGAAATACGCAAATCAGCGCGTTTACCAATCATATCCGATAAAATTAACCGCGCATATTTTAAGGCAAATTCAAAAATTGCTGCGAGTAATACACCGCTTGCCAGTACCCAAAGTGTTGGAATTGATTGTGCTGGAATAACGCGGTCATATACGTTCATAGAGAATACAATTGTCGCCAACGCCAAAATATTCGCCAGCATTGAAGCGAACATAATATCGATATAACGTTTCCAATCTTTAAGAACAATTTCCCAAAACCAGTTTTTCTCATACGGTTTTATGTATTCATCAATACGTGCGTCGGGTACCGAAGTTTCAGGTCTTAAAATATAAACTGTATCAATCACTTCAGCGAGCATTGCTGCACTAAAAGTCTGCGATAAACCTTGATCGCCACTGAGTTGAACACTCACCTTGCCCGTTGAGTCAGCTTTATCAATAACCCCAACTTGCCCATCTTTAAAGCCGACCAACACAGGCAAACGCCATGGATTTAAAATATCTTGGCTAAACTCGACCTTGCGTAAATGTAAACCCACTTGACGCGTCATAAGCGCCAGTACATCGTCAATACTTTGGTTTTGATTCCAATTCAGTTCGAGACGTATCCTTTCTGCCGAGGCCTCGATACGATAATGTCTTGCTACAGTTAAAACACCCTGTAACCATGGTTGATAATTTATTCTTGTATTCATGGTTGAATCTCTACCCCTTGAATGGTGAGGTTATTAAGCTGATAGACATCACGGGTCTTACCTGCAGCGGCCACATATTGCACCAAATTTTCATAAATATCGTATCGAGCTGTTTCTATTTGTGAGTTCGCACTGTGAATGGCTTGTTCAGCATTTAACAAGTCAACAGCTGTCCGCGTACCCAATTTATATTGTTCTTGATAAAGTTCTTTGGTTCTGACTGTCGTTGCTTGTTGCGCCACCAAAACTTGCATTTGACGCTGTTTATTTTCAACCTGTTCTTGCGATAACCGAATCTGATCAATGGTTTCTAAATATACGGCATTAATTCGAGCTTTGGCTGCTTGTTCTGCATAGCTTGCTGCCCGCGTTTGTGAACCTACCGCACCGCCTTGGTAGAAATTACTGCTGGCCTCAAACATAATTGAACTATCTGTACCATTATCTTTATCATTATTCGGATTACGACCATTGACTGCTTGGCTCAGCGTTCCTTTAACATTGATTGTCGGATAACGGCTCAGCTCCGTTTGCTTCTTTTGAGAAGCTGCAACATCAGCCTGTGCTTTGGCCAACATCATTTGAGGAATTTGATTAAACTGTGGATCACTATAAATATTCGAGCGCTCAATTAAACTCTCTGGAATTTCCCAATCCAAACTTGATACTTCCGCCCCAAGTAAAGTGCGAAGACGCTGTCTATACAAATTTAATTGGGTTTCTTGCACAATTAAATTGGACTGAGCTGCTTCTAAATAGGACTGAGCTTGAATGGGATCGGCTTGACTACTAATCCCCGCTTTTGCTCTAAGATTCGCAATTTCAGAAATTCTTGAAATTCCCTTAATTTGCTCACGTGCAATTCGAGTAATCTCTTGATAGCGCTTAATATTCACAATAGAACTCGCCACTTGCAGTGCAATATCATCTATAGACACCAACACTTGAGCCTGTGAAGCCATCAATTTTGCTTCTTGAGTATTTACACCGCTCTTGACTTTACCAAAATCAAAAAGCATTTGAGTTGCATTCAAATTGAGCAATTGACGTCCACGCTCACCTGAGGTCATATCTCCAGTTGAGACGCCTGCGCTGAGCTGCGGATAATAACCCGCACGAGCCACATCAATATTGGCATTTTGAGAGGCCAATGAAGATATACTTTGACTAATATCTGGATGACGAGAAACTGCCAGTTGAACTGCTTCGTCTAAGCTTAACTTTTTTGCATTGATTGGCTGATTTACAGGAATATTGCCTTGTGACTGACTCGAAACAATTGGCAAAGATTGAATCTGATCAGGCTTATATTCGAAGTTGCTTAACTCATTTAACTGAACCTTACGAAATTCATCTGATGATTTAGGGGTAAATAACCGTTGAAAATTGTCTTTGACAGTACCGAGATTAACTTTAGATTGTTCAGCATGAGCAGGAAACGCATACAAGCTGAAAATAATCAGCGTTAAACTCCCCATTTCTTTATGATTTATTTTATTTCTAGCCACTTGGATTCTCTTATTAAACAATTTGTGACTCGCATCACAAAATTCAATGTATTTTACATATTTTTATATTGTTACTAAACACATTCTTATATTAAATTCTGATTTAATTAATTTAATCTGTAAACACCTATAAAACAAGATTATTTTATAGGTATCACAGGAATGGCTTAGACTGTGAAATCATCACCCAAATAAACACGTCTTACCGTCTCATCTGCAAGTACATCTTCAGGTGTACCCTCAGCAATGACAGCACCTTCACTCACAATGTAAGCATGTTCACAAATAGCCAGTGTTTCGCGTACATTATGATCGGTGATTAACACCCCAATCCCTCGTTCTTTCAAAGAACGAATAATATCTTTAATGTCACCTACAGAAATCGGATCAACCCCGGCAAAAGGCTCATCAAGTAACATAAATTTAGGATCTGCCGCTAACGCTCGCGCAATTTCAGCACGGCGACGCTCACCGCCCGATACACTCATGCCTAGTGAATCTTTAATATGGGTAATTTTAAAATCTTCCAGCAACTCTTTTAGACGCTCACTGCGCTGCTGTTTATTTAAATCTTTACGGGTTTCCAAGATTGCCATAATGTTATCGGCAATACTTAATTTACGAAATATCGAGGCTTCTTGAGGCAAATAACCAATGCCTTGGCGCGCGCGCTCATGCATTGCCAAATCAGAAATATCCAAATCACCTAAGTGGATTTCGCCTTTATCCATTTGTACCAAACCGACCACCATGTAGAAGCTGGTGGTTTTTCCTGCACCGTTTGGCCCTAGCAACCCCACAATCTGACCACTTTGCATACTAAAAGATACGTCTTTAACTACCCAACGCTTACTATATACTTTAGCCAAATGCTTAATGGTCAAGGTCTGAACTGATTTATTTGAGGCTTGCATTAATCGCGCACCCCACCAAATGACTTAGATGACGATGGTGGAATAATAATTTGTACGCGACCTTTTGAAGTGCCTGAGCCACCGCCTGACACCTCAATATCCCCTTTATTCATACTGTATTTTAAAGAATTACCGCGAATACTCGCACCATCTTGGTAAAGATAAGCATTACCGGTCAAATTTAGAATGCCAGATTCAGCGTTATACACAATTTTTTGAGCCTCACCCCGTGCAATCCCACGACTGGTGTCTAGCTGCTGTTGAAATTTCGCAGGAGAGCCTGATGCAGTCACCGTGCTGATTTGTTTATTGTTATTTAAATTCGCAACAATTGATGCCGCATTAATCTTCATTGAACCTTGTTCAATAATGACGTTACCTGTATAGGTGGTAACACCTGTTTTATCATTGTAGGTTGCACGGTCTGCAAGCAACGAAATAGGTTGATTTCTGTCACTTGGCAAAGCAAAGCTCATTGCTGAAAATGCACAAAAACCAAGACCGAAGATTGAGGTTTTCAGGAAAGAACGTGTTCGATTTTGAAGTTTAATTTGCTGCATACTTTCCTCGAATATTGCTAAATTCGTATTGACCTTCATTCAAATTTGCTTGTAAACCTTGGCTAACGAATTGTGCATTCGGTGCATCTACCGTCACTTGCTTATTGGTTTCCATGGTGCCGAGTTTCGGATAACCAATAAGCTCTGAGGTACGAAACACCATTTCGCCTTGCTGACCCAATGTCGTCGCTTTAACATCGCCAGTTAATACAATTTTTTCATTGTCATCATAGCCCAATGCTTTTTGGGCATAGAATGTTGAATCTACCTGATTGTTGGTATACATACTGGCATTTAAATTTGAAAGCTTTGAAGTTTTTAACTTCGTGTCCTGCTCCAAGTCATCGACTGTAGCTTTGACATAAAGTAATCCTTTTTCATCTGTTTGAAGCAAATGAATACCTTTTGCCGAATATGTCATGCTTTGGGCAGAGGCTGCATCCAATTTTTTGCCTTTACCACTATAGTAGTAATAACCACCGCTCATTGCAGCGATGATTATGGCAGTGATATATAAGACTCTAGTATCCATAAATCATCAACTATTTCGATGTAAGAATATGCTTAAACGGATTGTGGCGCTGCGACATACTTTTCAAGTAAATCATAATAAACGCCTTTTGACATGAGCAACATGTCACAAATTTCACGTACAGCTCCACGACCACCCAATGCTTGTGTCACAAGGTCTGCTCGACGACGAACCTCTACATGCCCATTTGGCACGGTAACCTTCATACCTGCAATAGCAAATGCAGAGAGATCAGGCCAGTCATCCCCCATGTACAAACAATCTTCAGGCAAAATATTGAGCTGACTGCAAGCTTCACGCAGCGCCGTCCCTTTATCTTCACGCCCTTGATAGACTAAATCCACACCCAAATCAGACATCCGTTTTTCAACAATTTGACTCTTTCGACCGGTAATGATGATAACTTTAACACCCGCTTGCTGCACCAACTTCATGCCTAGGCCATCGCGTATATCGAATGATTTGAGTTCATCCCCAGAGTTGGTCAATGTCACAAAACCATCACTCAAAATTCCGTCTACATCTAAAACCAAAGCATCTATATGGCGCGCCTGTTCTAACAATACATATGATGCCATTGTCTAATTTACCCCTGCTTGAATAAGATCGTGCATACTAATCACACCAATGACCTGTTTCAAATCATTTACCACCACAAATTGATTAATTTTCTTTTCGTTCATCAGCTCTAAAGCTTCAACTGCACGTGCTTCTGGTGAAATCGTCAGTGGATTTTTAACCATAACATCTGCAATTTTTAGATTCACATCAAAACCTTGCTGTTTGTCAATTAAACGGCGCAAGTCTCCATCCGTAAAAATACCCAGTAATGCATCATTGTCATCTACAATTGTGGTTAAACCTAGACGCTTATTCGAGATTTCATAGAGTACTTTGTTCATTGGTGTATCTGGCGATACTTTTGGCAATTCATCTTGTGTATGCATTAAATGTTTAACATGCAGTAGCAATCGTTTACCCAAAGCTCCAGCAGGATGCGACATGGCAAAGTCATTTGCAGTAAAACCACGTGCATCCAACAGTGCCACCGCCAAAGCATCACCTAGCGCTAAAGTCGCTGTGGTACTCGATGTCGGCGCTAAACCTAGCGGACATGCCTCTTGAATATCACCCAAAGTCAGTGCCACATCGGCATTTTGTGGCATAGGGCCTTTGTCATCACCACTAATAGTGATCAATGGTACTTTTAAATGCTTAATTAACGGCATTAACATCATAATTTCATCACTCTTACCCGAGTTAGAAATTGCAATGAGCACATCACCATGCACCAACATTCCCAAGTCGCCATGTCCAGCTTCACCTGGATGCATAAAAAACGAAGGTGTCCCCGTTGAAGAAAAAGTGGCCGCCATTTTACGACCAATATGTCCAGACTTGCCCATACCTGTAACTACAAGTCGCCCCTGACACTGTAAAATGATTTGACAGGCTTTTGAGAATCGATCATCAATTTGCGCTGCCAGCGTTTCAAGCGCCTTTTGCTCAATGGATAAAGTTTCGATTGCAACTTTTTGATAATCAATCTGATTTGGCATATGTTCTGGATTCAATTTTTTAACCTTTACTTAACGCGCTCAGTGAACTGATGCACATAAATTTATTCTCAAATTTTATCATATCTAATGATTATGCATGAGGATATTGTCATGATTTTCACAAAACTGCATACATCGCATGTGGACTTTACTGCAAAGACATCTGGGCTTTACTGCAATGATTGATCTCACAAATAGATTTTTTACTAAGTTTAAGGCAAAAAAAAGCTCTGATTAACAATCAGAGCTTTTTTAAATTTGGAGCGGAAAAAGAGACTCGAACTCTCGACCCCAACCTTGGCAAGGTTAT
>CAZOGM010000006.1:0-22008 GCA_964579445.1 uncultured Acinetobacter sp.
TGAGAAACTTCGAATAGGTTGCTTCAAATTTAAGAAAGAAATCATCAATTACGTAAAATAATTCGGTACTATTGGACATCAGGACTAGAGCTGTGAGTTTGGTGTGGTAACTCAACTGATGGCTCTAGTTCTTTTATTTTTTAAGTCAATTTCTTATCCGCGATTCGCGGTTATTTTAAATTTTTTCCCATTTAAATCTTTAACTTTTAAATACTATTAAAAATACAGTATGATAAAATCACATTAACAAATGCTATATAAAAAAACCTCCAATATATGGAGGTCTATTTTAAATAAAGCTTAAATGATATTTAAGCTAATCCTTTTTCTTTTAATACTTCTAACATCGTTGAACCAAGTTCTGCTGGACTGCGTGTATACGCCATTCCTGCACGTTCAAAGGCTGCAAATTTTTCTTCCGCAGTTCCTTGACCACCAGAAATAATTGCACCAGCGTGACCCATACGTTTACCTTTCGGTGCTGTAACACCCGCAATATAACCCACAACAGGTTTGGTCACATTCGATTGAATATATTCAGCAGCTTCTTCTTCAGCAGTACCACCAATTTCACCAATCATAATAATGGCTTCAGTTTGAGGGTCTTCTTGGAATAATTTTAAGCAATCAATCTGATTCATACCTGGAATTGGATCACCACCAATACCGATACATGTAGACTGCCCCAGACCCAGTTTTGTCGTTTGCGCAACTGCCTCATAGGTCAATGTGCCAGAACGCGAAATAATCCCAATTTTACCTGGTTGATGAATATGCCCTGGCATAATCCCAATCTTGCATTCACCTGGTGTAATAATACCTGGGCAGTTAGGACCAATGAGTCGTGCACCATTTCCATAAGTTTCAAGGTAACGTTTGGCTTTCAACATATCTAGCGTTGGCACACCTTCAGTAATTACCACAATCAGCTGAATACCCGAATCCACCGCCTCAACGATTGAATCCAAAACAAAGGGTGCTGGCACATAAATTACAGATGCATCTGCCTGTGTTTCTTTCACCGCTTCATTCATCGTATTGAAAACAGGTAGATTGAGATGTTGTTGCCCACCTTTACCCGGTGTCACACCACCTACGACTTTGGTGCCGTATGCTAAAGCTTGCTCAGAATGAAAAGTACCATTTTTACCGGTAAAGCCTTGTACCAATACTTTGGTGTCTTTATTAATTAATACGCTCATGATGGATACTCCTTTACGCTTTCACTGCAGCAACAACTTTTTCTGCAGCATCAGCAAGACCTGTCGCAGAAATTAATTTAAGACCTGATTCATCGAGTAATTTTGCACCTAACTCCGCATTATTCCCCTCTAAGCGAACAACCACAGGTACTGTTACATTTACTTCTTGAACCGCTGCAATAATTGCCTCTGCAATCATGTCACAACGTACAATTCCACCAAAAATATTAATGAGAATGGCTTCTACCGTTGTATCAGACAGAATAATTTTAAAAGCTTCAATTACTCGATCTTTGGTTGCGCCACCACCAACATCAAGGAAGTTGGCAGGCTGACCACCATAAAGTTTAATAATATCCATGGTTGCCATGGCAAGACCCGCACCATTCACCATACAACCAATGTTACCTTCTAATGCCACATAGTTGAGGTCAAACTCAGAAGCTTTAAGCTCGCGCTCATTCTCTTGAGATTTATCACGCATTGCATTAATTTCAGGTAAACGGTATAGCGCATTTGAATCAATACCAATTTTGGCATCTACACATAAAATATCGCCATTTTCACGTACTGAGAGTGGATTGATTTCAAATAATGCGAAGTCATTTTCAATGAAAGCTTGATATGCCGCAGTCATTACTTTTACAAACTGATTAATTTGACCATCTTTAAGGTTCAATTTAAAAGCCACATCACGTGCTTGGAATGGTAAAAGTCCCACCAAAGGATCAACTTCTACTTTTATAATTTTTTCAGGCGTTTCTTCAGCAACTTTCTCAATTTCAACACCCCCTTCAGTGGATGCCATGAATGTTACACGACGACTTGAACGATCTACCACTGCACCCAAGTAAAGCTCACGCTCTACTGGATAAACATCTTCACAAATCAAAAGACTGTTGACTGGCTGACCATTGGCATCAGTTTGATAAGTGACTAAGTTTGTACCAATAATCGAATTTGCATAATCCGCAACTTCTTCTTTAGATTTGGCCACTTTTACACCGCCAGCCTTACCTCGACCGCCCGCGTGAACTTGTGCCTTCATCACAGCAAACTTGCCACCGAGCTGTTCAAATGCAGCAACAGCCTCATCAGCATTGGTCGCAAGAATTCCTTCCTGAACAGGCATGCCATATTTCTTTAAAAGCGATTTCGCTTGATATTCGTGTAGATTCATTCTTTATACCTTTTACTACTTTTCACGTTTTTATGATCACTAACACTTAAACATCCATCACGATAAGTGCCAGCATTTATTTAATTTTCTATTATTAGTTTTAGATGATTATTCATACAAAAACAACCACCAAATGCAAAAAGAGCGGCCTAAGCCGCTCTTTTATTGTTATTTACGCTTACGTTGAATCGCGTGAATCGCTCGACCATCCACTGCTAGAGCAGCTTCATGAACCACTTCAGAGAAAGTTGGGTGACCGAAAGTCATTAATTGTAAATCTTCAACAGAAGATACAAATTCTAGTGCAATCATACCTTGATGTACGATATCAGACGCAGCTGGTCCAATCACATGCATACCGAGTAAACGATCTGTTTTTGCATCAGCAACAAACTTAACAAAACCTGCATTTTCACCCGCAGCCATTGCACGACCATTTGCAGCGAAACCGAATTGACCCGTTTTCACTTCATGACCTTTTTCAGTCGCTTGTTGTTCTGTCAAACCGACCCACGCCGCTTCTGGATGTGTGTAAATAACAGAAATGATGGTGTCATAGTTGACTTGTGCAGCATGACCGTGGATACGTTCAACGGCCATTACACCTTCTTCCATTGCTTTATGTGCAAGCATTGGACCACGTACTAAGTCACCAATTGCGTATACACCTTCAACAGAAGTCGCACACCAATCGTTCACTTCAACCAAACCACGTTCAGTCAGTTTAATACCACAATCATCAGCCAATAGACCTTCAGCATAAGCACGACGACCCACACAAACGATTAACTTATCGAAAGTTTGAGTCTTGTCTTCACCGCCTTGGGTGTATTGAACAGTCACTTCTGAACCATTCACTTCAGTACCAGATACTTTCGCGCCAACGCGAATATCTAGACCTTGCTTAGTCAAAAGTTTTTGGTAGTCTTTTGCCAATGCTTTATCAGCCATTGGTAAGAATGCATCCATTGCTTCAAATACAACAACTTCAGAACCTAAACGACGCCAAACTGAACCCAGCTCTAAACCAATCACACCTGCGCCAATCACACCTAAACGCTTAGGTACTTCTTGGAACTCAAGTGCGCCTGTTGAATCAACAATCACATCTTGATCGACAGGAGCAGACGGAATGTAAATAGGTACAGAACCTGTTGCAAGAATCACATACTTAGGCTCTAAAACTTGTGTTTCACCTTCGTGAGATACAAATTCTACTTTTTTACCTGCAAGAAGTTTACCTGTACCTTTTAACCATTCGATACCGTTACCTTTTAAAAGGCCATCGATACCCATGGTCAATTGATCAACGATTTTGTCTTTACGAGCAAGAAGCTTAGTCAGGTCAAATTTCACTTCACCCGTGGTAATACCGTGATCATCTAAATGATGCACTGTATCTTCATAACGGTGAGAAGAATCAAGTAATGCTTTAGAAGGGATACAACCTACGTTTAAGCACGTACCACCTAAAGATGGCTTACCTTTATGAATCCGCTTTTCAATACAAGCTACTTTGAAACCAAGTTGAGCTGCACGAATTGCTGCTTCATAACCACCTGGTCCACCACCGATTACTACTAAATCAAATTGAGACATGTGTATCTCCAAAAATGGGTTTAGAGGATCACTCCAAACCCATCGAGTTTATTCTGAAGTATTAAAGATCAAGGATTAGGCGAGCTGGTTCTTCTAACAATTCTTTGATTGTTACAAGGAAACCTACAGCTTCTTTACCATCAATTAAACGGTGGTCATAAGACAACGCCAGGTACATCATTGGCAAGATTTCAACTTGACCATTGACTGCCATTGGTCGCTCTTGGATTTTATGCATACCCAAGATTGCAGTTTGTGGTGTATTTAGAATCGGAGTAGAAAGTAATGAACCGAAAGTACCACCATTGGTAATCGTGAACGTACCGCCAGTCATATCTTCAATACCAAGCTTACCGTCACGTGCTTTACCCGCATATGCACGAATACCGTTTTCAACTTCAGCATAGTTCATACGGTCTGTATCACGTAATACAGGAACAACCAAACCACGCTCAGAAGATACCGCGACACCGATGTCGTAGAAACCGTGGTAAACAATATCTTCACCATCAATCGATGCATTTACAGCTGGATAACGCTTAAGCGCTTCAGTTGCCGCTTTAACGAAGAATGACATGAAGCCTAGACGTGCACCATGACGCTTTTCAAACGCATCTTTATATTGGTTACGCATGTCCATGATTGGTTTCATGTTCACTTCGTTAAACGTGGTTAACATTGCAGTTTCTTGCGTTGCAGCAAGAAGACGTTCAGCAACACGCTTACGAAGACGAGTCATAGGAACACGTTTTTCAACACGCTCACCCACAGCAACACTTAAAGGCGCAGCTGCTGGTTTTGATTGATGATTCGCAACATCTTCTTTAGTGATACGACCACCACGGCCAGTACCAGCAACATCACTTGCAGCAACACCAGATTCAGTTAAGGCTTTACGAACAGCTGGCGCTTGATCTTGAACAGGCGCTTGAGCACGTTCTACTACAGGTGCAGCACCCGCTTCAGTTTGAGCAGCGGCTTGTTCTACTTTCTGTTCTGATTGAACAGCTTGAGTTTGAGCAGCGCCAGAGACAGCACCTGCTTCAAACGTCGCAATCACTTCAGCAGAAAGTACAGTATCACCTTCGCCTTTGATAATCTGTGCAATTGTACCGTCAGCAGGAGCAACAACTTCTAAAACAACTTTATCGGTTTCGATATCGCAGATCACTTCATCACGTGATACAGCTTCACCCGGTTGTTTGTGCCAAGTTGCAACAGTTCCATCTGCAACTGACTCTGGGAATACCGGTGCTTTAATTTCGGTTGCCATTATTTCGTTTCTCCTGATTGTTCAGCTACGATCGCTAATGCGTCATTGACGAGCTGAGCTTGTTGTTTTGCATGCAAGTAAGGTGAGCCACATGCCGGTGCAGCAGATGCTTCACGGCCTGCGTAGCTAATACGAATTTGTTGACCAGATTTCATGATGTCATCATATAAACGTGGAGCGATGAATAACCAAGCGCCTTGGTTCTTGGGCTCTTCTTGACACCAAACAATCTCTTTCACATTTGGATAAGTTGCAAGTACTTCAGCAATACGTTGTTCTGGGTACGGATAAAGCTGCTCCACACGCACAATAGCAATGTTCAAGTTATGTTCACGACGTTGTTCAAGCAAGTCGTAATACACTTTACCACCACACAGCACTAAACGCGTTACGTCTGCCTTGCTGATCTGATCCACTTCATCAATCACAGTTTGGAATGAACCTGTAGCAAGTTCTTCTAAAGTAGAGGTTGCTAACTTGTGACGAAGCAATGATTTTGGTGATGTAATAATCATTGGCTTACGAATTGGACGAAGTGCTTGACGACGCATCGCATGGAAAATCTGCGAAGGCGTTGTTGGTGTAATCACTTGCATGTTGTCTTCTGCACAAAGCTGTAAGAAACGCTCTAAACGTGCTGAAGAATGCTCAGGACCTTGACCTTCATAACCATGTGGAAGAAGCATGGTTAAACCACATACGCGTTCCCATTTGGTTTCACCCGAAGCAATAAACTGATCGATTACGACTTGCGCACAGTTTGCAAAATCACCAAACTGCGCCTCCCAAATAATTAAGCTCTTTGGAAGAGTTGTTGCGTAACCGTATTCAAATGCCAATACAGCCATTTCTGACAATAATGAGTCATAAATTGCAGTACGTGGTTGGTTTTCTTTAATATGACAAAGCGGAATATAAACCGAACCATCTACTTGGTTATGCAATTTCGCATGACGATGTGAGAATGTACCACGGCCTACATCTTCGCCCGTTAAGCGAACCAAGAAACCTTCATCGAGAATGGTTGCATACGCTAAAGTTTCTGCAGCACCCCAGTTCAGTGGCATTTCGCCCGTTTGCATTTTCAAACGATCATCAATTACTTTAGACACTTGACGCTGCATCACAAAGCCTTCAGGCAATTGACGCATTTTGGTACCAAGCTCTTTTAAGCGTTCGATTGGGAATGAAGTATCCCACTCGTCTGTATAGTCATGACCTAGGTATGGAGACCAATCGACAAACATTTTTTTGTTAGGTTCTAACACAAGCGCATTGGCAACGTGTTTACCCGCTTCAAGATCTGAACGATAGTCTTCGACCATTTGATCTGCTTGAGCGCGATCTAAAATACCTTGTTGAACCAATTGATCTGCATACAAAGTACGCGTCGTTGGTTTTTTAGTAATGACTTGATACATCATTGGTTGCGTTGCAGCAGGCTCATCCGCTTCGTTATGACCACGACGACGGTAGCAGAACATATCTATCACAACATCTTTACGGAATGTATGACGGAAATCATGCGCTAACTGAGAAACAAACAATACAGCTTCTGGATCATCACCATTGACATGGAAGATCGGTGCCTGAATCATTTTCGCAATGTCAGTACAATATTCAGTAGAACGTGCATCACGTGGATCAGATGTGGTGAAACCAACTTGGTTGTTCACAACAATATGAACAGTACCACCCACGGTATAACCACGTGTTTGCGACATTTGGAAGGTTTCTTGGTTTACACCTTGACCTGCAAATGCTGCATCACCGTGAACAATGACAGGAAGCACATCATCACCACCAATGTCTTTACGACGTACTTGACGAGCACGTACAGAACCTTCAACTACAGGTCCTACGATTTCTAAGTGAGATGGGTTAAATGCCAATGCCAAGTGGACTTCGCCACCTGAAGTCATTACGTTTGAAGAAAAACCTTGGTGATACTTAACGTCACCAGAACCTTTCTTATGAAGAGATTTACCTTCAAACTCACCAAACAATTCAGCTGGGTTTTTACCCATGATATTAACCAGAAGGTTTAGACGACCACGGTGTGGCATCCCAATCACAACTTCTTTACAACCCACTGAACCGGCACGTTGAATAAGTGCATCCACCATTGGTATAAAAGACTCACCGCCTTCAACACCAAAACGTTTCGCACCAACGTATTTATTACCTAAAAATTTCTCAAGGCCTTCAGCCGCTGTCAAGCGCTCTAAAACGTGTTTCTTTTGCTCAGTAGAGAAACCGAATTGACCTTTGGTGCCTTCAAGGCGCTGTTGAATCCAACGTTTTTCTTTGGTATCAACAATATGCATGTATTCCACGCCAACAGAAGCGCAGTATGTCGCTTCCATTGCTGCAACCATTTCACCTAAAGTTGCTTCAGGTTTACCAATTGCCAAATTACCTGCATTAAATACAGTGTCTAAATCTGACTTGGTTAAACCGTGGGCAGCAAGATCTAAGTCTGGTACGTCTTCGCGTTTTGCCAAACCCAGTGGATCTAATTTTGCTTTTTGGTGACCACGATTACGATATGCTGCGATGAGCTGTAATACACCAATTTGACGACGTTCGTGCTCTGAACTTACTGCACTTTGTACGACAGGCTGGATACGATTTGAATTACGACCTAATAAAAGGAATTGCTCACGTACATTGCTGTGTGGTTGATCACCTTTAGGGAATTTACCGAAGTATTCTTGCCAGTCAGCACCCACTGAGTCTGGTGCTGTTAAATACTGCTCATAAAGCTCTTCAATATACGCTGCACTGTCAGCGGAAAGTTCAGTGTCAAGACGCAGAGCGTCAGCAACTTCTTGCATTTGTGGACCCATTTCCTATTGCAAAACATTACAGGGAGCTTGTTAAGCTCTCCCATGATTGAAAATGCCAAATGGTAAATTGACATTCACCCATCAGGCACAAATGACCATGGGGCTTTCGTAGCGTCAGAGCTAACCCTAACACCAAAAACGAATTACAACACCTTGATTGGCATCATTACTCATTCTCATACTCGAAGAAATCGAGCAATTTTTTGCAAATTGACTTAGAAAAAACAAGTTCAGATTTGGTTTTTCTAAAGCAACGTTACATTATTCCATTATCTCTAAGTTTTAAGCTTTACCAAACAGGGAATATGTTGAAAAAATGTACATAATTCAGGTATTTTTCCAACTTACAATAACGTGTTAAATGCTAACATGAAGCTTAACATGAATTGATTTTATTGCCACATACCACCTATAAATTAGCTAAATACAACCCAAACTTAATCCTTTAAACTTAGATGCATTTTATTCATCTCTATCAAAATAAACACCTAAATAGTACTAAAGCCTAATAAGTTTTAAGCTATCTCATATAATATCTTAACATTATAAATGCCCCAATGCAGAGCCAATAGCCTTGCATTGAAACCATACCTTAGTATTTCACCAATAATTGTCTCATTTGTAACCATTTAAACCAACAGCTCAAATAATGAAGTTTGAACTTATTTTTTGCAAAAAAAAGCACACTTTACAGTGTGCTTTCTTAACAGCTTCAGATTAACCTGCTTGATCAAACATCATGTTACGAATGTGACCAATTGCCTTGGTTGGGTTTAACCCTTTAGGACAAACAGACACACAGTTCATAATGCCTTTACAACGGAACAAAGAGAATGGGTCATCAAGACGAGCCAAACGATCTTGAGTTGCTGTATCACGCGAATCAATAATGAAACGGTATGCATTCAACAGTGCAGATGGACCTAAGAATTTATCAGGGTTCCACCAGAATGATGGGCATGATGTTGAACAACATGCACATAAAATACACTCATACAAACCATCAAGATGTTCACGCTCTTCAGGAGACTGTAAACGCTCTTTTGGTGGCGCTGGCTGATTGTTAATCAGGAACGGTTGAATTTTGTCGTACTGATCGTAGAACTGATTCATGTCTACAACCAGATCTTTCACGACTGGAAGACCAGGTAATGGACGAACAGTGATTACGTCAGGTAAATCGTTTAGATTCCAAAGACATGCCAAACCGTTTTTACCATTGATGTTCACGCCATCCGAACCGCAAATACCTTCACGGCAAGAGCGACGGAATGTTAATGATTCATCTTCAACTTTTAATGCCAAAAGCGCATCAAGCAACATACGATGCTTATCAGTCAACTCAAGTTTAAAAGTTTGCATGTACGGTGCTTTATCCTTATCAGGATCATAGCGGTAGATATTAAATGTACGAATACCTCTACTCATCTCATTTCTCCCAATTAGAATGTACGTGGTTTAGGTGGAATTGCATCGACCGACAAAGGACGATAGCGCACTGGCTTATACTCAAGACGGTTGTCTGATGAATACCACAAAGTATGCTTCATCCACTCATCATCACGACGACCGTATGAATAAGTTGGGTGATCTGGTGGTAGCTCGAAATCTACAACCGTGTGTGCACCACGACATTCTTTACGCGCAGCAGCTGAAATCAGTGTCGCTTTTGCCACTTCATACAAGTTTTCAACTTCCAAAGCTTCAACACGCGCAGTGTTAAACACTTTAGATTTGTCTTTCAAATGAATGTTACGAATACGTGGCTCAAGTGCAAGAATTTCCTTCACACCTTTTTCAAGCAATTCTGTAGTACGGAATACACCGGCATGATCTTGAACGATGTCACGAATGGCATCGGCAACATCTTGTGCATTTTCACCTGAAGTCGATTCGTCAAGTTTACGAATACGCGCAACGGTATTTTCAAGCACAGTTGTTGGAAGCGGTTGATATTCATCGCCGTGATGTTTAGTCACATAATCAATGATATGTTCGCCCGCAGCTTTACCAAATACAACCAAATCAAGCAGTGAGTTGGTACCTAAGCGGTTTGCACCATGAACAGATACACATGAACATTCGCCAATCGCGTAGAAACCTTTTACAGGTTTGGTGAAGTTACGATCACCCGCATTGTGTGAATACACATCGGTGTCTTTGTCATAGCTTGCCTCAAGCGCCACTGTTTCTGGGCTTTCTGGCAATACAACTTGACCATGAATATTGGTCGGGATACCACCCATTTGATAATGGATTGTAGGTACTACAGGAATTGGTTCTTTGGTGATATCAACGTTCGCAAATTTCTTACCAATCTCGAATACAGATGGAAGACGCTTCATGATCGTTTCAGCACCCAAGTGGGTCATATCAAGCAAGATGTGATCTTTCTTCGGACCGCAACCACGACCTTCTTTAATTTCTTGGTCCATAGAACGTGATACGAAGTCACGTGGTGCCAAATCTTTAAGCGTCGGTGCATAGCGTTCCATGAACGGCTCGCCTGAATCGTTACGAAGGATTGCACCCTCACCACGACAACCCTCAGTCAACAATACGCCTGCGCCAGCCACACCTGTTGGGTGGAACTGCCAGAATTCCATATCTTGTAATGGAATACCTGCACGAGCAGCCATACCAAGACCATCACCAGTATTGATATAAGCATTGGTTGATGCACGGTAAACACGACCAGCACCACCCGTTGCGAACAATGTCGCTTTTGCTTGGAATACCGCAATTTTACCTGTTTCTTGGTCAATTGCCGTTACACCAAGTACATCACCTGCTTCGTTACGGATCAAATCAAGCGCGATCCACTCTACGAAGAATTGCGTACCCATTTTCACGTTGCTTTGATAAAGCGTATGAAGTAGTGCGTGACCTGTACGATCGGCAGCAGCACATGCGCGAGGAACAGCTTTTTCGCCGTAGTTCGCAGAGTGACCACCGAATGGACGTTGGTAAATTGTACCATCTGCATTACGGTCAAATGGCATACCCAAGTGTTCTAACTCATAAACCACTTGAGGTGCTTCACGCGTCATGAACTCGATTGCGTCTTGGTCACCTAACCAATCCGAACCTTTAACTGTGTCGTAGAAGTGGTAGTGCCAGTTATCTTCTTGCATATTACCAAGAGATGCACCAATACCACCCTGCGCTGCAACAGTATGTGAACGTGTTGGGAAAACTTTAGTCAGTACCGCAACTTTCAAACCAGCTTGAGCAAGTTGGTAAGACGCACGCATACCTGAACCACCACCACCCACGATGACTGCATCGAAAGTTTCATGTGGAATATTTGTGTAATCTTCTTTAGGGTTTATAGCGCCCATGATTGTTTCCTATCAATTCGCCCAAAAAATCTGGATCGCCCAGATTGCATATGCCAATACAGCAATAATCACTGCTGAAGTCAGCACAATACGCAAACCATTCGCCGAAGGACCCATTTGACGAGTCGTCACATAGTCTGTGAATACTTGCCACATACCAATCCAAGCGTGTGCAACAAGAGATAAGACTGACAATAAAGACATAATCTTCATTGGCGTTGTCATCATGAAGCCATACCATTGTTCATAGCTGAAACCGCTGTTACACAGAATCCAACCCAAAATAACAACAGTATAAACAGCCAAAACAACAGCACTAACACGTTGAATGAACCAATCGCGCGAACCCGAACCTGTAAAGCCTGTAGCACTTTTCATTAGAGTACGATCCATACAAATGACGCAACGATACCGATTGCAGACAAGATTAATGCGATTGTAGATGCCATGCGACCACTTTCAAGCTCTTCAGCCACGCCAACGTCAGCAAGTAAATGCTTAACACCTGCAATAAAGTGGAAAATCAAGCCAGCTACAAATACCCATACGATAAAGCGCACAACAAAACCATTTAAGATTTCTTGAACCTGTGCAAAACCTTCTGGCGAAGACAATGATTTGTCAAGAAGCCACAATAGTACCGGTACGAGTAAAAATACGATGACACCAGAAAGACGGTGTAGAATTGATGCAATAGCCACAGGGGATTTTAAGTTTACTTCTAAAACTTGACCCATGGACAAATTGACAGGTCTGTTGCTTTTCACAGCGGGCATCCTGTAAGTAAAAACTCCATCCGGAGTTTGTTGGAATTAATTCGAAGGAAAGCTGGCATTATTAGGCACGCAAATGCCTAAACATTTATACGACACGGAATTATAAAACTTCCCCTATCAAATTACAAACACAGCAAATGCCTAAAAAGAACAAAAAACAATTAAATAAGAATCATTTACATCTATATTTAAGCATTCATCAATAACTATATGTGTCATTTCCAAGTTAAACCTCTATTTTTAAATGAATATTTTAACAATTAACTTATATAAAATAGTTGTAAAAAAAATTTGTTCTTTTATAGACTAAAGCACAATAACACCGCCCTTCCGCTGAGGAAATCATCTAAATTTCTATATGGATCAGCGAGATACTTTATATAATTTTACTTATGATTAAATCTCGTAACTATTATTAGAAAAAAGAATGATTTATAGGTATTTGGCAGATCATTTAAATTATTAGATAAAATTTAATCAAATTTTAAACTGCTCTTTACCCCCCCCCGAATCAATGAAGAAATCATTTTATTTGTCAAAAAAACCTGCACATTGATGAAAATTGAACTTTTTAACGATGATATTTTGTTATTTTTTAGCCATCTGATAAGTAAAATGAAAAAAAATATTTCAGAGATTTTTGAATAGATAAATGATCGATTTTTGGGCTAAATTTTTTGTATATTGTATAAATTCAGTCTTTTTATAGAATTCAACCTATTGATAAAAAGTATTGATATTCATATTTAAAACGGCTTAAACCATTAAAATATACACGTTCAATCCGTTTTTTTCTGCATCTCTTGCTTAATTTGACTTATTATACTGCGGCGCAAGTGAAATGAGCCTAGCCTTCAGCATAACTGTAAAAGAATCAGCCGCTGCAGGGGGTCACTTTTATCCATAAGTATAATTGACAATTCTGGGTCACTCACTAAGCTTATAGGAAATTTAGAACCGTCGACCCCGATTCCTAAAACAGATTATTTCGGGCGAGATAAAACATTCACCAGGACAGGAGATCTATTGAATGTCTGAAGCAACTGGCAAAAAAGCCGTATTACAGCTTGATGGCAAAGAAATTGAATTACCAATTTACAGCGGCACATTGGGCCCAGATGTAATCGACGTTAAAGATGTATTGGCCGCAGGCCACTTTACTTTTGATCCTGGTTTTATGGCGACAGCTGCATGTGAATCTAAAATCACATTCATCGACGGTGGTAAAGGTGTTCTTTTACACCGAGGCTACCCAATCGACCAATTGGCAACTAAAGCTGATTACCTTGAAACTTGCTATTTGCTTTTAAATGGTGAGCTTCCAACTGCTGAACAAAAAACTGAATTTGACGCTAAAGTACGTAACCACACGATGGTTCACGACCAAGTGAGTCGTTTCTACAATGGTTTCCGTCGTGATGCGCATCCTATGGCGATCATGGTAGGTGTTGTGGGCGCGTTATCTGCGTTCTATCACAACAACTTAGATATCGAAAACGTTGATCACCGTGAAATCACTGCGATCCGTTTAATTGCTAAGATTCCTACTTTGGCTGCTTGGAGCTACAAGTACACTGTTGGTCAACCATTCGTTTATCCACGTAATGACTTGAGCTACGCTGAAAACTTCCTTCACATGATGTTTGCGACTCCTGCTGATCGTGATTACAAAGTTGATCCAATTCTTGCAAAAGCAATGGACCGTATCTTTACGCTTCATGCTGACCACGAACAAAATGCATCTACGTCGACTGTACGTTTAGCGGGTTCGACTGGTGCTAACCCGTATGCATGTATTGCTGCGGGTATTTCTGCACTATGGGGTCCTGCTCACGGCGGTGCAAACGAAGCTGTTCTTACGATGCTTGATGAAATCGGCTCTGTAGAAAACGTTGCTGGCTTCATGGAAAAAGTGAAAACTAAAGAAGTTAAACTGATGGGCTTCGGTCACCGAGTTTATAAAAACTTCGATCCACGTGCGAAAGTAATGAAAGAAACGTGTGATGAAGTTCTTGCTGCTTTAGGCATTAACGATCCACAACTTGCTTTGGCTATGGAACTTGAACGTATTGCGTTATCTGACGAATACTTCATCAAACGTAATCTTTACCCGAACGTAGACTTCTACTCAGGTATCATTCTTAAAGCGATTGGTATCCCAACAACTATGTTCACGGTAATTTTCGCGCTTGCACGTACAGTGGGCTGGATTAGCCATTGGTTAGAAATGCACAGCGGCCCTTACAAAATCGGTCGTCCACGTCAGCTTTACACGGGTGAAGTTCAACGTGACATCACAGGTCGTTAATTCTTTATGAATTAACTGATTTTAAAAAACCACCCTTTTGGGTGGTTTTTTTATATCTGCGCAAAATCACACATATTAAAAAGGGATATTTTTAGTGTCATTTTAATGTGAATATTACAAATCTATAGCAATAACAGATAGTATAAACAGAACTTTTTTTTATATATTACAAAACTTATTCTAATTATTCATTTTCAAAGGATTTGAAGGTGTCAATTAACTTACGACAAAATGATCAAGCATTTTTTGGGCACCCTAAACCACTAAAAGGTTTATTTTTTACAGAGCTTTGGGAGCGTTTTTCTTATTACGGTATCCGGCCATTACTGATTCTTTATATGGCAGCCTTAGTTTCAGAAGGAGGATTAGGCATAGACCGCCCCACCGCTTCTGCAATTGTGGGACTGTTTGCTGGCTCCATGTACTTAATGACCATTTTAGGCGGCTGGGTTGCTGACAATTGGCTAGGTCAAGCCAAATCAGTTTGGTATGGCTCAATCATTATCGCATTAGGTCATCTGTCTATTGCACTGACTGCACTATTTACCCCCTTCTTTTTCTATTTTGGGTTGGTGCTGATTGTTATTGGTTCTGGACTGTTTAAAACCTGTATTTCTGTGATTGTCGGTACACTCTATTCTGCGCAAGACTCAAGGCGTGATGCAGGCTTTTCTATTTTTTATATGGGCATTAATCTTGGCTCATTCATCGCACCATTAATCACAGGTTTCTTAATCAAAGATTATGGATGGCACATTGGCTTCGGTATCGGTGGCATCGGCATGCTGATTGCCTTGGTCATTTTCAGATGGATTGCAGTACCACAACTTGAACATACAAATACCTTGAACGGGCAAGCCAATACGTGGAATGCTGCTGTCAATTACAATCGCAACGCTCCCAAGTGGGTCATTCTCTTTTTAGGTGCTGTCGGCGTAC
Source organism: uncultured Acinetobacter sp. (assembly GCA_964579445.1). Taxonomy (GTDB): domain Bacteria; phylum Pseudomonadota; class Gammaproteobacteria; order Pseudomonadales; family Moraxellaceae; genus Acinetobacter. Next base: position 15,468 of record CAZOGM010000006.1, read on the forward strand.
TCGTTGCACTCACAGCAACAGGAATTATTCAAATCAATCCGATTGCTGTAGTGACCTACTTAACCATCAGTATTTGTATCATCGTGGCGAGCTATTTTAGTTATTTATACTTCTTTACCCATCTAGAACCTATCGACAAGAAAAAAATTCTAATTTGTTTCGTACTGTTTGTTGCAGCTGCATTATTTTGGGCAGCATTTGAACAAAAACCAACCTCATTTAACTTATTTGCTCAAGATTTTACAGATCGTCATATTTTAGGTTTTGATGTCCCTGCGGTTTGGTTTCAATCTGCCAATCCATTATTCATCATCATCTTTGCACCAATCGCCGCATGGTTATGGGTAAAACTCGGTAAAAGCAATAAAGATCCAAGTTATATCAGCAAATTTATCATTGCTTTACTGTTGGCTGCTGCTGGCTTTTTAGTGATGACTTTTGCAAGTTATTCGGTACTGAATCATCCAAATAGCTTGGTTTCACCCATGTGGCTAATCAGTACGATTCTGCTCATGACTTTAGGCGAAATTTGCTTAAGTCCTGTTGGACTTTCGACCATGACCAAACTTGCCCCGACTATCATGCGTGGTCAAATTATGGGACTTTGGTTTACAGCATCCGCACTGGGCAACCTCATGGCAGGTTTGATTGGCGGTCATGTTTCAGCCAGTGAAATTGCCAACTTACCCACATTATTCTTACGCTGTGTCATAGCCTTACTTATAGGTGCTATTGTGCTCTTTCTTCTTCGAAAACCTATTTTAAAATTAATCAATGATTGCCATGAACATAAAGCAGGCTAAAGCATGAGTTTAAATAAAATTCCTGAAAAGTTAGCGCTACTCCGTGAAAAAATGCTGGCTGAAAATGTCGATGCATTTATTGCCATGAGTGCAGACCCACACATGTCGGAATACTTACCTGAGTTTTGGCAAATCCGATTATGGCTGACAGGTTTTACCGGCTCTGTCGGCACAGTTTTGGTCACCGCAGATTTTGCAGGATTATGGGTCGATGGTCGCTATTGGGTTCAAGCAGAACAGCAATTAGCCAATACAGGTTTTGTACTCCAAAAGCAAACCCCTGATTTCGAATCTACACATCTCGCTTGGCTTTCGAAAAATCTGAATGCTGATGCATTGATTTCGGTCAATGGACAAACCATTTCCGCACAACAATTTGTAGATTTACAAAACATTGCTCAACTTGGAAATTTTCGAGTTTCCACTGAACTAGATTTGATCTCTCAAATTTGGACCGACCGACCTGCTCTACCCCATCAAGCGATTTGGCAAATGCCTGATGGATTAAATGCATTAACCCGCGCTGAAAAGATCGACACCATTCGTTCAAAAATAACGGCGTCGAATGCTTCAGGGCATTTCATTTCAGCATTAGATGATATTGCATGGCTGTTGAACTGTCGTGGCAAAGACGTGGAATATAATCCTGTATTCTTGGCACATCTTTGGATTGACGTTCAACAGATTATGTTGTTTATTGACCCTGAAAAAGTTTCAGCTTCATTAAAAGAAGAATTGATTGCAGATGGGATTGAAATTTTACCTTATGCAGAAAGTCATGACTTTCTTTGTTCACAGCAAAATCAGGTGGTCTTGATTGACCCTGCTAAAGTTTCCGTTTTACATGCACAGCAAATTGCTAAAAACAACGATTTAATTGAGCAAATTAATCCATCTACTTTACTCAAATCACGTAAACATCCATCCGAAATTGCACATATTCGTAATGCCATGCGAAAAGATGGGGTTGCACTGTGTCATTTTTTTCATTGGTTAGAAAATACTCTAACTTCACAACAAACTATTTCTGAACTGACCATTGATGAAAAAATCACTGCATTTCGTGCAGAACAAGACGGATTTATCGGTTTAAGTTTTTCAACTATTGCAGGTTTCAATGAAAATGGCGCTTTGCCGCACTACCGTGCGACGCTTGATCATTACAGCCAAATTTCAGGCAATGGCTTTCTGCTGATTGATTCAGGCGGACAATATGTAGATGGTACGACCGACATCACTCGTGTGGTTCCTGTAGGACAGCTTACAGCGCAACAACGGCGTGATTACACATTAGTTCTAAAATGTCATATTGCTTTGGCACAGACCTCTTACCCTGAAGGGTTACAGTCACCATTGCTTGATGCGATTTCCAGACAGTCTTTATGGAAATATGGATTAGATTATAGGCATGGTACAGGTCATGGCGTAGGTTTCGCTTTGAATGTCCATGAAGGTCCTCAGGTACTGTCATATTATGCCCCAGTGACTGAACACACACGCTTACGTGAAGGTATGATCATTTCCAATGAACCGGGCTTATATCATGCAGGGCAATACGGCATTCGAATTGAAAACCTTGTAGTAAATCAGCTTAAAGCTTTAGATGACCATAGCTATGGCGATTTCCTCGAATTTGAAACGCTAACGCTATGCCCAATTCATCTTGACCCAATTGATCTGACGCTCTTAGATGAAAGCGAAAAAAATTGGTTAAATCAATATCATCAAACTGTTTATGAGAAACTTTCACCAGCTTTAGACGGCGAAGTGCTCAATTGGTTGAAAGAAAACACACGAGCAATTTAATGATGATTTAAAATCACTTGATTAGTACCGCATAAAAAAGCCTGAATCAAAATTCAGGCTTTTCGTTTAGAAGCTTTAATTAAGCTGCATCATAGTGATCCAGATCCATTGCCTTAAGCTGTTGTTTCAGTTTTTTTAGTGACCAAGGCCATGCAGCAAAGTTACGACCATTGGCATCCAAATAATAACTCTTACATCCACCTGCATTAAATACTGTCGTTTTCAGATTTTTTTGCAGTAAATGATTGTGTTTATCTAGCACATCTTTTTTAATCTGAATTTGCTGAATATTATTGGACTTCATTTTGACCAAGCCATCGACAATATATTCAATTTGAGCTTCAGCAATCCCAATAAACGAATCGTAAACCAAAATATTTGGTCCTAACACCAAAAATGCATTGGGTACTTTATCAATACTTGTACCTAAATACGCTTCTGGAGACGAATCTTTCCAACGCTCTGCCAGTAATTTTCCATCCGTATCGTAAACTCGCTTACCAATCGGTGGATGTGAAACTTCAAACCCCGTCCCCCAAATAATCACATCAACTTCATGACGTTCACCATTTGCAGAAACCACTGTATTCCCATCAATTTCAACCAAACCGTGCGGAATCAAATGAACATTGTTTTGTTGTAAGGCAGGATAATAATTATTGGCAAAAAGTAATCGCTTACAGCCAATATCAAAGTTTGGTGTGACATCTTTACGTAGCTGCTCATCCTCAATTTGCAGTTTCAACAATTGCTTACTCAATACATTGACAGGTTTGAGTATTTTCGGATTACGTAAACCAAAATTAATCCCATTTAAAATCTGAGCAATACTGCCCCGCCATGTTTTTTGAATCACTGGAAAATGCTTAATGACCCCTTTGGCGGTATCACTCAAATCCATATCTGCTTTTGGTAACACCCACGGTGCAGTTCGCTGGAAAACAAATAACTCTTTTGCAAATGGCTGTACCTGAGGAATAAACTGAATCGCTGAAGCACCTGTCCCGATCACAGCGACGCGCTTACCTTTCAAATCATAATCATGATTCCAACGTGCTGAATGGAACATTTCACCAGTAAAGGTTTCAATGCCTTTGAGTTTGGGTAGTGAAGGTTCCGTGATTGGACCCGTGGTAAATATCACTGTCTTCGCCTGATATACACCTTTTGATGTTTCTAAATTCCAAATGGCTTTGGCTTGATCCCATTTGGCAGTATGAAGTTCATTGTTTAATTCAATTTTTTTATTTAAATCAAATTTGCGGGTTACATGCTCTAAATAACTTAAAATTTCAGGTTGTTTCGCAAATAAATGACTCCATTTGTGACTCGGTGCGAAGGAAAATGAGTAAAGCGCTGAAGGAACGTCACAACCACAACCAGGATAGTCGTTGTCACGCCATGTACCGCCCACCCGATCCGCCTTTTCCAGCACCACGTAGTCGTCATAGCCTGCTTGATTCATCTTATAGGCTGCTGCAATACCAGAGATTCCTGCACCGACTACAATCGTGTCATAAACATGTGCATGGGCAGGCACTTTTTGATCCGAATTAGAGTGCTTTTTAAGCGCTGTCTCTTGCATTGAGTTATGTTCTGTCAACGTACTTTTACTCTGCTGAATGGGTTGTGCTACCGACTTATTGACCACCTCACTTTGAGGTTTATTTTCTTTTACTATAGTTTTTGTTTTTTGTTTTGCTTGGTTTCGATTGCTCATTTTAATGTCTCATGCAGTGAATCTGATTCTTTCTTCAAATTCATTATTTAACGTTTACTTCACAATTTTTTTAAAGAGTGGATAACCCATACCGAGCATCTTTGCGTAAAGCGCAGGTGAAGCACGCTTCATCAGCCAAAACAACTTTGCATCAGGTTGAGGGATGGTATAGAGCTTGCCTGCATCCAAGTTATTCAAGGTTTTTTGTGCCACTTGATCACTGGTCACAAAAGCGTGGTTTTGCAACAGATTGTCTGCTTTGCCTGAATACTGTTTAGGTAAGCGCCCATTTTTCATGATATTGGTGGGCACCAAGGTCGGACACAGCACATTGACTCGAATATTGTCAGGGTAAAGCTCAGCGGATAACGTTTCGGATAAAGCCAATACACTAGACTTGGTCACGTTATAAGCCGTCATTTCAGGTGCCGCGGTATAGCCTGCTGCTGATGCCACATTGATAATTGCACCATAGCCTTGCTTTTTAAACTGGGGTACAAAAAAGTGACAACCATGAATCACGCCCCACAAATTGACATGCATACACCATTGCCAATCATCAAGAGACACTTCATCAAACTTTCCACCCAAGCCCACGCCTGCATTATTAATGAGTAAAGTCACAGGATGACTCAGTAAATTTTCAGCTTGCTCTGAGAGTGCTTCAACAGCGGCTTTATCACCTACATCGCAGACTATTGCATATGCTTTTTGACCCGTTTCGGCTTGAATAAGCCCCACGGTTTCCTGTGCTGCATCAAGATTAATATCTGCACACACCACCTCACCGCCACGGCGTGCAAGTTCAAGTGCAAAACTACGACCAATGCCACTGCCCGCGCCAGTCACCACAGCATAAGCGTTGTGACTGGGTGTCCTTGTCTTTTTAAATAGTCCCATATTTATTCCCTGTTTATTATTTTCAATGTTTAATTTATTTCTAGCTACTAGACTTTCAAGGCTGGTGTAAATTCTTTAACAAAGTACGGTGTAAGTATGCCATCTACTGGATTTAACAATTTTTCCTTGTAATATTCCAAAAAGGCAGAAGTATCGTGATCATTAGGATGAAAACTAGGACGCAAATAATCAAAAATATGTCCAAGGGTACTGCCATATACACCATCTTTTAACCCAAAGATCAGTCCAGCACTGCGGTACATATCTTTGTAATAGGACAAATTAATCAGATTAGATGGTTTGCGATAAAAAGGCACCACAAGCGAAGCGGCGGAAATCAGGACTAAAATCGTAATAAGTGCAGGGAAAAAGCCAGCGACACGCAATGCATAATTACCTGATAAATGCTGAAAAACATCATAGGCAATATCTTTATGCTCTGATTCTTCAAGCATATGCCACATCCAAATCGCGCGCTGTTTTTCATCCTGAGATTTAAAGAAAATCTCTTCGTGATTCATCATATACTCTGCTAATACGGCGGTAAAATGCTCAATCCCCGCCATCAGTGACAATTTCATCGGTTGCGGTAAGCGATTAAAGCCATATTCAAAAACATGATGTGCAAGAAATCTAAACAATTTTACGGGTAAATCTGCTTGTAGAAATGCATCGTTCAACTCTTCATGCAATTTTGAATGTAACGCTTCTTGACCGATTAATGACGTTACACGCTGTTTTAACAAAGGATCTTGCACCATATCACGGTGATATCGCGCAGTATCAATCACCAAATCCTCACCATAGGTTAAAAATATAGACAAAGATGCAAAATATGCACTTGCCAATTCCGCCTTTAAATAGAATTTGGGATCGATTTTGCGATGATCAAAATCAAACTTCATATGACGAATCGGAATAATTTTAGATTGCTGAGTCGTATCAAACTTTGGACTTGCAAACAGATGTGCGAGTGACTTTTTTATAGGCTGAGCGAATAGCATGGCAAATACTCTTTTCTAATCATATGCATCAGATCCAATCCACCTAAGACGTGAACCAAACCACTTTTATAGAAAATTAAGCCAAATTATCCTCAAAACCATTTGCAAAATAGAACTTTCGATATGCAAATAATACCTAACAGAAATATTGTCTAACAATATGAGCACTGGATTAGCATTTAAAACCGCTTTTGTGTCAATTCGGGACAGCATTGATTCATGTCGCACAATGAAACTTTTGCTACTTTTTACTTCAATACTTCAATACTTCAATACTTCAATACTTCAATACTTCAATACTTCAATAC
>CAZOGM010000006.1:22108-29008 GCA_964579445.1 uncultured Acinetobacter sp.
TCAATACTTCAATACTTCAATACTTCAATACTTCAATACTTCAATACTTCAATACTTCAATACCATTAAGCTACACTCATAATCAGAATGTATGATTAAAATTAAATGAAGAGAACATATTGGAGTTGCTGTTGAAACTATTGCATCACCTTATAGGTTTATTAAAATTAGATCGATTTCGATATCGCAGTTTGACTTTGGGTGAGATTGAACTTTGTCGCTCAGTTTATGCCGATTTGATTGATTATGATCGGGTTAAAATCATGAATCACCCTTATTTGCCTTGGCAGCCTAAACACGTATTTATGGCACCACAAGGTTATATTCATATTCGAAATGCACATTTTAGTACAGACTTTAGTCAAGAAAATTTAAGCTATCAGTCCATATTCATACATGAAATGGCGCATGTCTATCAGCATCAACAAGGTATCTCTGTACTGCTTAGAGGTGCGATTTTACAATCCGCTTTTTATCTCTCGATGGGTAAATACAATCCGTATTCTTATCAGCTTAAAGATTTAAAACCATTTCGAGATTATAATATTGAACAACAAGGTGACATTGCCAAGGATATTTTTTTAGGCAAAATCCCCAATATTATTTTAAAAACGCACACGGATTAATGCATAAAATTACAGGATGATTTTTATAGTTTTATTTTTTGTGTAGGCTTCGTGTTGAATATTACTCACTTAACGCTAGTATATGATTTTTTTTTAGATAGAATACGTACAAGTCATAATTTTTGCCGTGCAAGAAATAAGATTTTTAATTTCATTCGTTGATGATTTTGATTTTTTCGCCCTTAGGCAGTGTTACTTTATCAGATGCATACGGCTGAATAATTATATTTATACGAATCAGCAAGTTGTGTATATTTAACCTATAGGAATAGGACTTGGTTTAAATGAATAGTTTTAAAATATCTCTTGCTCAATTCTCTCCATATACTGGTGATGTAAACGCTAACGTTCAAAAAATGACTGAACTCGCCAATGAAGCCAAAAAACAGCACGCCAATATTATCGTTTTTCCAGAATTATGTACGATTGGCTATCCTGCGGAAGACTTGCTATTACGTCCAAGTTTGACCAAGCGCACAGCGTCTGCATTTGAACAACTTGCTGAAGTCAAAGACATTGTCATGGTGTTTGGTTTTGTCAATCAAACGGAAAGCGGACATCGTTACAACTCTGCTGCAGTGATGAAAGATGGACAGGTATTAGGTGTCTATAACAAACAAAACCTACCGAATTATAGTGTATTTGATGAAAAACGTTATTTCACGGAAGGTCATCAACATCTTGTTTTTGAATATCTAGGTCATAAATTTGGCGTATTGATTTGTGAAGATGTGTGGACGTTAGAAAGCGTTCAACAACTGGCAAAATTAAATGTTGAAAGCATTCTTGTCCTCAATGCATCACCTTATGAAGTGGGTAAGCCGCAGCATCGTATTGTCACATTGAAAGAACTTGCGAAGCAGTTAAACGTCAATATTGTATATACCAACCAAGTCGGTGGTCATGACGACCTCATTTTCGACGGTACAAGCTTTGTAATCAATCAATCGGGTGAAGTGGCTCTAGAAGCACCAAGTTTTAAAGAAGCGCTTTACACTGTCGACTATGAAGTTGAAAGCAAAAGCTATAAAACAGCAGAAATTGCGCCAAGCGTAGACACCATTGCAGAAATTTATCAAGCATTGGTTATGGCAACACGCGACTACGTTCAACGCTCTGGATTTCCAGGCGTAATTTTAGGACTATCTGGTGGAATCGACTCTGCTTTAACCCTAGCCATTGCCGTTGATGCCATTGGTGCGGATAAAGTTCAAGCCGTGATGATGCCGTATACCTATACATCTCAAATCAGTGTTGAAGATGCCACTGAGCAAGCCAAGCGTCAAGGTGTGACTTTTGGCATCGCAGAAATCCATCCCATCGTAAACAGCTTTATGCAGACTTTGCATCCTTTCTTTGGCAACGCTCCAGCAGATGCAACTGAAGAAAACTTGCAGGCGCGTGCTCGCGGCACTTTACTCATGGGTTTATCCAATAAATTTGGTAATCTGGTACTGGCAACTGGCAACAAATCTGAATTGTCTGTTGGGTATTGCACACTGTATGGTGACATGGTTGGCGGCTTTGCAGTTCTTAAAGATGTCTATAAAACCATCGTGTTTGAGTTGGCAAAATATCGTAATAGCATAGACAAGGAACCTGTCATTCCTGAGCGCGTAATTACTCGCCCACCTTCAGCAGAATTACGTCCTGATCAGAAAGACCAAGACTCGTTACCCGCTTACGATATACTCGATGCAATTTTATATGCATATATCGAAGAAGACCTCAGCCAAGATGAGATTATTGAAAAAGGTTTTGACAAAGCCGTTGTAGAAAAAGTCATTCAATTGGTCGATCGCAACGAATATAAGCGTCGTCAAGGCGCGATTGGTCCACGTATTAGCTCACGTGCGTTCAGCCGTGAACGTCGCTATCCAATCGTCAATGGGTGGAAAGCTGGTGTCTAATCAGGCACTTGCTCAACAACTTGCTCAAGCGCTTATGCTTGAGCAGGTTCAATTTACCAAACAACAATTACTGCATTCAAATAACAACATTTATCTAGAACAGTTTGTCAGTCGCGTTTATCAAAATGCTGATAAGATTTTACTTAAAGACGTGATACAGCGTCAGCAACTACACGCTGTCGTTCGCAAATATGCATTTGAACTTAATCTTGGCGCAGAACTTTTAGAGTTTATCGGTAGTGTCGCGCAGAAAATTCATCATTTTATTATACATACACCGATGACTTTTCATGATGTCGTGTCGGATGAGTCTTTTGAAATCTGGTTGAATAAAATTTTAGAATTGGAACACGTTCGCTTACACGCTCAAACATATTTGATCCAAAATGCTCAAGTTCAAAATATTAGTTTACAGCTGGCCAATCAAATTTTAGAAAGTCACACCCCGTGGCTTGATCATTTGCGTAAATTAAAACTAAGTGAGCAAAGCCTCAGTTCTAAGCTACTCGGCCTCATACAAGAGCAACAACATCAAATTGAGCTTAAACTGGAACAGCAGCTCGCTCAAACCATAGTCAAACAAATTGGCTTTGTGATTACCCTCCCCAATGAAGAACTTTCTGAAATCGCTTTGCAAATTTGGTCAGACCTAAAAACTCACCCAGTGCGTGAAATTTTTTCTCAGCTACAAGCCATTGATGTTGAAGATTTTTTTATTCTGGTCTATGAATTCTGGAAAGAATTACGCCTGACACCACAGATTCAAGCAATTATTTTGCATGTAGTCGATGCTTTTTATGAGTCTTTTGCGGACTATGATTTAAGAGCGTTATTAAATGCTGTAGGTCTAGAGGAGCAGGATTTGCATGAGGAAGCTCAGCGCTTTGCGCCTTATTTTCTACAAGGGTTAGCGCAGAATGATGTATTAGATACCCTTATTGAAGCACTCATGCAGCCATTCTATCAGGCAGATTCAACCCAACAATTGATTCAAAACTTTCTTTCCAAATAAAAACTTCACACTTTTAAATTATTATTTTGCGCACAAAAAAAGAGACCACGCGGTGAGCGTGGTCTATAAAAATGGTGGCTATGACGAGACTTGAACTTGTGACCCCCGCATTATGAGTGCGGTGCTCTAACCAACTGAGCTACATAGCCGTAACCTGTGCGCGCATTATCTAAATTTATATAAGCCCCGTCAAGCAATCTGAAACACTGATGATCACCCTTTGAGCAAATAGCTTATAAATGTATATATTTAGTACAGATCACAACATTTATACATGCAATATACTGATAATTCTAAAAAAGATAAAATTTATGCCTCTTAAAATTATAGCCTTGACTCTAGTTTTAACATTACTGAATGCTTGCCAATTGATTAGCCCAGTTTTCGTTGAATAAAACGGTGTACACCGTGATGTAGCAGAGTGGATAACCATCAAACCGTTTTAAACATGTAACAAAAACGCAGTTTGGCACAGCTCAGCAAGACTCAACGAAAATTGGTGAATATCGATCATATTTTCAGTGATTTAAAATTAAGTATTGCAAAAGAGAATTCAATTTCCATGCACTGCGCAAAGCTTAATTTGAATCATTCCAATATTACAGCCCTGCAAAGCCAATTTTTACGAACCCTAGTGCACAACTTAGAATTTTGGAAAAAATTTGATCGAGAGTTTCCAAAACTTAGATTTGATCCGAATAGGACCCTGTGTGAATAAAATTTTAGTTCATCAGAAGAATCTAGACATAGAAGCTCAATAGAAATTATTTTGGTAAATACTGAACAACCTTATATTTCTGGTTTTCTGCATTAAGGAATAAAGCTAAGCGAACAATTTCCGACAAGTAATACTTTATTTTAGACATAAAAAAAGACCTTGCTAGTGAGCAAGGTCTATAAAAATGGTGGCTATGACGGGACTTGAACCTGTGACCCCCGCATTATGAGTGCGGTGCTCTAACCAACTGAGCTACATAGCCGTAAACTGTGGGCGCATTATCTACTTGATTATGGTATTCGTCAAGTGATTTAAGCACTGTTTGTTTAAATTTTGATGAAGTGAGCCGATAAGCCGGGTTCTGTCGTGAACGATCATTCCTCTAGGCGTACAATCACTCGTACGCTCAAGCGACCTACCCGAATCCAGCACGGGCCGTGCCTCAGGATTCCTATTTGGTCTTGCTTCTGGTGGGGTTTACCTTGCCGTGAACTGTTACCAGACACGCGGTGCGCTCTTACCGCACCCTTTCACCCTTACCACTTTCTAGGCTGACCCAAAGATCAGTTGCAAAATGGCGGTCTACTCTCTGCTGCACTTGCCGTCGACTTTCGCCGCCCAGGCGTTACCTGGCACCCTGCCCTATGAAGCCCGGACTTTCCTCCCCTGTTTCAATCACGAAGATCTACGCAGCAGCGATCGTCTAGCTCACTTCAAGTCGCGCATGTTAGCAAACTTTTGCACTAATTGCTCGCGCTTTTTTGAGCAATTAACTTTTTATACTTTTCCATCAATTCATCATGGCTTTCCACATGATTCGGATCACGTGGAATGCAGTCGACTGGGCAGAAAAGTTCACATTGTGGTTGGTCGTGGTGACCGACGCACTCTGTACATAAATCAGGATGAATCTCGTAGATCAGCTCGCCCATATAAATAGCCTCATTTGGGCATACAGGCTCACACACATCACAATTTATACATTCATCAGTTATATATAAAGACACTCTACCAACCTTGTTTGTGCTTACGGTCAAAGGCTTCAACTACAGCTTGCGGTACAAACTGCGTCACATCACCATTTAAACGTGCAATTTCACGTACCAATGTAGATGAAATAAATGAATATTGCTCTGAAGGGGTTAAAAACACCGCTTCAAAATTTGAATCTAAACGGCGGTTCATATTTGCGAGTTGAAACTCATATTCAAAATCAGAAACAGCTCTAAGTCCGCGAAGCACGGCTGTCGCTTGCTGTTCTTGAAAAAAATTCACCAGTAAACCGTCAAAACCAACAAACTCAACATTCGATAGATGACTTAAAGATGATTTCGCAAGTGCAACACGCTCATCTAAACTAAATACAGGATTTTTATGATGACCAATGGCAATCGCAACCACCACTTCATCAAACATTTTCGCTGCACGTGATACCAAATCAATATGACCATTCGTAATGGGGTCAAATGTCCCTGGATAAATTACACGAGTTTTAGACATCCATTTATTCTCAAGTTTATTGTTTAGGTACATAGTTTAACAAAAACTTGTTTCATAGCGTACTCCCTCTTTAGTATTGAAATGTCTTCACCTTAAGCTTGGTTTAAGGCAAAATATAGCTAATCTTGGAATATTTGTATTATGTCGAAATCAATAGTCGTTAAAAAGAATAATGGTGGCACCATCGCGCAGAACAAACGCGCACGCCACGATTATTTTATTGAAGAAAAGTTCGAAGCAGGTCTTTCATTACAAGGCTGGGAAGTAAAGTCGTTACGTGCTGGGCGTATGAGCATTACAGAAAGCTATATTACCTTTAAAAATAATGAGGCTTTCCTTTTTGGTGCTCAAATTCAGCCGCTTTTGTCTGCATCGACGCATGTTGTGCCAGAAGCAACACGCACACGTAAGCTCCTATTGTCTCGTCGTGAACTTGAAAAGTTACAAGGTGCAATCAATCAAAAAGGCTACACGTGTGTTCCTTTGGCATGCTATTGGAAAGGTCGCTTGGTTAAAATTGAAATTGCACTGGTAAAAGGTAAACAACTTCATGACAAACGCGCGACTGAAAAAGACCGTGATTGGCAACGTGATAAAGCCCGAATTTTTCATAAATAAAATAAGCAAAGAAAAACCGCCAATTATGGCGGTTTTTTTATTCTCAACCTCAGCAAACTAACAGAACTTTAAAGAGCCATAGCAGTTTGATACCACTTCCTGATTACCTAGTTTTTGATTAGTCAATTTAAAGTAAACAGGATTAGAAGCAGATGCCGTGTTTAAATCCGCTACAATCTTGGAGGTCAATGGGTTATCTGCCAATAAACTTACAATTGCAGCAATACTGGTTGCTTCCGCTTGCGGTTTATTTACATAATTTGGGGTTAAGGTCTGTGTAACACGTTGAGCCACTTGGCCCAAGATATTGTCATCCAATACAATTGGATTGGTCACATCTAAATGCCCCAGTTCAACAGGTTGTGCAAATGACATCCACCAACCAGGCTGAGCAACATCAGAATTTGATGAAATAGTAGATAAATTGGTTTTGCTTGCATCACTAGCGCTTACGAAAGCACCTGGCCATAATAAAGCTATATCTTGTACAGACAGATAACCACCTGTGCCTGTCAA
>CAZOGM010000006.1:29108-42003 GCA_964579445.1 uncultured Acinetobacter sp.
CCATTAATGGTAAATGGATTGATATTAAAGTTGGTTGCAACAGAAGGAACGGTAATCCCTGTTGAATCATTTGATGTAGGTCTACTGACAAAGTTAATATCTGTATCTGCTAGCAAACAAGTGCCAAGAATACCCGCACACAATCTAGCAACGCCTCCCAATTGTTGATTCGGCGTTAAACCAAAAGTGGTTTGCTGGGTTCTTGCTGTCCCTGTGGTTCCAGCAATCTGCATGAAACCACTTAAGCTTTGTATACCATCGGTGCTGCTTGGATTGGCGCTATTATTTAGACCTGTTGTCAGCAAAGCATTAATACTTTCTGCGCTAAGACGAAATCCTTTAAATTCACGTGTTGATGCCGAATTTGGATTAGTGATCGCAAATTCAATGAAAGGATTACTTAAGACAGCACTTTTTGAGGGACGACCTCCGCTATATAGCGGATTCCCTTTGTTATCGTAACCATCAGGCAAACCAGAAAGTGAAAGATTTTTAATATCAATATCACATGCACCACTACCATTAAATCCACCACATCCTAACTGCACATTTTGAATATTGGCATTTAACTCGACGTCAGCCTCTAATCCCAACTTATAAAATCCAACATTATTATTGGAAATATTTTTCATAGGATTAGCATTATCGGTTGGAGCAAGGTATGACAAACTCATCAAAGCTTGGCCATTAACATCAGACAGCTCAGCATCACTCAAATTTTGCATTTGCGTGGTGGTCGCATAAGCAACCGAAGTCATTGCAAAGGCTATAGGTAAACATAAGCCGAATACTTTCATCGATCGTTTTAAGACCATGATCATTCTCCATTTACATTTTCTTTTTTTTGCTTAGTCCTTAAGCATCTCTATTTTTTATCATTCATTTTCAATTTTTCAAACATTTCATTTTAAAGTTCTGTTTTTGTGTGCAGACAAAGCGTGATATATAGAAATGAATTTCTTTATCTAAGCTATTTATCTTGTTCAAATAATTTCTATTAAATGCTATTACTTTTTAATTTCATTTTTCCGACCAATAGCCAAAAAAAACCTCCAGATAAGGAGGTTTTTGACTTTTCAGTATGCTTAACAGAACTTTAGATTACCGTAACAGTTAGGTGCGAAGTTTTGAGTTGCCAGCTTAAGATCTTTAATCGGAAAATAAAGTGGATTAGCTGATGAAAGATTCACTTGACCTATATTTAATCCCGCGATCAAACAAGATGCCAATGGGCAACTTGGAGGATTAGCAGTCAAATAATTACTAATGCTGGGAACAACTTGTTTTAAAATATCATTGGTCACTTCAATTGGATTGGACGGCGTAACCTGTCCAATATCAATTTGATCTTCAATCGCAAGCCACCAGCCACGATTTGCTGCATACTCAGCCCCAGGCCAATGGACTGTATCGTTTTGCAATGAAAGTGAAAATGGATTGTTGAGTGGAAGCTTATGAATAAAGCCCAAGTCTTCATTAACATCGAGATTTGCTCTAAGACCTGAGATATAACCATTTGCATTAATAGTGAGTGGAATCAATGAAATAAGTGGTATTTTAACACTGGCATTAATATTCCCGCCAAAATTTAGATTACCAATCGTTGCAGAACCCGTCAATTTTGCAGCTTCTAATCGCGTTCCATAAATGGTTGTGCCATTGATCGACAAGTTCGCACCCGTACTTTGAAGCTGAAGGTTATAATCGTTAGTATCAAAATCTGGCTGTATTAAGGAACCTAATAATTTAATTTCGCCTTTAATTTTCATTTCCGTGTCGTTATAGGTCATTGACCTCGGTGCTGTACTCGCCACACCTGTGGTGGGTTTAATCTTTAAAGCACCACTTAGCTGATTGATCCCGTTCGGTCCATCTCTATTCTCATCACCTAATGTTAATAGACCCAAAGCCTTTTCAGCACTTAGCCTCACGCCAACCATTTCACGAGTGGACGCGGAATTTGGATTTTTAATTGCAAATTCTAAAAAGGGATTGGTTAATTTTGCAGAAGAACCGACACGTCCATCACGCGTATCTGCAACCCCGCTTAGACTGAGATTATCGATATCAATATCACAACCGCCTGCACCATTGAGACCACCACAACCTAGCTGTAATTTTTTTATGTTGGCATTCAGCTCAAGTTCTGCTTCCATTCCTAATTTATAAAAACCAACACCTTGACCCGACATTTTGTTGGCTACATCTGTTGGAGCAATATAAGACATACTCATAAGCGCTTGACCATTCACATCAGATAGCTCGGTATCCGATAACGGCTGTAATGCCTCTTTTGCATAAGTGGGGATTGAGAATATACTGATTACGGGAGTAATCACGCATAAGAGTTCTAATGCTCTCCTCAAGTTCATCCTGATTCTCCATCATCCATTAAATTTTATTTTTGTATTAGCTTTATCATAAATCTGTTTAATTAAAATGTAATTGGCGTTTATTATATTTTTTGTGACTAAATTATCAATTTATTAAAAACAAAAAAAGCACTGTTCTATGCAGTGCTTTTTAATTACTTTTTCTAAAATAGTTTTAAACAGTACTTAAGGGTTAAACTTGTGCATCACACTTGCAATGTATTCGCCAAACCAAATTGCCGTGTTTAGATCGCCTTCAGGCGGCGTGATTTCGACAGAAGCATTGTCTGACTGGGTCATTAAGCCCAAGAAACTGGACATACGGTTGAGATCCTCTGAATTGCGTCCAGTCGGCATCAAGGGTAAACCCGTCCACAGCATCCCGTGCTGCATTGCAAATAGGTTAATTTGCTGAAGTACTGCCAATTTATCGCCACTTAAACCGCCACCATTGGTGAAAGCCGCCGCAAGTTTACCTTGCCATCTTCTAGCTAACCAACGTTTGGATGAATCCTCCATAAACTTCTTTAAGCCTGAAGTTAAGTTACCCATATAAGTCGGACAGCCAAATACAATGGCATCTGCCTGATCTAATACATCCCAATTGACATCATCTATAGACATCAATATCACATGAATCTGCATGTTTTTAACACCTTCTGCAATATGCTGAGCCACTTTTGCAGTGTGTCCATACGGACTGTGATAGACAATAGCGAGAGATTTTTTAAGATCAGACATAAAATAACTAGATAACAATGTAGAGGGAGTTTAACACTTTCTAGCGGATAAATACGAATGTCGCCATCCGTCCAGTCTTGGGATTACGGCGATATGAATAATATTGATCAGCATCCAGATAAGAGCACTGACTTCCACCAAGTATGACTATAACACCTTGTTTTTTTAAAATATAACTCGCAATCGCATATAAATCAGCTTGATGTTTCCCCAAGTTCTTACTGGCTACAAAAGCATGTGAAAGTTCAGGATATTTTTCACAAAAAGTTTGCTTAACTTCTTCGCCCACTTCAAAGCAAGGCTGACTAATTGCAGCACCTAACCATGCCCATGTTGGCACTGTATGCATATTGGATATGGTATTTTCAATAATACCGCCAGCCAGTCCTCGCCAGCCCGCATGTAAATTGGCGACTTCTGTGCCTGCCGCATTTCCCAATACCACGGGTAAACAGTCCGCTGTCATCATCATCAGTGCATGTGATCGTGTTTGAGTCACCAAACCATCACCTTCTAATGCTTGAAAAGAGAGTTGATCATTAATGGTGTGACAGATTGTGCTGTGGGTTTGTGTCATCCAGGTGATTTTATTCACACCAAACGCTGCAAATTCATCTAGTAGCGCCATACGGTGCTTTTGAACACGTATGGGATCATCATGAACATGCAAGGCCAAATTAAATCCTGCCAAATCTAGTGAGTCAGACGCGACAGTTTTGACGTGCTCAATTTGAGTTTGCCCCACATAAACACCGTCGGGGAGCCCTTGAACAAATTGCATGTCGATGATCCTTTTTCAACAATAAACGATAAATTAGTACGCTTTATTTTCTGTACGTAAAGTTTCAAGCAGCTCAACAAAATCTGTAGGCCACGGCGCTTCAAACATCATCTCTTCACCTGTACGCGGATGCTTTAGACCCAACTGGGTTGCATGCAAAGCTTGGCGTTTAAACGTACGCATTTTCGTTGCCAATTTTTCAGATGCACCCGCTGGCACTTTGACACGGCTTACATATACTGGATCACCCACCAGCGGAAAACCGAGATAGGTAAAGTGGATACGAATTTGATGGGTACGTCCCGTTTCCAAACGCGCCTGTACACGGGTGAAGTTTTGAAAGCGCTCTTTAACGTTGTAATGCGTAACTGCATCACGACCGCCCGGTAAAATTGCCATTTTTACACGATCTACCGGATGACGTTTAATGGGCTCGTCAATTGTGCCGCCTGCAATGATATTGCCGTAACAAATCAAATCATAAACACGAAAGACTGATTTTTTCGCAAGTTGTTTACTTAAAGAAAATTGTGACTCTAGATTCTTCGCGACAACCAATAAACCACTGGTGTCCTTATCAATACGATGCACAAGACCTGCACGAGACAGCTCAACCGATTTTGGATGGTGATACAAAATTGCATTGACCAGCGTTCCATTGGGATTACCTGCGCCCGGATGTACCACCATACCCACTGCTTTATTAATGACTAAAATGTCATCATCTTCATAGATTACGTCTAGAGGTATATTTTCAGGTTGGCTGGTAGTTTGTGCCTCAAGCTCAACGTCTAGCGTTAATGCTTCATTTCCTTCACACTTATATTTGGGTTTTACGATATTACCATTGACCAACAGATGACCTTCTTTCATCCATTGTTTCAATTTTTCACGAGAGAAATCATTCCAAACCAATGCTGCAACTTGATCGATTCGTTGACCTGAATAGCTCTCATCCAATTGAAATTGCAACGATACACGTGTTGCAGTTGGCGCTAAAATATGATTATCTGCATCCTCAGATTCTTCAATCAAATTGAAGTCGTTTTCTGGGAAATTAGAATTAGAAGATTGTGCTGAAGTCATTTGCTCATTCGGACAAAAGTGGTTTAATAGTGCAATTGTAGCCTATTGCCCGTATAAACAGAGGAATTTTTATGTCGCTACCACGTTATAAAGTTACAATGCTTGCTTTATCGCTAGGCTTAGCAGCTACATTTGTGGGCTGTAGTAGTAATCCCAAGAAAGATGTGGTCGATACTGGCCCAAAATCTAGCGAACAAATTTATTTTGATAAAGCGCAAAAAGCATTAGATCGTGGCCAATATAGCGATGCTGCACAATCACTAGAAGCAATCGATACCTATTATCCAACTGGCCAATATACCCAGCAAGCACAACTCGACTTGCTCTACACCAAATTTCAACAAAAAGACTATGAAGGTACAGTGGCTTTAGCGGATCGTTTTATTCGCTTGAATCCTCAGCATCCCAACGTGGATTATGCCTATTATGTTCGTGGTGTTGCCAATATGGAGCAAAACTATGACGGCTTGATTCGTTATACGTCTTTGCAACAGTCGCACCGTGACGTGAGCTATTTAAAAGTAGCTTATCAAAATTTTGTCGATTTTATTCGCCGTTATCCAAGTAGTCAGTATGCAGTCGATGCTGCGCTGCGCATGAAGTTTATTGGTCAAGAATTGGCTGAAAATGAAATGACCGCAGCACGCTTTAATATTAAGCGTAAAGCATGGTTAGCAGCAGTTGAACGTGGACAATGGGTGGTTGAACATTTCCCGAATACGCCTCAAATTCCAGAAGCTTTAGCTACAATGGCCTATGGCTATGACAAACTGGGTGATAAAGCAACCGCGCAGCAATATATTGAAGTGCTGAAACTAAATTATCCAAATTTGGTAAAATCCAACGGTGAAGTCAACTTAAGAGCTGCACGCCAAGATGGCAACTGGCTGAACAGAGCCACTTTAGGCATCTTAGGTCGTGAAGCGAAAGCGCAAGATAAAGACACGACTGTTGAAGAAACAGAGACTCAAAATCAATCGAGTTTATTAAATCGTTTGAGTTTTGGTTTATTGGGCAATCGTGAAAATGATGCCAATATTCCAAGTGCTCCTGCCAATGAAAGCTTGTATGACCCACAGCGCGCACAGTAATTTGTGCTGCATCAGTTCTAAATGAGGTGGGATTTATTCCCGCCTTTTTTATGCTCAGTATTAAAGACAAAACTTCAGTATGGATATATTTCATAGGCAGAATGATTTAAACTCATCTTCCCCTGATACTTTCTAGACCTGACTTTTTAGTATGGCTATACCTCAGCACACCATAGATCAAATTTTGGATCGTACCGATATCGTCGATCTGATCGGTCAGCGTGTGAAATTAAAAAAGTCTGGTCGCACCTATTCTGGCTGTTGTCCTTTTCATCAGGAAAAATCGCCCTCTTTTCATGTGTATCGTGATAAACAATATTTCCACTGTTTTGGCTGTCAAGCCAATGGCAACGCGATTCGCTTTTTAATGGACATAGATCATCGAAATTTTATCGATGTGATGAAAGATCTTTCCAGTCAAACAGGAATCGAGCTGCCTAAAGACAACCAAGATTCTAAAAAATTATCATATAAGCGTGAAACTGCTAAACCCAAGCCTACGGTTTCACCTGCATTAGCACCTATTCAGACCTCTATACAGAATGAAACAGCTCAGCCTCGCATGGCAGAAAACAAGACTCATTTTGAGTCAGATCCATTTGAAGCTTTCCAAAGTTTTGCGGATTTTGAAGGCTTTGAGTCCTTTGATGGTTCAGCTTTTGCTTTTAGCGATCAATATGATCAAGTGCTTCCTCAAGATGGTAATTTATATGATCTGCTGGAAAATGTGGCACTGTATTATGAAAAACAGCTTCCCAATAGCAAAATAGCCCAGCAGTATTTTAGACACCGTGGTTTAGGACTCGAGACGGTAAAATTTTGGCGTTTAGGTTATGCACCAGAAGATTGGCAACATTTAGAGAAAGCCTTTCCCCAAGATATTGAAGGTTTAAAATTACTCGGCTTGATTCGAACCAGTGACAGTGGTCGAGACTTTGATTTACTACGTGAACGAGTGATATTCCCCATTCGTGATGCCAAAGGTCGTGTAGTCGGCTTTGGTGGTCGTGCTTTAAATGATGAAATCAAACCTAAATATATTAACTCTCCAGACTCTGAAGTCTTTCATAAAAATCAGCTTCTGTATGGTTTATACGAAGGGCGTAAGCTTAAAGCGCAAAACTGGCTGATGGTTGAAGGTTACATGGATGTCATTGCCTTACAACAGGCAGGCATTCCGGGTGCTGTAGCAACCTTAGGGACGGCCAGTAACGCCGACCATTTAACCACTTTATTTAAACAAAACAGTCAAATTACCATCGCCTTTGATGGTGATGCCGCAGGTCAAAAAGCAGCGCGCCGTACTTTAGACATTGCACTGCCACTTCTTAATGACGGACGTGAACTCAAATTCTTTATTATGCCCAAAGAGCATGATCCAGATTCATTGGTACGAAAAGAAGGGCTAGAAACCTTTAATCGCATGTGGCAACAAGCCCCGTTGTTGTCCGATTTTATCTTCGCGCTACTGAGTCAACAGTATGAGATCACCACCCCTGAAGGAAAAAGTCAGGTCATGGCCGAGCTTAATCAATTGACTGATTTAATGCCCAAACATGGCTCATACCGCTATTTGATTCGTCAATTTTTTAAAGACAAATTGGGCTTCAATAAAAAATGGCAACCTCAGGTCAGCCTAGATGCATCTTTGTCATTTAATATTCGCACCAAAGACGAAGACTTTGCGGTGGCGATGCTAATGCATCACCCTTTCCTTTATATTCATTTTGAAGGTTTACGGGCACTGATGGATTCAAGTGAATTATTGGCGCAAATTTTAGCGATCTTCAATACAGTTTTTGATGACTTACCCGATGATCAAGAGTTAGCGAGTTATTATATTCTAGGTGCGTGCAGTCCATATCATTTGGAATTGGTAGAAATTATGCAGCGCACTAACATTCAGGCACTGACCCAAGCGCCAGAAATGGCAGATAAATTGGCATCTGAATGCTCATTGTCATTACAAGAAAAATTTCTAAAGCAAAAACTCAAAAAACCATCTTCTTTAAGCGAAATTCGTTATTTGAGACAACAGCTCAATGAACTCACCAAAAAAATCGGTCTAAAACTGGTTAACGAATAACCACCAAACGATACAAAACATTTAAATTTTTAAAATATTTAAGCTTTAGGCTTGCGCTGATGTTTAAAAATTTCTTCTAGATGATCTTTGATATCTTCAAAATAAGCTGGATTTTCAGCTTTCGCCACTTCTCGAAGTAATAGTGAGGTCGGGTGCAAAAGCTTCTGAGTTAAACGATGCGCAAATTCTTGCATCACTTTAGTCACCTCTTCACCCTGTTGAATACGCTCAAGCGCAAGATCGAGTTCTTTCTGACGAACTTGATCACCTTGCTCACGGTAAAACTGAATCGTTGTGCCTGCTTGACTGACTTTTTGCTGGATCATTAACTGGGTTGCGAGTTGATTGACCATTACCTCAGCTTCAACTGCCGCTTGACGACGCTGTGCTAAGTTTTCATCAATCACACTTTGCAGATCATCCACGCCATATAAATATACGCCATCGAGTGTTCCAACTTTCGGCTCAATATCACGTGGTACTGCTAGATCGACCAACAACATTTGCTTATAGCGACGTTTTTTTAACGCTGCTTTTACGTCTGCATGTGAGATGACTTGGTGCAAACTGCCCGTACAGCTTGAAATTACATCGGCACGATGTAAATTTTCTGCCAATGCGCTAAAGGGTATAATCTCTACTTCAACACGATGCGATATTTCTTGTGCAAGTTGGTCAGCTCGCTCAGCACTACGGTTACAAATGAGAATTTTAGCAACCCCCATTTCAGCCAAGTGTTTAGCAACCAAGCTGTTCATCTCACCTGCT
Organism: uncultured Acinetobacter sp.; assembly: GCA_964579445.1. Taxonomy (GTDB): domain Bacteria; phylum Pseudomonadota; class Gammaproteobacteria; order Pseudomonadales; family Moraxellaceae; genus Acinetobacter. The sequence goes on from CAZOGM010000006.1 coordinate 38,034, forward strand.
GCCACCACCATGACGGTAAGCTTCTCTGGTTGACTAAAAACTTGTAGTGCCAACTGAGCAACCGCATACCCCATAGAAACTGCATGACTCCCTACCGCAGTTTCTGAGCGAACCCGTTTAGCCGCATAAAATGCATATTCAAAAATACGGTTGAGCTGCGCTGAAACTACGTCTGAATCTTTGGCTAAAGTCAGCGCAGATTTAACCTGTCCCATAATTTGCGGTTCGCCCAGCATGAGTGAATCTAAACCTGAAGCCACACGCATCAAATGCGTTACGGCATCTGAGTTCTCATAACGATAGATATGGTTTTGTAATTGCTTTACATCAATACCATTTTTCTGTGCGAGCCAGTCTAGTACCATTTCAGCATTGTCTGCCATGGCATAGACTTCAGTCCGATTACACGTAGACACAACTACCATGTCATTCAATACATGCTCGTGACGTTGTTGCGCCAACAAATCTCTTAACTTTTCAGGGTTAAAAGCCACTTGTTCACGTAGTTCAACGGAGGCTGTTTGATGGTTGACACCCAATGCAAAGAAAGACATATCAGATCATCAATTCGCTAAATTTATGCTATTGTGCAATAACGGTGTCATAAAAAGCAGTACTTGGATAAAAAATTTGCGTCAAATAAATAGCCGAATCAACGGCATGACAATTAGGCGGTATTCTACCACATTCTTGCTTGTCGGTAGCATGACTTACAGTGCTCATCTTAGAGCATCTGGAGAAATTAATCATGCACAATCGAATCATAAAGTCATAGAGCAAACCATGATGGCTGAGTTTGCGATTGCCGCCAATGACACAGCCACAGCACTTCATAATTATACAGTTCTGGCCATTCGAAGCAGTTCCACTGCCATTAAACAGCGTGCTTTAAATGTCGCTCTTGAACAAAATGATTTACAAGCTGCTCTAGATATTGCCACGCACTGGGTTGTACAAGAACCTGAAGACGTTCCAGCAAAGTTTTATTTGGCACATATCGCACTCAAATCCCATGAGTATGAGTTGGCCGCAGATGTCTTGGATAGCATTTTAACGCTCGATCCCGACTCTGATCTAGAACAAATTCTTGAAGGGATTTCACCTGAATCCGCTGAAGATCGCGCAAATTTATTGACCACATTACGCAAAAGTAAAGAAAACGATAATCCGTCTGTGCTGGTGCTGATTGCAAGTTTAGAAGCACAAAACGATGAAGTCGAACAAGCGCTTAAAACACTGAATAAAGCCCTGAGAAAACGCCCAAAAGCCACTGGATTTATTTTACTTAAAGCCAACCTACTCATGGCATTGGGTGATCAAGAGGCTGCATTAAAATGGTTTGAACGCAGCAGTAAGAAGAACAAACATAATCTTGAAATTCACATGGCTGAAGTTCGCTATTTGATTAAGCTGAACCAGCCAGAAGTAGCCCTTGAGAAACTCAAAAATATTATAAAAAAATGGCCCGAAGCTGAGGAAGCCTTATTTATTGCAGGTTTAACTTCGATTGACTTAAAGCAATATGAGCTGGCTGAACAATATTTGGTTGAACTTCGCTATTCCAATCAATATCAAAATGATGCCTATTATTACTTAGCGGTTAATGCAGATCGCAAACAGCATTATGAAACAGCCAAAGCCTATTATCGATTGGTCGATGGCAACTTGTATATGGTTTCAAGACGAAATCTGATTGCCATTTACGATAAGCAAAACCGTTTAAATGATGCTTTAAGATTTCTCACTCAAGAACGCGTAAATTACCCGCAGCAAGCCAGTTTTTTGTATCAAGCTCAAGCTGAAATCTTAAAAAAAATGGGCAATAAAAAAGCAGCACTGGGCTTACTCAAAGAAGCAGTAAAAAATCTGCCTGATGATCCAGAGCTACTCTACTCAGAAGTCTTACTACTAGATCCTTTTCAAGATCGTGACCAATTAGATCACGTCTTAAAGCGCTTATTAATACTTGAACCAAATAGCCCAACCTATTTGAATGCTTATGCCTACACACTGGCGCTACAAAATAGACGTTTAGATGAAGCACGTGGTTATGCAGAGCACGCACTAGAAAATGCACCTGACCAAGCATCCATTTTGGATACCTTGGGTTATATCACTTTTCTACAAAATGATTTTGAGACCGCCAGTCGTGTGCTCGCCAAAGCCTACGATTTAAGTAAAAGTGTCAATATTGGAGTTCGTTTTGCCAAAGCATTGTATATGCAAGGCGCATTGAATCAATTTAGCGATGTGTTACAACAACTCCAACAAAATCATCCAAATGATCCGCAATTAGAACAGCTTAATGGTTTATTGTTGCCTCAAAATTTGAATAAGAGTTAATGTTTATGTCTAAATTTGCCAAGATTTCTTTTGTTTTATTCAGCTCAATCAGTCTCTTTACCCTTTCTGCCTGTCAAAGCATTCAAACTCAGCCTCAAGTAAGCAAGCCTTCAGCGCAAGGATTAAACCAGTTTAATCTTCAAGGTAAAATTGGGGTAAAAACACCACAGCAATCTGGCAGTGCCTTTTTTACCTGGCAGCAAAACCAAGAGCAATTTGATATTGAACTCAGTGGGATTCTGGGCGTGGGTAAAACTCAAATTAAAGGTCAACCAGGACAAGTCACTTTAAATAGCGCAAAAACTGGACTGGTTACAGCAGAGTCACCCGAAGACTTACTTGAACAAGCCACTGGCTGGAGAACCCCGATCACCAACCTAGTGCATTGGGTGCAAGCTAAACCTGCAAGCTTAAAAGCTGAGCTAAAAAAAGATCAACAACAGCGTATTGAGCAGATTGTTGAAGATGGGTGGACCGTCAATTTAAGCTATAACCAAACTGCAACCTTACCGAACAAGTTAATTTTGCAACAACAGCTTGAAACCGGACAAGAAAACCGTATTACAATGGTCATACAAAATCGTTAATCCTATCTCGTTATCGTTACCACTATAAAGCTCAATTCTTATGATTCGTGTTCCCTCTCCTGCCAAATTAAATTTGTTTTTACACATTACAGGTCGCCGTGAAAATGGTTATCACGAGTTACAAAGTATTTTTCAGCTGATTGATTTGTACGACTGGATGGAATTTAAACAATCAGAATCAGCAGAGATTGAGATCGATGGATTAAGCAGCGTTGAGCTTGAGCAAAACCTAATCTATAAGGCCACACAGATTTTAAAACCTTTTGCTCAAACGATTTCCGGCTTAAATATTCGAATAGAGAAAAATATTCCGATGGGTGCAGGACTCGGTGGTGGCTCATCCAATGCTGCAACGACACTCAGGATTGTAAATCAACTCTGGAACTGTGGATTAAAAATTGAACAATTGGCAGATTTGGGGCTTAAGCTGGGCGCTGATGTTCCAATATTTGTACATGGTAAAAATGCATGGGCAGAAGGCATTGGTGAACACTTAACATTCATAGACTTAGATCAAAAACAGTACATAGTGCTAAAACCTGACTGTTTTATCAGCACTCAACTGCTTTTTTCACAAAAAGCGTTGACAAGAGACACGAAGACCACTAAATTTTGCGCCTATCAGATAAAGCCATCTGATTTCAGAAATGCCTTTGAGCCTTTGGCAAGAAGTTTATATCCTGAAGTCGATGAGGCTATGCGATACTTAGATCAGTTCGGTGTTGCAAAGCTTACAGGTACAGGTGCTTGTGTTTTTACTGAGCTGACTGAAGATATGAATCTTGATGAGATTCTTAAGCATTCTCCGTGTAAAGCTTACTCGGTGAAAAGTTTAAAAGAATCACCATTAAATCATATCGAAGTTTAATGATAGGGGCGTCGCCAAGTGGTAAGGCACCGGGTTTTGATCTCGGCATCCGTTGGTTCGAATCCAGCCGCCCCTGCCATCATTTTCATCTGTAGATGTTTGTTTGTGTTTTAAAGTATTAGGGGCGTCGCCAAGTGGTAAGGCACCGGGTTTTGATCTCGGCATCCGTTGG